>JABHVM010000086.1 GCA_018658305.1 Thiotrichales bacterium | reverse complement strand
CCCATTAGCGCTTCACCGCTTAATTTTAACAGCACTCTTTTGTAAAGTGGTTTTTGTGACATTTAAATTCTCCTAATTTATCTGTTTTTTTTAACTATTTTTTAACTATTTATTAATTAAATAGGTATCCAAAAAAGGTATCCAAAAAAAAGCCTCTCACATATATTATAGTGAAAGGCTTTTCATAAGAAGCTAGAATGTAATCTCTAGCCTTTAATCTGCGACATCACTTCATCAGCAAAGTTCTCTTCTTTTTTCTCGATCCCTTCACCAACTTCCAATCTTGCAAAGTCGATAATCTTAGCGCTACTTTTATCCATCAACTGAGAGACCGTTAGGTCTGGATCTTTCACAAAAGATTGTCCAAGGAGCGTCACCTCATTGACAAATTTCTTCATCCGTCCGACAACCATCTTCTCGATGATATTCTCTGGCTTACCGCTTTCAGCTGCCTGTGCAGAGAAGATCTCTTTCTCTTTCGCTAGAGCTTCCGCAGAGATGTCATCTTCAGAAAGTGCTAGCGGCTTAAGTGCTGCAACATGCATTGAGACATCTTTTGCAAGATTTTCGTCACCACCCTGTAGTGCAGTCATTACTCCGATGCGTCCACCGTGCGAGTAGTAACCGATCACACCGCCGTTCGAATCAACCACAGAGAAACGACGCACAGTCATATTCTCACCTAGTTTTGAAATCAGCTCTTGGCGACGCAGTTCTACCGTTGTTGAACCACCGACAAGATTAAGGTCCGCCAGTGCTGCCACATCCGCTGGAGACTCTGCCAATACAGTAGCTGCAATCTGATCTGCAAACTCTACAAACTCATCTGCTTTCGCAACAAAATCTGTCTCAGAGTTAACTTCAACCATAACCCCACGACTGCCGTCATCAGCTGTAGCAATTGATACCACACCCTCTGCGGCAACACGAGAAGCTTTCTTGTCCGCTTTTGCAAGACCTGACTTACGCATATTCTCAATCGCAAGATCGATATCTCCATCAGTTTCAACCAGCATCTTTTTACACTCCATCATTCCCGCACCAGTGCGTTCACGAAGCTCTTTCACCTGACTTGCTGTAACTGCCATAGCTTACTCTCCCTCTGCAGCAGCTGGTGCTGCTTCATTATTTGCTACTGCCACCTCTTCTACTGGAGCTGCTGGAGCTGGCTCTTTTTCAGCTTCAACCTTTGGTGCTGGTGCTTCAGAAGGCGCTGCTGCTTCAGCAGTGTCTGCCGCTGCTATAGTGTTCGCAGCTTTAGCCTCGATAATAGCATCTGCAGCAGCCCTTACATATAGCTGAATAGAGCGGATCGCATCATCATTACCAGGAATAACGTAATCAATCTCTTCAGGATTATTATTGGTATCAACCACTCCAACTACAGGAATACCTAGCTTTCTAGCTTCATTAATTGCAATACCTTCATGTCCAGTATCAATAACTACCATAGCTGATGGGATACCGCCCATATCTTGAATTCCACCAAGAGTCCGCTCTAACTTTTCAAACTCACGACTAACCATCAACCCCTCTTTTTTAGTTAATCGTTCAATACGCCCATCTTCTTTCATCGCCTGAATCTCTTTTAAACGACGGATAGACTGTTTTACAGTTTTAAAGTTAGTCATCATTCCACCTAACCAACGATGATTAACGTAAGGCATACCTGCGCGTTCTGCCTCCTCTCTAACTGTTTTCTGTGCAGCTCGTTTAGTTCCAACAAAAAGAATTTTGCCATTTTTTGCGGCCACACCGCCGATAAAATTCATTGCTTCCTGGAATAGCGGCAGCGTTTTTTCAAGGTTAATAATATGGATCTTGTTTCTATCGCCAAAGATGTACGGTGCCATCTTAGGGTTCCAAAATCGTGTTTGGTGGCCGAAGTGGACACCAGCTTCTAACATCTGTCTCATTGTAATAGACATAAAATAATAAACTCCTAAAGTTTGGGTTTTGCCTCCATATACCCCATATCTCCAATTCTCTTAAAATAGAACACCCGGATGTATGGGTTTGGTATATGTGTGAAATAAAATTTAAAACTACACAATTTTCAAAATCTATACTTTAATCAAACCTAAACTCTAAAAAGTTTATACTCTGAAAATTGCGCGCATAGTATACTACGCAGTTACAGTTAAAGCAAATTTATGAGACAAGTTTATGAGTATATCAATTAAGAGCACTATAGAGATAGAGAAAATGAGGGTAGCAGGCAAACTTGCAGCCGATGTGCTAGTGATGATTGAGCCATATATAAAGATTGGAGTAACCACTGCAGAGCTAGATCAGATATGTCACGACTATATAGTAGATGTCCAGCAAGCAGTCCCTGCCCCACTAGACTACCACGGCTTCCCAAAGTCTATCTGCACCTCAATCAACCATGTTATCTGCCATGGTATACCTGGAGATAAAAAACTTAAAAAGAGCGATATTATTAATATCGATATAACTATTATCAAAGATGGTTATCACGGCGACTGTAGCAAGATGTTCACTCTTAATAAACCATCTATACTTGCAGTGAGATTGATTCGGGTAGCACGAGAGTGTCTACTTAAAGGGATAGAGCAGGTCAAACCTGGCGCCAGATTAATGGAGATAGGAGCGGCAATTGAAAAACATGCGAAACAGAATCACTTCTCTGTAGTGCACGAATATTGTGGTCATGGGATCGGACTTAAGTTTCATGAGGATCCTCAAGTCGTCCACTATGTGGAAGAAGATGAGAGTAAATGGAAAGATGTAGTGCTGCAAGAGGGGATGACATTTACTATTGAACCTATGATAAACGCGGGCAAACGCCACTGCCGTCTTAACCAACAAGATAAGTGGACAGTTACCACTAAAGATCGTAGCCTTTCAGCCCAGTGGGAACACACCCTTTTGGTGACTGCGGATGGAGTTGAAGTTTTAACTAAAAGAGAAGAAGAGGAAGAGTTTTAATTTCCATTTAAGAGATGAGCAAATCTATTAAACAACAACTAGAAGCATCAAACCAAGAACGCGCATATCGCTTTCAGGAAGGAGTTGCAGCCATAACTCTTATTAAAGAGCGAAGTGCAGAGATAGACCTACTACTCCAAACACTATGGGATGAACTCACGAACAGCTTTGGTAATATACAAGAGTACTGCACATTAATTGCTGTTGGTGGCTATGGCAGAGAGGAACTTCACCCATACTCTGATATAGATCTTCTTATAATATCTGAACCCAACAGCATTAATCCTGAACATAACAGCGGTATTGAAAAGTTCATCACCAAACTGTGGGATCTTGGTTTGCAGATTGGACATAGTGTACGCTCGATAGATGAGTGCATAGAAGAGAGTAAGAACGATATTACGGTAACCACCAACCTGCTAGAGGCTCGTTGGCTAGCTGGATCTAAGCTACTCTACAGTAGATTAGAGAGCGTCATGAGGGAGGACTCTATCTGGCCGAGTGATCCGTTTTTCATAGCTAAGCGTAGCGAACAGGAGGAGCGCCTCAATAGACATAATGGAACCGCCTACAATTTAGAACCAAACATTAAGGAGGGAGCTGGCGGACTTCGGGATATTCAGAATATTATATGGGTTACTCAGCGCCACTTTGGATCTAGAAAAATACGCAGCCTAGTTGAGCATAACTTTCTTACTGTTGAAGAGTGCGCATACTTAGAGGGCGGGCAAGAGAGGCTCTGGGAGATACGGTTTGCCCTCCACCTTATTGCAGGAAGAGCTGAGGAGCGCCTTCTGTTCGAACATCAGTCAGAGTTGGCTGATCACTTCGGACACTTAGATAATGTTGATAAGAGAGGGGTGGAATCTTTTATGCATAGCTACTTTCGCCTTATCCACTCTCTCTCACTCCTCAATGAAATTCTACTTCAGCTCTTTGAAGAGAAATTATTGACGCCTGATGCAGGAGGAGTATTAATAGCTATTGATGAAAATTTTTCTCTGCGTAGCGGATACCTTACACTGCAACCAAATAACGGTAGCGAACAGAGCAGATTCGAAGAGAACCCAACCCTAATATTAAAGCTGTTTTTACTACTTAGCCAAGACTCCACCATAAAAGGGTTGACTGCGGACACCATACGCCAGATAAGATCTTCTCTAAACTCCATAGATAATAACTT
>JABHVM010000085.1 GCA_018658305.1 Thiotrichales bacterium | reverse complement strand
GTGCGTTGAGTATAGTTGCCATCAGAGTCCATCTGCCATGCGCTGCGATGATCGTTAAGTTGGACATTGATAATCATCCGAAGATCCTGACGCATATCTTTGTCTATTATTGGAGTTACAACCTCAACTCTGCTTTCAAGGTTGCGTTTCATTAAATCAGCAGAGCCTATGTAGTACTCTTCATTGTTACCATTCTGAAAATAGAAGATGCGTGAGTGCTCTAAGAAGCTTCCCACAATACTTACAACTTGAGCTGTATCACTAATGCCTTCAATGCCAGGACGGAAGCGGCAGGTGTCGCGAATAATTAGATCAACCTTAACTCCGCGCTGACTAGCGCGATAGAGGGCGTGAGTTATATCTGCATCCTCTAGGGCGTTACATTTAAACTGAATCAGCCCAGGATTTTCTGAAGAGTGCTGTTTTATTTCACGCTCTATCTTCTTTAGAAGCGAATCTTTTAGCGTGTATGGTGCAGCTAAAATTTTACGGTAGCTTGGAGGAGGAGAGTATCCAGTTAGATAGTTAAAGAGTTCAGTTAGATCTTTGCCTATATCTTCATCAGCAGTCAGCATTCCTAAATCGGTATAGAGGCGAGCTGTACCAGAGTGGTAATTGCCAGTCCCAATATGGGCGTAGTGACGCAGACCGTTATAGTCTTGGCGAAGCACTAAAATAACTTTACTATGAGTTTTGAGTCCAACTACTCCGTATGTGACATGAATTCCAGCCTGCTCTAAACGACGAGCCCAGCGAATATTTGCCGCCTCATCAAAGCGAGCTTTAAGCTCAACTAGTACTGCAACTTGTTTGCCATTGCGTGCAGCCCGTACTAACGATTCAATAATTTTACTATCTGCCGAGGTGCGATAGAGGGTCATTTTAATGGTTAGAACTTTTGGATCTATGCTGGCAGACTCTAAGAAATACTCTACTGTTGTAGCGAATGACTCGTAAGGGTGCTGGAGTAAAATGGGTCCATCTTTGCGGAGTTGATGAAATATGGGGCGAGTGTCGTAAGCAATTCTATGGTGGTCAAGAGGGGTGTAGGATTTGTCCTGCAATTCTGGATGGTTTAAGAGTGCTAATTCAAATAGATCTCCCATCGCCATAAATGAGTTACACTCAAAAACATCGCTCTCTTCATCTAGCCCTAACTCTGCTGCTAACATTCCGCTATGTTCTGTAACTATATTATGTGGAACTTGGAGGCGTACAATAGGGGAGAAGTGACGATCTCGCAACTCTGACTCTATCATAGAGAGCAGATCATCAGCCTCCTCCTCATCTTTCTCAGTGTTAGCATTTCTGGTTACTCTAAAGAGCTCGCAGGTGATTATCTCCATTCCTGGGAAAAGAAGGTCTAGATTGTTAGTTACAATATCTTCAAGCGGTACAAAAATTTCAGCCTCTCTACCATCTTCAGCATCTGTTACTTGGTAGAAGCGTTTTACTGACGCTCTTCCAACTGGAAGTTTGATTCGAGCCATTCTAGTAATATCTTCTCCGGGAAAACGAAGAGTTACTAGCAGATTAAGGGTAAGATTCGAAATGAAAGGGAAAGGGTGTCCAGGATCCATCGCTAATGGAGTTAGGAGTGGAAAGATTAGGTTAATAAACTTCTGGCGAAGTTCATCAATTTGACTATTGTTGAGGTCGCTGTATCTTGCGAGGTAGATATTTTCAGCTTTAAGGAGCTCAACTATATCGAAGAACGATTTGCGTTGCTTTAAGTTTAGATTGCGCAGCTCTGTGTAACACTCATCCAGCTGTTCTCTAGGGGTGCGTCCATCAACACTTAAAGTCTGTACTCCTGCTGCTTCCTGCTGTTTAAGTCCGCCAATTCTCTTCATAAAGAACTCATCACTGTTAGATGAAGTGATGGCTAAAAATTTCATTCGTTCAAGAAGAGGGGTTCGCTCATCATCTGCTTCATGCAGAACTCTATTGTTGAACTTAAGCCAAGTAAGCTCTCGATTGAGGTATAGTTCGGGGCTATGTAGATCGAGTGGTTGCTGCTCTAAGGAGTGTTGTTTAGCGGGTTGCTGTTTAGTTGTCATAATATTTATCCAAAAAAGTATCTTCTATCATTAATTAAAAACAGTATGCTCGTTTATTCAATTTTTATCAAGCTCCAATATTGATAGGTCTCTATTTGTTATTAAATTGTCACAATAAGTTTGTGGATATGTCTCATAGTTTAGATTAAAGTTAAAGTAACTGAATAGTTACAAGTTAAAACAGGTGTCGAATTATTCTAATGGATGTATACTCTGACATAGGCGGATTATGGATATGTATATATATTATTAAGAGGAGAAAAGAGGATGGAGACAGAGCTGAAGCTAACCTTGCAAGCAGAGGATGTTGCTAAAATATCTGGGTTAAATTTATTGAAGAGATATGGCTCTACACAGCAGAGCAGTTATAGTGAGCAGCGCTTGATAAGCACCTACTACGACACCTCTGCTTTAGCTCTAAAAACTGAGGGGATAACTCTGCGCATCCGAGATAAAGGTGGAGAGGGGTGGGTTCGTACTGTGAAGAGTTCTGTTATTGCAGATGATGATAGCGAAGCGCAGAGTGGTGGAGCACTGCATCGGCGTAATGAGTTTGAAGTTCCATTAGAGAGTCAAGAGTTAGATTATGAGGAGTTGCTAAAGTTAAAACTTGCTCCGCTCACCAAAGCCCTGTTGGCAGAGGGTACGAGTGAAAAGTTAACTCCAAAATTTACTACTGATTTTGTGCGTAAGCAGTGGCTCATAACTAGCCCGGCAGGAGTGGAGGTTGAATTTGCTTTAGATTTCGGCAGAGTATATCTTTATAAAGGTGTTGATAGTGGACAAGATGAAGATGAGGTGCAGATATGTGAGATAGAGTTAGAGCTCTGTGATAGCGGCGATAATGCGGACCCCGCCTTTCTTTTTCAATTACGCGATGAGTTAAGTGAAGAGGGTATATCTATAGAGCCAGGATCTGTCAGTAAAGCAGCAAGAGGATTCTCTCTCCTGTAGTTATAGTTTATAGAGAAACAGATGAAAATATTAATAGTAGATAGCGATATTGAGCACAATAGAGTAATTTCTATCCATCTTAAAAAGAGTGGTTTTGATGTTGTTGAAAGTGAAACAGGAAAGATAGGATGGCGAAGTGTTCAGAGTGAGAAGCCTGATATTGTGTTGATAGACTGTACTCTATCTGATAGTAGTGGTTCAGCACTGCTCTATAAAATTAGAGGGAAGAAGAGGCTACGCAAAGTTGCGGTTATCCTGTTTGCAACCAATAGTGATGAAGATAGCCAAGTTCGTGCTTTAGACTCAGGTGCTGATGACTTTATGCTTAAGCCATTTTCTCCACGTCTGTTAGAGGCGAGAGTTAATGCCCTTATTCGCCGTCTCCATCTGATTTTTGATAATGCAGATTTAGCCAATAGGGGTAGTAATGGTGGAGATCTGAGTAAAGGTTGGAGTGTAGAGTATGGAGATGTTAGAATAAATGCTGAGAGTCATAAGCTATTTCTTAAGGGATTGCGTGCAGATGTGAGCCCTACTGAGTTTAATATTCTCTACTTTTTTATGCATAACCCTGATGTGGCATTTACTCGCGAGCAAATTTTAAAAGAGGTGTGGGGCGATAATATAGTGGTGGAGCCACGCACAGTAGATCAACACATTCGTCGAATTAGAGCAACTTTTAAAATATATGGATGTAGCAATATTATAGTAACAGTGCGTGGAGTTGGCTATATGTTTGAGCAGTTAAATTGAGTTGAGATGGTGGTTAGATTTTAACCCAAAAAATAGAGAGAATATATATGATGCGTTGGAAACTGGATCTATCTGAATACGAGCTACCTCAGTTGTTGAAGGGGTTAAAGCCATTTACTCTACAGCAAGAGAGACGGGAGAGTGTTCGCTATCAACTTCAAGATAGTTTTGACTGGGCACTTTGGCGTAGAGGAGAGTTGCTGCTCTATCGTCTCACTAATGGTAAAGAGTACCAACTCTATGATGCGAGCCAGTTTCCTACTGCAGCGCCTAACTTGATTTATAAGAGCAGAAAACAACTTAACTTCTATGCTGATTTTAGTGATGAGGTTGGTGTTGAGAGTAGCTCTACTAAGCAACTCTCAGAAAAGTTGAAGAGGGCAATTAAGTTGCGCGCACTACTTCCTCTCCATAAATTCACCCTAGAGCGCATCCGTTTTGCGGTAAAAAATAGAGATGATAAGAGTGTTGCGTGGCTTGAGATGATAACTATTAAGTCTACAGACTTAGAATCTAATAGCGTATCTAAATCTATGCTTCAGTTACTTCCAGTGCGTGGCTATGATAGTGAGTTAATAAAGGTGGAAAAAGTTATTCGAAAAACTGGACTTGAACCACGGCATGGTTCACTACTAGGGAGTAATCTACTAGTAAGTGGAGTTGTCCCAATGCAGTATCAAGCAAAACCAGATGTTGTTATCAAGCCTAGTGAAGAGACACGCGAAGTGGTGTTGCACTATGTCAAAGCTCTATTTAAGGTGGTGCGCGAGAATGAAGAGGGAATACTGGCTGATCTGGATATTGAGTTTCTCCATGACTACCGAGTTTCGTTGCGTAGAATTAGATCTATCCTAACTCTGGTGCGCAAAGTTTTTAGTGTGGAAGAGAGTCGTTGGCTTAAACAGCAATTTAAAATGTTGGCGAAGAGAACTAATGCGCTGCGTGATCTTGATGTCTATCTGTTAGAGCGTAAGAGTTACTCTGCACTGCTCCCTTCTACTCTATCCATGGGAATTGATGCTCTCTTTGAATCGTTGGCAAAAAAACGAAGAAGAGAGGTGAACAGAGTAAAGCGTTGGCTTCGCTCTGCTGACTATATGCAAATAGTTGAAGCGATAGAACAGCGTCTTGATGGTGAGGCTGAACTGCTTGGTGTGGGGCTGCGTTCAGAGCGTCCAGTATTGGCGGTAGCGCAACAGGAGTTGTCAAGGCACTTCCATAAGGTCGGAAAACTAGGAGAGGTGATTGATGATACAACTCCAGATGATGAGGTGCATGATCTTCGTTTAGAGTGTAAGCAGTTGCGTTATCTGCTAGAGTTTTTTGGAGTGCTATTTCCTAAGAAGATGGAGAGTAAGGCGATTGCTACACTTAAAAAACTTCAAGATAATCTTGGACGTTTTAATGATTTATCGGTACAGCAAGAGTCACTGGAGCATACTCTGCAGAGTGAGATGCGAGCCAAACAGCAGGCATCCCCAGAGTTGTTGGCAGCTTTAGGCGGTTTGATAGGAGCTCTTAATCTTGAGCAGAGAGAGGAGCGAGCATTAGTTAGTGCAAGCTTTAGCCACTTCTATACTGAGCAGACCATTAAGCTATACCGTAAGATGGTGGGTGGAGCAAAAGAGGGGGGAAGTAAATATTGAAAATTATAGCCTGTTATAGTATTAAGGGAGGAGTTGGTAAAACTGCAACTGCAGTGAATTTAGCCTATGCGGCAGCTGCAGATGGGCTGCGTGTTCTACTCTGTGATCTCGATTCTCAAGGGGCAGCATCTTACTATCTTAGAGTTCGTCCATCTAAACAGTTAAAGCCGAAACTGCTGCTTACTCGCAAAGAGCGAGTGCTGAAGAATATCAGAGGATCTGACTATCCCAATCTAGACATTCTCCCTGCTAATATGGCGTATCGAGATATTGATCAGATGTTGGCAAATATGAAACGCTCTAAAATTAGACTGGATGGGATTTTGCGTTCACTACATACTGAGTATGATTTAGTGGTTTTGGACTCACCTCCAAACATTACTCTACTCTCTGAAAATATCTTCTATGCCGCAGATAGAGTTGTAGTTCCTGTAGTTCCAACTACCTTATCAGAACGAACTTTAAAGCAACTCTTGAAATTTTATAAAGGCTCATCTTTTAGGAAGCAAGAGCTCCTCCCCCTCTTCTCTATGGTGGAAGGGCGCAAGCGGATGCATAGAAATATGAAGAAGTTGATACGCAAAGAGTATAAGAGAGTTCTAGTTAGCGAGATACCTTATGCCGTAGATGTGGAGAATATGGGAGTAACTAGAGAGCCTGTGCTGGCTACAGCACCTCACTCAAAAGCAGGAGTAGCATTTAGCGAACTTTGGCGTGAACTTAAAGAGTCCCTTTAGAGGTTGTCATAAAATTTTATGCTGCAAAAGGGATCATAATTATGATCCCTTTTTTATATCTACTCACTATCTTCATCCACTCACACTAATCCATCCATCCATAGTCACACACAAAACAAATAAATATTTTGAAAAAAATATGTGTTAAAATTTTCACTGATTACGAAAAAAGTATTAGGCAGATATAGAGAAATAGGAATGAGAGATAAGCGAGGGTTAGAAGTTTGGGTTGGGCTGTTTGCAGGGGTTGGTATTGTGGCCCTAGCAGTTCTTGCCTACAGTGTAGGTAATTTAGGTAGCTATAGCCAAAAAACAGGATATAGTTTACTGGCGCGTTTTGATGAAATTGGTGGGCTTAAAGAGCGAGCTCCTGTTACTATGTCTGGAGTTCAAGTGGGGAGAGTATCGTCAATAAAGTTAGATAGTGTTGAATATCGAGCTATTGTAGAACTCCAGATTGATCCAGAAAAATTACCTCTCCAGAGAGTTACAGAAACTGGAGAGCAGCCGATAAAGAGTGATGGAAGTAAGCTGTATATCCCTTGTGGAGCAGAGTTACCAACAGACTCTGCTGAGTATGGACAGATCGCATTTTTTGAAGAGTGTGCAACGGCGCTCTATGATGATGCAGTTGCCACTATTCTCACCTCAGGAATGTTAGGTGAGCAGTATGTTGGGATAGAGCCTGGTGGAGCTGGTATTACTTTTCTATTGCCAGGAGATGAGATTATGTTGACTCAATCTTCAATTGCACTAGAGCAGATTATTGGACAGTTTCTGTTCAACTCCGCAGGTAAAAAATAGCACTGATGAGTGATTACTGGATAGCGTTTATCGAGAAGATATTGTGTATTTAGATCTTATGCGCGTTGATCTGTATGCGTCCAGAATGTTTTGATATATTTTAATGGGAGTTAATAGATAGTGAAAATAGTGATAAAAAACAGATTAGGATATGTGGGGAGAGGGTTATTTTTAACAATGACTGCCTTATGGATATCATTGGTGGGAGTTCAAAGCGCAAACTCAGCTGAGTCTAAAGAGGTTAGTAACCCTACTCAACTAATGCGAGACCTAACTGATCAAGTGATGCAGAGTCTTGTTGATAAAGAGGAGTTTCTGCAAGAGAATCCAGAAGAGGTTAATGATGTTGCTAGATACCTGGTTAATAAGTTTGTCATCCCGCATCTGGATATGATATTAATGTCGCGATGGATTGTGGGTAAAAGCTGGAAAAAGGCTACTCCTGAAAAGCGTCGTCAGTTTACCGATCAGTTTACAGAGATGTTGATCGGTACTTACGCTAGCGCCTTGTTAGAGTTTAGAGGAAAAAGTGTTGCGTTTAAGCCATTTCACCGAGATCCAAAGCGTAAAGATGGAGTGGTTAAGGCAGATTTTTATAGTGGTGATGGAGCACCAACTGTACCTGTCTGGTTTAGAGTTCGATTAGATAAGAGTGAGCAGTGGAAAGTCTTCGATATTATTGTTGATGGGGTAAGTTTGGTTAAAAACTATCGCTCTAGCTTTAGTGCGGAGATTCGTAAAGTTGGATTTGATGGGTTGATTGCACGCTTAACTAAACATAACTTAGATAAAAAAAATAGTTCAAGTAGCAAGAACTAATGCAAGAGTCAATAGTTGATCCAAGAGTTGCGCGATTATCTGTCTCAGGACATATAAATTAGTGCTTCATAGATTAAGTGATGAATCTTTCTCGTTAACTGGAGAGCTCACTTTTGCAACAGTTAATGAAATCTTAAAAGAGTCTGTTAGCCTCCTTTATAGCTCGATAAAAGAGAGAGCTGAAGAGGGCGAAAATATTGAGATAAAAGTTGATCTTAAAGATGTTAAGAGGGTAGATAGTGCAGGTCTGTCACTATTGATAGAGTGGAAGCGCAAGGTGTTACAACGCAGCAATATCTTGCAATTAGATATAAATCTTAAATTTACTAATATACCAGCTCAGCTCAGAGAGCTTGCTCTTGTTGGTGGAGTTGAAGGTATAATTGAATGACTACCTCTGCGATTGAGTTGCTTGATGTTAAGAAGCGCTATAA
This sequence comes from Thiotrichales bacterium, assembly GCA_018658305.1. Lineage (GTDB taxonomy): Bacteria > Pseudomonadota > Gammaproteobacteria > Thiopontia. The sequence continues at coordinate 16,412 of JABHVM010000085.1, read as the reverse complement.
AAATACTGAGGCTCTGCAAGGGGTAAGTTTTAGTGTGGAGCAGGGGGAATTTTTCGGCTTGCTTGGTCCTAATGGGGCTGGAAAGTCTACCCTTATCAATATTATGGGTGGATTAGTTAATGCTACTTCTGGAGTTGTTAAGGTTATGGGGCATGATGTGGTTCGTGACTACAGAATGTCTCGTAGTAAGATAGGAGTTGTACCGCAGGAGTTAGTATATGATCCATTCTTTAGTGTCTGGGAGATGCTGGTTATCCAGTCTGGATATTTTGGATTGGGACGAGAAAATCATGGCTGGATAAATGAGTTGCTAGAGACTCTTAAACTATCGGATAAACGAGATGAAAATCTACATAATCTATCTGGAGGAATGAAACGCAGAGTACTAATTGCGCAAGCGTTAGTGCATCGTCCATCAGTTGTAGTTTTAGATGAGCCGACCGCAGGAGTAGATGTTGAGTTGCGTCGCGCACTTTGGGAGTTTGCAAATCGACTACATAGTGAAGGACACACTATATTGCTAACTACACACTATCTCGAAGAGGCTGAGTCAATGTGTGATCGGATAGCTATTCTCAATAAAGGCAGCTGTATTGCTCTGGATGGCAAGGATCGTCTGATAGAAAAGAGTAGTTGGCGCGTAGCTGTGGTAACAGATAAGTTAGCTGGATCAGAGGATCTATTTTCTGCAGCGCTTAGTTCTGCTGTAGTCTCAAGAAGTAGAAATAGCACTCAACTTCGTATCTCTAGAGATGAAGCAGCTGCAAAAAATATGTTGCAAAAGTTGAGTAGTCTTGGGGTGAGTGACGATAAGATTCAGTTGCGCGAACCAACCCTAGAGGAGATCTTTTTAACTATGACTGCAGATAAGGTCATAGTTTGAACAAAAATATGGAGCATAAGCTATAGTGTCATTTAATATTTATGGTTGCTGGACTCTGTTTAAAAAAGAGGTTGTGCGCTTTATGAAAGTGTTTATCCAAACCATTCTAGCCCCGACAGTATCAACTATGCTCTACCTATTAGTTTTTGGAGTAGTCTTTGAAGATGCTGTAGTTATCTATGGTGGGCAGAGCTATAGTAGTTTCCTGATTCCTGGACTGGTTATGATGGCGATGACTCAAAATGCATTTGCTAATAGCTCATCAAGTATTCTGCAGTCAAAGATGAATGGTAATATTGTTTTCGTAATGCTTGCTCCAATCTCAGTATTTGAGTTCTATTTGGCATTCGTGATGGCAGCAATAGTTCGTGGGTTAGTGGTTGGAGTTGGAGTATTGTTGATAGCAGCTCTACTGGTTGATTTTGAAGTTTACTCTATTGGGTTGATTTTACTTTTTGCAATAGTATCTAGTGGGGTTATGGGGGCGATGGGAGTGATTGCTGGAATTAGTGCTGATAAGTATGACCATCTCTCAGCCTTTCAAAATTTCATCATTTTGCCTCTTACTTTTCTTAGTGGTGTATTCTACTCTATTCAAAATCTTCCTCCATTTTGGCAGGAAGTTTCAAGTTATAATCCGGTTTTTTATCTGATAGATGGATTTAGGCATGGCTTTTTAGGAGTTTCAGATGTCGACTACCAGCAGAGTGTAGTAGTCGCACTACTCTTTTTTATCTTGCTTTCTATACTATCTATTTTTATGTTACACAGTGGTTATAAGATGAGGGAGTGATGGAAAAACTTAGAATAGAGGGTGGCAAGAAACTAAGCGGTAGAATTAGAATATCTGGTGCGAAGAATACAGTGTTGCCTATACTTGCAGCATCTCTGTTGGCAGAGAGCCCGGTCTCTATTCACAGAGTGCCGCAACTCCAAGATGTGAGCACTATGATGAAACTTCTTGCCACTATGGGAGTGGGAGTAGTTATCGAGAGTGCCAATGGTATTGCAGTGGATGCTACAACCATAAGTGAACCGTTTGCCCCTTATGAGCTAGTGAAAACTATGCGTGCATCAATTCTTGTTCTTGGGCCACTCTTAGCAAGAACTGGTGAAGCGAAAGTATCTCTGCCAGGAGGGTGCGCAATTGGTGCGCGTCCAGTTAATCTGCATGTGGATGGAATGCGTGCGTTAGGTGCTGAGGTGAAAGTTGAGGAGGGGTATATCTATGCTAAGGCTAAACAGTTAATTGGAGCGCATATTCTACTCGATTCAATAACTGTTACTGGAACTCAAAATTTAATGATGGCTGCGACATTGGCTAAAGGTAAAACTACTTTAGAAAATGCTGCACGAGAGCCAGAGGTTGTGGATTTGGCTAATTTTCTCAATGCTATGGGAGCAAAAGTTAGTGGAGCAGGAAGCTCTATTATTGAAATTGAAGGAGTCCCCTCACTGCATGGTGTAGATGAATACAAAGTTATCGCAGATCGGATTGAGAGTGGAACTTACTTAATTGCTGCAGCAATTACTGGGGGAGAGATTGAGCTTTTGGATACTGACCCTAAGTTACTAGAGGCGGTTCTATTAAAGCTAGAAGAGGCTGGAGCAAAAATTATCACAGGTGATAGTTCTATCTATTTAAGTATGGAGGGGAGAAGAGCGCAGGCAGTTAGTTTTACTACAGCACCTCATCCAGCATTCCCAACAGATATGCAAGCTCAATTTATGGCTTTTAACTCTATTGCTGACGGGGTTGCTATAGTATCGGAAACTATTTTTGAGAACCGTTTTATGCATGTTCCAGAGTTGATAAGAATGGGAGCAGATCTGCAGATTGACGGACATACTGTGATAGTGAAAGGAGTTGATAAATTAACAGGAGCTAAAGTAATGGCTACTGATCTGCGTGCATCTGCTGGACTAGTTCTTGCCGCTCTCGCTGCAGAGGGAGAGACTATTATAGATCGCATATATCATATAGATAGAGGGTATGAGACTATTGAAGAGAAACTAATGCAGTTAGGTGCGGATATAGAGCGTCAACCGTAATTATAACTATGATCTATTGCTCATATTTATGAGTCAGATTATGATATTGGTGTTAATAGTGATGTAGAATAAGCAGTATGAATAGACCACTTACCATAGCCCTCTCAAAAGGGCGCATATATAAAGATACTCTACCCCTTCTCGAAGCGGCTGGAATTCGTCCTGTTGATGACCCAGTAACAAGTCGTAAACTAATTCTAGACACAAATTTAGAGCATGTAAAAGTTGTGGTTATTAGAGCAACAGATGTTCCAACCTTTGTGGAGCGTGGAGTAGCTGACCTTGGGGTAGCAGGAAAAGATGTATTGATGGAGCATGGTGGGGATAACCTGTATGAACCTCTAGACCTGAAAATTGCCCGCTGTAGGATGATGACTGCTGGTGTAGTTGGAGCGGTTGAACCAGAGGGGAGAATGCGAATTGCAACAAAATATGTGCGTTCTGCGCGAGAGTATTACGCTTCACTTGGAGAGCAGGTAGAAATTATTAAGTTGTATGGCGCAATGGAACTTGCACCATTAGTCGGTTTGGCAGATAGAATTGTAGATTTAGTGGAGACTGGAAACACTCTTAAAGCTAATGGGCTAGAGCCTCTAAAGGAGATAGCCAAAATAAGCTCTCGTTTAGTGGTAAATAAAGCGGCAATGAAGTTAAAAAATAGACAAATTAAAGAGCTTATAGATGCTTTATCCGCAGCAATTAAAGAGTAAGTATCAAATAGGTATAGTATGAAAAAATTAAATTATAGCGACTCAAACTTTCAACAAAAGCTAGAGCAGCTCCTGGCTTGGGAGGCTGGCTCGAATGAAGAAGTTGAAAATACGGTTAAAGAGATTCTAAATAATGTACAGAGTAAAGGTGACAGTGCGGTAGTAGAGTATACAAATCGTTTTGATCGCTTAACTGCTACAGGTATGAGTGAGTTAGTTATTCCTCAGCAGCGTCTCCAACAAGCTCTGGATGACCTGCCAAGTGAACAGAGAACTGCATTAGAGTCTGCGGCAGAGCGAGTCAGACTCTATCACAACCATCAAAAGAGCGAATCTTGGAGCTACACTGAAGCGGATGGTACTATGCTTGGGCAGCAGGTAACTGCCTTAGATAGAGTAGGGCTCTATGTGCCAGGTGGTAAAGCGGCATATCCATCATCTGTATTGATGAATGCAATTCCAGCAAAAGTGGCAGGAGTTAAAGAGTTGATTATGGTTGTGCCAACTCCAGATGGAGTAGTTAATGAGTTAGTGTTGGCAGCTGCGGCAATTACAGGAGTTGATAAGGTCTACACTATTGGCGGAGCACAGGCAGTAGCTGCCCTAGCTTATGGAACTGATACGGTTGAACAGGTAGATAAGATTGTTGGTCCAGGTAATATCTATGTTGCCACGGCTAAGGGGATGGTTTTTGGGGCAGTTGGAATTGATATGATCGCAGGTCCATCTGAAATCTTAGTAGTCTGTGATGGCGAAAGTGATCCAGATTGGATTGCAATGGATCTCTTCTCGCAGGCTGAACATGATGAAGATGCGCAATCTATTCTTATATCGCCAGATAGTGACTTCTTAGTTGCAGTAGAACAGAGTATAGATAAGCTCCTAGATGGTATGGAGAGGTCGGAGATAATACGCACTGCGCTGAATGAGAGAGGTGGAATGATTAAGGTGGATAGTATAGAGCAGGCGTTAGATGTTACTAACTTTATAGCTCCAGAGCACCTTGAACTATCGGTTGCAGATCCAGAAGAGCTCTTGCCAAAAATCAAACATGCAGGCGCAATCTTTATGGGGAGATACACTGCAGAGGCTTTAGGTGATTACTGCGCAGGACCAAACCATGTGTTACCAACTTCTAGAACTGCCCGCTTCTCCTCTCCACTCGGAGTTTATGATTTTCAGAAACGCTCAAGTTTGATTATGTGTTCAGCAGAGGGAGCTTCAGAGTTAGGGAAAACAGCCTCAATTTTAGCTCGTGGTGAGGGATTAACTGCTCATGCTCGCTCTGCAGAGTATAGAATAATTAATAGGTGAAAAAAACTGAATGAAAAACTGGATTAGACCAGAGATAGCGGCGCTCTCCGCATATCATATTCCAGCTCCAGGCGAGTGGATAAAACTTGATGCCATGGAAAACCCATATCGCTGGCCTGCAGAGTTAGAGCGAGAGTGGTTAGAGTCGCTACAAAATGTTGAGATCAATCGCTATCCAGATCCGGCAGCTATAGAGCTTACTAATCGTTTACGCAGCACTATGAATATTCCAGCAGATGCAGGAGTTGTGCTTGGTAATGGTTCTGATGAGCTAATCCAGATGATACTCATGGCTATAGCTGAGAGTGGACGAACTGTCATGGCGCCAGAACCAAGTTTCGTAATGTATAAAATGATAGCTACTTATGTTGGTATGAAGTTCAGCGCTGTTCCTCTTAAAGAGAGCGATTTTGAGCTTGATCTTGATAAGATTCTTACAACTATTGTAGAGCAGCAACCAGCAATAATCTTTCTTGCCTATCCAAATAATCCGACAGGCAATCTTTGGAAGCGTGCAGATATAGAGCAGATTTTAGAGGTGGCAGAAGGGTTTGTAGTAGTGGATGAGGCGTATCATGTTTTTGCTAATGATAGTTTTATGGGGGATATTTATAAATATGAGAACCTCCTCGTAATGCGCACACTCTCTAAAATGGGTCTTGCAGGGTTGCGTTTAGGTCTATTGGCAGGAGGGAGGAAGTGGATAACTGAGATAGATAAAGTACGCCTTCCATACAATATTAATACTCTTACTCAACATACCGCATCTTTTATTTTAAACCATGCTGCAGTGCTAGAGAAGCAAGCGGCAGAATTGCGTAGTAATAGAGAAGATCTTCTGGCACAGCTGCAACAGTTGGCAGATAGTTCACCCCTGATTCAGCAGGTATATCCAAGCCAAGCCAACTTCATCTTGTTTAGAGTTGATAGTGGATGGGCTGATAAAATATTTGAAGGTCTTAAACTCCGAGGTGTATTGATAAAAAATCTAAACCCAGCCTCTGGAGCTCTCTCTGAGTCGCTCCGAGTTACGGTTAGCACTAAAGAAGAGAATGCACAATTTCTCATCGCACTAAAAAGATGTCTGGAAGATGAGTAGCTATAAGATAAATAACTGGAGTATTAATAGTGAAGCGTCCTAACTTAGTTGCAGCAATTAATGAGTTGCTAAATATAGATAGCTTTCAAGACTACTGCCCAAATGGCATCCAAGTTGAAGGATCTTCTGAAATTAAGAGTGTTGCAACTGCGGTCACCGCATCTTTGTACGCTATTGAGAGTGCTCTGGAGTTAGGTGCTGATACACTTTTAGTGCATCATGGTCTATTCTGGAATGGGGATGATTATAGGGTGGTTGGACCTAAACAGCGCCGTCTAAAAGTTCTACTAGAAAATAACATTAATCTAATCGCCTACCACCTTCCATTAGATGCGCATCCAGAGTTGGGGAATAATGCGCAGTGGGCGCAGCAGCTGGGAGCAACTACAGAGGGGACACTAGCTGTTGCAGAGTTAGTACAGTACGGTAAACTCACGACACCTCTTCTAGTTGCAGAGTTGGCTGATAAAGTAGCTGCAGGACTAAATGGACGCAAACCACTAATCATTGATGGGAGAGTGGGAGATAGAGAATCTAAAAAAATAGAGAATATAGGGTGGTGTAGTGGTGGTGCAGAGGGTTATATTGTAGAGGCAGCAGAGGCTGGGTTAGATGCGTACTTAACAGGTGAAGTGTCAGAGAAAACTTATCATGAAGCATTGGAACGTGAAATACTGTTTTTTAGTTGTGGTCATCACGCTACAGAACGCAGCGGAGTGCAAGCGTTAGGAAAATGGCTTGAAAATAAGTTTGATCTACAGCACCAGTTTATTGATGAGAATAATCCAGTTTAATATCTTGACCAGAAAAATGGTTTAACAGTATAATTACCAACTTAATTAGTCAAGTAATGGTTGGTCAAGTAATTGTTAGTTGAATAGTATTTTAAGTAGTAGATAATTTTAGATAACAGATAATAGGAGTAGTAATATGGATGTATTAGAGAGAATTGATCAACAAGTTAAAAACAACCCAGTGGTAATATATATGAAGGGAACTCCTCAGTTTCCATCTTGTGGCTTCTCTAGCCGTACTGCAGATGCATTGAAGCAGACTGGAATTGATTTCTCTTATGTTAATGTGCTGGAAGACCAAGAGGTCTTTATGAATCTTCCGCGCTACGCTGACTGGCCAACATTTCCACAGGTATTCGTGGATGGAGAGTTGATTGGTGGATGTGATATCACTCTAGATATCCACTCTAAGGGAGACCTCAAAGAGATGATGGAAGCGGCTGTGGCTAAAAACGCCCACTAAATTCACTCCAATCATTAACCATTTTGCAGAATAGTTCTGCAGTCTGTTCTGCATCATAGAGTGCAGAGTGGGCTGACTCTTGATCCCAGTCTACATGAGCTGCTTTTGCCATTTTGGCGAGAACAGTCTCTCCGTAAAATACCCCTCCAAGAGTTGCAGTGTCGAAGCTGCTGAAGGAGTGAAATGGACTCTTCACTTTAGTGCGAGCCACTGCAGCATTTAGAAAGCTTAGGTCAAACCAGGCATTGTGTCCAATCAGGATTGCACGGCTACAACCGCTTCTACTAATTGCTTTGCGAATTGGAGAGAATATGTTTTTTAGAGCTTCGCTCTCTTCAATAGCCATTCTAAATGGGTGGAATGGATCTTTTATTCCGATAAATTTAAGTGCTTCAGGATCAAGGTTAGAATGTTTAAATGGTAAAACATGCTGTTCGATACTCTCTTGAGGAGCTAGCTGTCCGCTCTCATTAAAGTCCAAGATTACTGCAGAGATCTCTAATAGCGCATCTTTTTTGGCATCAAACCCTCCGCACTCTACATCTACCACTACAGGTAGAAAGCCACGAAATCGTTGTGCAATTGCGGTTTTTCTTTTGAAAGTTTTTTTCACTTACTGTTCCTTTTACTATTTACTATCTATTTTATTCGTGCTGTTTTTTTCATCCGTATCTTTTATAAATACTTTTGAGTTGCGTTTGAAGTTATAGAGAGATTGGCGCTTGAGCGGCAGATCTGCAAGTTTTGCGGGGATGTAACCTCTCTCTTGAAACCAATGTGAAGTGTGGGTCGAGAGTAGGAATAGTTTTTTTATACTTATGTCTGTACTATTTTGGAGTTGATTCTCGAGGAACTCTAAGAGCTCCTCACCTCTCCCGCTATTTTGATAGTTGGGGTGGATTACCAGAGCGGCAATCTCAGCCAAACCTTGCTCTGGGTATGGGTAGAGTGCTACTACTCCAATTATCATTCCATCTCTCTCCATCACGATGAAGTGGTTAATCTCTATCTCTAGCTGCTCGCGTGAACGAGGGACTAATATTCCGCTCTCTTCTAACGGTTGGATAAGAGATATAATGCCACCTATATCCTCAATTTCTGCAGACCGAATTTCATCATAGCTATCAGAGCTAACCATAGTGCCTATACCGTCTCTGGTAAATAGTTCTTGGAGTAACGATCCGCTCTCTCTGCTGCTGATTATATGGCTGCGTGGAACCCCCTCACGACAAGCGTGAATAGCACTTATAAGATGGCGTACTATCTGCTCAGGAAGTTTTCTGCGTGACTTAAGGATTTTATCTCCAGCATCAGGAGTCAGTTGGCGGATTAGTTTCTTGCGTCCATCCACTACCCCACTCTTATCAATTAGTGAAATCATCTTGTCAACATTGAGTTGGATAGCAGCTGAAGTTGCAACATCTTCACTGCTAAGATTAAAGATCTCTCCAGTAGGGGAGGTTCCTATCGGTGAGAGCAGAACTATAAAACCACTATCAAGTAGGTTCTCAACTGCTGCTATCTCTATTCTGCGCACCTCGCCTGTGTGCTGATAATCAACTCCGTTACGCACCCCCAATGGTTTAGCAGTGACAAAGTTTCCTGACGCGACTCTGATCTCTGCTCCCGCCATTGGAGAGTTGGGAAGGCAACTCGAAAGGAATCCCTCAATCTCTAATCTAATTGTACCTATCGCCTCTTTCACGCAAAGCAGAGTGTCGTCATCAGTAACTCTCAGTCCATTTACAATTTGGCTATCTAGATTAAATTCCTTGAGGCGAGTCTCAATCTGTGGGCGCGCTCCGTGGATTAATATTAGGCGCACTCCTAAGCTGTTGAGAAGAGCAATATCGTGAATCAGTTCGTGAAAATTGCTACTCTCAACCATTTCGCCGCTAAATGTGATAACAAAAGTTCGCCCCCGATGCGCATGAATATATGGCGCAGCACCACGAAACTGTGATACAAATTCTTTATTACTGTTTTTTGAGGCTGCCGCTGTTTTTCCCTTTTTCGGAGAACTTTTTTTAGTTGCGATCTTTTTGCTACTCTCTTTTTTATCTCTGTCCATTGCTGTATTATAACCGAGGTAGAGCAAGTTAGTGTCAGGTTATAAGCAGGTTATAAGAATAGGAGAGTTGTTAATATGGCAAAAATACATCGTTTAGAGTTAGGTGGGATGGAAAATTTGATTCATCTGGTTGAGGATGAAGAGAGTAATACTCTTGCAGTTATAGATCCAGCTTGGGAGGTGGGTAAGATTACTGCATTTGCAGAGGAGCGAGGGTTGAAGATTGTAGCTATTCTACAGACTCATGGTCACTTTGATCATGTGGATGGAACTGAGGAGTTAGCAGCAGTCACTGGGGCTAAGGTCTATATAAGTGCTATTGAGGCATCATTTTTTGAGTTGGATAATAAGGGGTGGGAGATGTTCAGTGCTCCATTCAGCTATAAATTGGGAAGTAGTGAAATTATAGGAGTTGCAACTCCGGGGCATACTCCCGGCGGAGTCTGCTACTTTGTGGATGGAAATCTTATAACTGGAGATACTCTGTTTGTGAATGGTTGTGGGCGTTGTGATCTTCCTGGAGGAGATTCAGCTACACTATATAGGTCGTTACGATCTCTTGTAGAGAAGTTCCCTCCAGAGACTAAAGTCTATCCTGGACACCACTATGCGCTTGAATACAGCTCTACGCTTGAGCAGGAGTTGGTGAGTAATCCGTATCTGCGGTGCGAGAGCGAGGATGAGTTTGTGAATTATCGGATGTAATTTCTAGGATGTAATTTCTAGGATATAATTTGTTAGATATGAATTGCCAGTTTGAGTTTTATCTAGCAATAATTTCTATAATTTTATTGCCACGATAGAGTTGAATTATTATGGTTTGTGGCGATAAAGATGCAGCACTTTTTGCTTCATCTAAGGTGGTGACTGGCTGGCGATTTATTGAGAATATTACATCATCTTTGCGTATTCCTAATTTCCATCCTGCAGTTTCTGATGAGACGGAGTCTATCGCAACTCCACCCGATCCATAACTATTCTTCTCCAGAGGTGAGAGTGAGGTTAGAATAACTCCATCTATTTTAGGATTAATACTATTGCCAGAGATTCTCTCTCGCTCTTCATGTTCTATGGTTGCATGTAGAGTGCGCGCATGTCCATTACGAAGAACAGCGATGTTTAGTTTTTTACCAATTGGGAAGAGTCCAACTATATTTTGAAGTTGTACTGGATTGTTAGTAAGGTGTCCATTTATAGAGATAATAATGTCACCTCGTTCAAGCCCTGCCTCTTCAGCGGGTGAGTTCTTTAGGATATCAGTTGCAACTACTCCAACCCTTTGAGCTACACGCATGCTCCGAGCTAAGGTGTGGGAGAGTTTCTTTGCAGATACGCCAAGGTATCCGCGTTGTATGGAGCCGTTTTTTATCAGCTGCTCCGCTACAACTTTAACTATATTGATTGGGATGGCAAATCCTATTCCTACGCTCCCACCGTGTGGAGCTAAGATTGCAGTATTTACTCCAATCAACCTTCCTTTAAGGTCGATGAGAGCTCCTCCAGAATTTCCAACATTTATTGGAGCGTCAGTCTGAATAAACTCTTCGAAGCGTTCAAGCCCTAAATTTGATCTGCCCAGAGCACTTACAATCCCTGATGTTGCAGTATTGCCTAGTCCAAATGGGTTTCCGATAGCAATTACAAAATCTCCAACTTGGATTAGCCTAGAGTCTCCAATCTCTATCTCTCGCAACTGATCCGTGCTAATTTGAATTATGGCAATATCTGTCTCTTTATCTGAACCTATAATATTGGCACTAAATGTGCGTCCATCTTCAAGAGTAACTTCAATGCTGTTAGCACCTTCAATTAGATGGTGGTTGGTAACTATATGTCCCAATTGTTGATCAATAATAACTCCCGATCCCAAGCCTGGTATAGGTTTAGGCTTTTTATTTCCTCTGCTACTATTGCGATCTAATCTATATTGTGGGGCATACTCTGGAATTTTTTTGGTTGACTCTCCATTTATTGAGATAGAGACCACCGCTGGAATTGCTTTTTTTAGCATAGGAGCAAGAGTCGGCATTCCGTCTCTACTCCCAAAGGCTAGAGGAGATATTCCTGCTAAAAGAGTGGTAGGGGATGCAGTTAAAAGTAGTATTGGTAACAGCGTACTGAATAGAGCTGGTATGAGTGGTGTTTTACGATATATTTTCAAAGTAACTCCGTGGATTAAAGTCGCTCTTATCTTCTAGCTGTTTATAGAGTGCCTTAATCTCATCACTCTCCGCAGGTGGCGTCTCTATCTGCAGAGCAATGATCTGATCGCCAGCAGTTTTACTTGGCAATCCTCGCCCTTTAAGGCGCATCTTTTGCCCACTTTTGGCGCCAGCAGCAATCTTTACTCCAACAGCTTTGCCTAAGGTTGGAACAGTTATGGTGCCACCTAATGCTGCTTCCCAAGGGGTTATGGGAAGGGTTATTAGAATATTACCCCCATCGACACTAAAGATCTCATCTTTCTGAAAGCGCACCTCTAGTAGTAGATTGCCGCGTTTTCCATTTCGCCCCATCTGTCCTTGTTGAGTAAGTCTAATTTTTTGCCCCTCTTGAATCCCTTTAGGAATGCGAATTTCAAGTTTCCTGCGCTCACTACTAATCTCACCGTTAGGCTCCAGCTCTGGTACAGATATAGTACGATTTCCGCCCTCAAATGACTCTTGTAGACGGATCGATATCCGCATCTTTTGATCGCCACCATTTTGTTGTGCCCCTGCAAAACCAGCTCCTCTCGTCCCAGGACCTCCGCCTCCGCCCATCTCTTCTCCAAATATGGATTCAAAAAAGTCACTAAATTGGGCATTTCCACCAGCTCTCGCTCCACCGAAGCCTCCACCCATACCTCCTCTTGATCCTGGGGGGGGGCGGAAGTTTTCTCCAGCCTTCCAGTTTGCTCCTAGCTGATCATAGGAGCGCCGTTTTTCTGGGTCTTTGAGTACTTCATAAGCCTCCGCAACCTCCTTAAATCGCTGTTCAGCGTTGCTCTCCTTGCTAACATCAGGATGGTATTTGCGCGCTAAACGGCGATACTGCTTCTTAATATCGACATCAGAAGCACCTTTAGAGAGTCCTAAAGTTTTGTAATAGTCATGGTATTCCATCAGTAAATGATACCATGTACAGTAAATTTGAATTACATTTTTAGTAACTGTTCAGCTCAGCTCTAAAATTCACCATCTCTGCGTTACAAAATTATCATATATAAATATATACTCAAATTTTGCGCCTTGATCTGATTAATTTTAGAGGCGATCTGAACTGTTACAACTGAATAGTTACCATTTTTAAAGGTTTAGTTATTAGGTTACGTTTTATGTAGACACAACATATAGTATTATTTAAAAAAAATTATTTTTTCTTATCTTACTGAAAATGCAGAGTTAAAGATTATCCTTGAATAATTTTAAATAAGTAAAAACAACACCTTGTATTGGGTGAGGTGTTATTTTGGTGGAGTTGACATATTATTTTTAGATGGTAATATAGCCATTCCTAAATAGGGCGCAAACACAATATGTAGTGTCTGTTGTTCTGAACCATCCCGTTAAGGAGGAGACCTTAAAGATGCAAGCAGCTAAGTTACGCGCAGTGCCAGATATTGATACGAATAATGCTAAAGAGGATATTGCTGAGGCTGGAGTGCCATTTCAGCCAGCCTCCCTAGATATATGGGATAAAAAATATCGTCTCAAAAGTAAAGATGGGGATAATGTAGATCAAACTATTGAAGACACTTATGAACGCGTGGCGCGCGCTCTTGCTGATGTGGAGGAGACTCCAGAGCTTAAAGAGAAGTGGTATAACGAATTTGTATGGGCACTTCAAAACGGGGCTATACCAGCGGGCAGAATCACCTCAAATGCTGGTGCACAAGAGCACAAACCTGCTACCTCTACTATAAACTGTACAGTCTCTGGAACAGTCGAAGACTCTATGAATGGTATTTTAGAGAAGGTGCATGAAGCTGGATTGACTCTCCGTGCTGGTTGCGGAATAGGGTATGAGTTTTCCACCCTGCGTCCTAAGGGAGCTTTTGTTGCAGGAGCTGGTGCGTATACTTCAGGCCCACTCTCATTTATGGATATCTATGACAAGATGTGTTTTACAGTCTCCTCCGCAGGAGGGCGACGAGGAGCACAGATGGCAACATTTGATGTAGGGCATCCAGATGTAATGGATTTTATTCGCGCTAAAAGAGAAGATGGCGTATTGCGTCAGTTCAACCTTTCGCTGCTGGTAACTAAAGAGTTTATGGAGGCAGCGAATTCAGATAGTGATTGGCAGCTAGCTTTTCCCGCAAGCCAAAAAGTAGTAGAGAGTGAAAAGCTTGAGCTAGATAATCCTGAACATATAGTGTGGAGAGAGTGGGCTGATGCTGATACTCACATCACTAATGATAAAGGGTTGGTTGCATGTAAGGTTTACAAGACCATTCGCGCGCAACGGTTGTGGGATGTAATTATGTCTTCAACTTATGACTATGCAGAGCCAGGTTTCATCTTAATTGATAAAGTAAATGAGATGAATAATAACTGGTTTGATGAGGTGGTGCGTGCTACCAATCCATGTGGAGAGCAGCCGCTTCCTCCTTATGGAGCTTGTCTACTCGGTTCTATAAATTTAACTCGCTTTGTTAAAAATGCATTTACAGAGAAGGCAGAGTTTGATTGGGATAACTACCGCAAAGTGATCGCTACCTTTACTCGTATGCTTGACAATGTGGTAGAGATTAATGGTCTTCCTCTTGGTAAGCAACGAGATGAGATCAAGAGCAAACGCCGTCACGGTATGGGATATTTAGGGCTAGGCTCTACGATGACTATGCTTGAGATGGTGTATGGAGATAAAGAGTCTCTAGAGTTTACTGAAAAGGTGACCAAAGAACTTGCTGTTATGGGCTGGAAAACAGGTCTTGCACTAGCAGAAGAGAAGGGCGCTGCTCCAGTAATGGAGCAAGAGTTTGAGGTTACCCCAGAGATGGTGCGTAAACGCCCAGAGATGGTAGTTGATGGATGGAGTGTGGGAGATAAAATTGCTGGAAAAATACTCCATGCTAAATATAGCAGATATATGCAGCAGGTTGCACAGGAAGATCCTGAGCTTGTAGCTGCATTGGCAGAGAAGGGGTGTCGTTTTAGTCATCACAGCTCGATAGCCCCTACAGGGACTATCTCCCTCTCTCTTGCAAATAATGCTAGTAACGGTATTGAGCCGAGCTTCTCTCACATCTACTCACGAAATGTGATTCGTGAAGGGAAAAAGAGTAAAGAGAAAATTGATGTTCTATCCTATGAGCTTCTCGCTTATCGAGAGATGATTAATTCAGATGCAGCACCATTTGCAAAAGATGAGAAGAATCAACTTCCAGACTACTTTATCTCTTCTGATACAATTAAACCAACGGCACATATTGATGTGCAAGCAGCTGCACAGAAGTGGATCGACTCTTCAATCTCAAAGACAATCAATATTCCAACTGATTTTGATTATGAAGAGTTTAAGGATGTCTACCTATACGCTTACAATAAAGGATTAAAAGGGTGTACAACCTTCCGTTTCAATCCGGAAGTGTTCCAAGGAGTTCTGGTAAAAGATGAAGATCTAGCAAATACTACCTATAAATTTGAGTTAGAAGATGGCTCAACAGTAGAGGTTAAAGGTAACGAAGAGATTGAGTATGATGGTGAAATGCACTCAGCTGCAAACTTATATGATGCCCTCAAAGAGGGGTATTATGGTCGTTTGTGATTGTGGTCTAAAATACAGTAAAAATGGAGAAGAGGAATGAGTGTACAGATTAATAATAAAATTGTTGGTTATAGTGTGGTGGATGATGTAGAGGATGAAAGTTTGGCAGAGACTCCTGCTGTAGAGAGTACAGAGAGCTCTAATGAAGATATATCTAATGTTATTCAGATGCATGAAAAACTAGAACGACCAGACCATTTAGTTGGTTCTACTTATAAAGTTAAGACCCCTCTATCGGAGCATGCCCTATATGTAACTGTTAATGATATTGTTCTGAATGAGGGAACTGATCATGAGCAGCGTCGTCCATTTGAAGTCTTTATCAACTCTAAAAATATGGATCACTTCCAATGGATTGTAGCGTTGACTAGAATTATCTCTGCAGTATTCCGTAAAGGTGGTGATGTAACCTTCCTAGTTGAGGAGCTGCGTTCGGTATTTGATCCTCGCGGTGGATACTTTAAGAAGGGTGGTAAATATATGCCATCTCTAGTGGCTGAGATTGGAGATTGCATAGAGTGTCACCTGAAATATATAGGTATGATCGGTGGTTCTAAGGTGGACGCTCACCAAAAAGAGTTTTTAGATAAAAAGCGTGCTGAGTATGATAAAAAAAGTGTTGCAACAAAAGCGACATCCAATACTGTTCAAAGTGATGAAATTAAGAGTACACAAGAGAGTTCTGCTGCAGAAAGTTTTCCAGCTGGTTCACAACTATGCGCTAAATGTACAACAAAAGCAGTAATTAAGATGGATGGATGTATGACTTGCCTTAATTGCGGCGATAGCAAATGTGGATAATTTATTCTGTTGCAGTGTGTAATCTTAGCGTATAATCGATGCTTGAAAATTGAGAGTAGTTGATTAGATAATTAAGGATAATACTATTATGATGAAGAGAGTATGGATGCGAAAAGTATGGGTACAGATGGTTCCAATGTTTATACTTGGAGCAGTATTGGTTGTGCCAACTGTAGATGCGCAGAACTATAACAGGTATGAGTATCGTGGTTCTAATCCATATCAGAATGCTCCATATAGAGCATACCAGAGATATAGTCCATATAAGCCTTATCAGCCGTACAAGCCCTACAAGAAAGCTGCACCATATAAGCCATCAGCAGCACCAGTACCATATAAGCCATCAGCACCAGCTGCGCCAGCTAAACAGTATAAGAGATATAGTCGCACAACTCCAGCGCCACTTCCAGAGCGCAAGTATGTACCTGTAGCACCAATCAAAAATGTAACCCCAGATCAGCTGCTTCGTCAGGG
>JABHVM010000084.1 GCA_018658305.1 Thiotrichales bacterium | reverse complement strand
CTTTTTGTCAACTTTAATCAGAGATTTTTTTCCGAGACAACCACCACAACACTACGCCCAACACCACCATCGGCAATGATAAAATCTGCCCCATAGTTACCCACTCAAAGGCGAGATAACCTATATGAGCATCAGGAACTCTAGCAAACTCAACTCCAATTCTAAATAGTCCATAAAATATCAAGAACAGAGATGATACTGCCATTAGAGGACGCGGCTTACTAGAGTATATCCAGAGAATAGCGAACAGTAACACGCCCTCTACTAGAGCCTCATAGAGTTGCGACGGATGGCGAACCAAGAGCTCTGGATCGGTATAGGGAAATATCATCCCCCACGGCAGATCGGTCTCACGCCCCCAGAGTTCTCCATTGATGAAGTTACCGATGCGCCCTGCTCCTAGACCTATCGGTACTAAGGGTGCAACAAAGTCTGTCACCTGGAAAAAACTCTGCCCTTGGGTACGACGTCCAAAGATCCAGAGCGCCACTAACACTCCCAACAGTCCTCCATGAAAAGACATTCCGCCTTGCCAAATCTTGAGGATATCTAGTGGATTATCAAGGTACGATGGTAGATCATAAAATAGAATATAGCCGAAACGCCCACCTAGAATAACCCCTATGGCTGCATAAAAAATGAGATCTCCGACCTGCTCTTCACTCCAGAGTGACCCTGGCTTTCGCGCACGGGTAGTGCCTAAATACCAAGCGGAGAGGAAACCGATTAGATACATCACTCCATACCAGTGAATAGTAAGTGGCCCAATCTCAAAATAGGGTTGGATATCTGGAGCGATCATAACCTTAAATATAGTAGATAATCAGAGTAGTCGATAACTATACTGGTAGAACTCTACTAGTCAGACACTTAATATATTCACTCTCTGGAATTGCTGGATGAACTGGATGATCTGGTCCTTGATGCCCCTCTTCTAGAATAGTAAGGTTTCTGTCTATATGTCGACTCGCCTGCAGAAGCAGCGATTTAAGCTGAGAACTCTGCAGATGATGAGAACAGGATGCACTAATCAATATTCCATCTTTATTTAGGATTCGCATTGCCAACTCATTTACTCTACGATAACCATTAATTCCATTTTTATGATCTTTTTTACGCTTAATAAATGCCGGAGGATCTACAATTATTAGATCAAACTTCTCTTTAGATGAATGAAGCTCTTTAAGTGCATCAAACACATCACCGTGCAGAGTGGCTGCTCTCTCTTCTACGCCATTAAGCTTAGCATTATGGTGAACCTGATCTAGTGCTGATTCAGAACTGTCCACACAGAGCAGGTCAGTGGCACCAGCTGCGAGTGCTTGAATACCCCATCCACCAATATAACTAAATAGATCGAGGACTCTCTGCCCTTTCACATAATTAGCCATACGTTGGCGATTAATACGATGATCATAATACCAACCTGTTTTCTGCCCACTCTTCAATGCAGTCTCAAACTTAACTCCATTTTCCTCAAGTGCAACTAACTCAGGAACTGTACCCAAGGCACTTTCCACATACAGCTCCAACCCTTCAACTTCTCGTGATGATATATCATTTTTAAATAAAATAGAGGATGGTTTTATCACCTTAGTCAGTGCCGCAACTACCTCATCCTTAACCTGCTCCATTCCTGCAGTAGTAATCTGCACAGATAATGTATCACCAAAACGATCCACTACTAAACCAGGCAATCCATCCGAGTCTCCGTGGACAAGTCGATAATATGGAGCGCTAAAAATTCTTTCACGAATTGAGAGTGCAACCTTTAGGCGGTGAGTAATAAGCGATTGGTTAAGACGATAGGTTGAGTCACGACTAACTAAGCGAGCACATATCAGAGTGTTTGGATTTATATAACCAGTACCAAGAGACTTACCGTTATACGCCAAAATCTCAACCTGTGCTCCAGCTTCAAACCCAGTTAATGGGGTACTATTAACGTCAACCTCATTGCTATAGACCCAGATATGCCCGCCACGTAGACGACGCTCTGCACCTTTATTAAGTTTAAGTGGTAAAAGTCTATTCATAAGTGTATCCACAAAAAAGGCGCCCGACTGGACGCCTTAGTAAAAATTATAATTTATAAATTAAGGAATTTATAAATATAGAGTCATAGTCTTAGATGCATCGCCAGCTTCATCAAAGAAGGTGGAAGCGCCTACAAACTCTACCCCATCAATAAAGTCACTATGCTCATATCCGAAAAGCTCAACCGTCATCTGGCAGGCTAAAAATTTAACCTCAAATTCTTGGCACATTTCACGCAACTCTTCAACAGATGCTACACCATGATTTTTAGTGCTCTGCAGCATCATCTTAGATGCAGCCCACTCAAATCCTGGCATATTATTCATAAACAAGTTTGGTAGTTTTGGAGCCCAATCAATCTTGCGCAACCACTCTGGACCATAAGGAAGCTTCATCGGCATACCTGGGTTCCCTGCTGGAGATACTCGTAATTTACTAGTGTCTTTTAACAGGAGGTTCAATCCATAAAAAGTAAAAAACATTGAGACCTCTTTATCGAGTGCTACCGCTGTACTTCCTAGAATAAACGGAGGGTAAGCCCAGTCAAGCGTACCCTTGGTACATATCATTGCAACTTTTTCAGTTCCAGCCATGGTTGGCTCCTTATGATTTCTTGATCATAAATACAAATTTGCCGCCCTCTTCACCAGAAGAGACTAGCTCGTTGCCTGTCTGATTACAGAAGGCTTCGATATCTTTTACTGAACCTGGATCAGTTGCTATAACTCGCAGAACCTGACCAGCCTCCATTTTGGTTATTGTTTTTTTAGTTCGCAAAATTGGTAGCGGACAATTTAGTCCTGATGCATCCAGTTCTTGATCAAAATCAGCCATTCTTCAAATCTCCTATATCATTAAAATATCTACTTGAGCTTCTACGAAGCCACTCATAAAAAATATATGTGCCGTATATTATGCGCTATATATGCACTAAATGCTACAACATCATAAATTAAATTGCAATTCAGTAGTGTCTATTATAAAGTAATATAATATTACTGTACAACTTATTCCCAACCATCGATAGTCAATACTATGCCCTACACTAATCCAATACCGCTAAACAATGATTAAGAAGCGCTATTTATATATGAACAGACAACTTTTATCAAGCTTTAAAAATATATTTACTGCTCTGCTATTGACCTATATCACCTCGACTCAACTGGTGATAGCTGGCAACATTCGTCTTCCATCACTAGGAGGAGACTCCTATTCGACAATCATATCTCCAGAAGATGAGATTCTTCTTGGTGAAGCCTTCATGAGATCTCTACGAGATCAGCTTACTCTAATAGAGGATTCAACTCTAAACCACTATGTTAAAAATTTAGGTCAAAAATTAGTAGGGCAGAGCGATGACCCTACTCGGGACTTTGAATTTTTTATTGTAGATGATCCAACTATAAATGCTTTTGCAGGACCTGCCGGAAAGATAGGTATACATAGCGGATTAATTGACAAAGCAGAGAGTGAAGGAGAGTTAGCTGCAGTACTTGCACATGAGATATCTCACATCACACAACGCCACCTAATGCGCAGAGTTGAAAACCAACAGGGTCTTCCTCTCTCTACAATTGCCACTGTTCTTGCTACTGTGGTAGCAGCCTCGGCTAGCCCTGAAGCTGGACAAGCTATCGCCGCAACAGCTACTGGATTATCAATTCAGAAACAGATTAACTTCACTCGCAGTAATGAGCAGGAGGCTGACCGTATAGGAATGCAGATACTTAATGATGCTGGTTACTCCCCAAAGAGCATGCCTTCATTTTTTCGCAAACTTCAACAAGCAAACCGCAATAGTGGAGATAGTGTTCCAGAGTATCTACGCACCCATCCACTCACTATCTCTAGAATTGCTGATGCCGAGAGTCGGGCCAGTCAGCTCACTACTCCAACCAATCAAGAGGATAAGGGGGTGGAATTTCAATTAGTGAAGCAACTGATTAAAATTCACCACTTCAATAATCCAGATATTGCACTTCGATACTATCATAAACTTAATAAAAATAGAGGCGATAAATATGAGTATAGATATGGGTATGGAGTTACTCTATTAGAATCTGGAGACCCTCAGCAAGCCTTAATCCAACTCCAACAACTACTAAAAGATACCCCAGATAATCCAATGCTAACTATCTCTGTCGCCAAAACTAAGCTGGCAATAGGAGATATAGATGGCGCACTTCAGAGTATTAAAAAAACGGTTAGACTCTACCCTGCCCATATCCCGCTTATACTTGCGTATACTGAGCTGTTAAATAGACAAAAAAATTATACCGAAGCGGTACGGTTATTAGAGGACGGAATAAAATATCACTCAAACAGCCCTGAACTACAACATCAGTTAGCTGTCATTCACGCTAGAGCAAACCATCCTGTAGAGTCTCATCTAGCGGAAGCAGAGTATCAATTTATGCGTGGAGAAACTAAGAACTCATTGAGCCAACTAGACTATGCTGACAGAGCTCTGCGGGAGAGTAGAGGGAGTGAACTGAGGAGTAACAAGTTCATCCTCTCATCCACTATAGATGCTCTAAGAGTTATTTATGAAGAGAAAGAGAAGTTAGAAGATGCAGCCACTCAGAATTAGAAGATTAAGGTGAAGGTTAAAATTCAAGTTTACAACTCGAAATATCTCCTCAACCATAAATAGGGGGTTACCCCAGAGGTAGGCTTAACCGTAACCTCCAACACTCCAAACTCAGATCTTGGTATCTGCTTCACAACCTCGCCATCTGCGCCGATCAAAGCACTGATCCCACTATTAGTTGCGCGCAAAATTGGACGAGCGGACTCTAATGCTCGCATTCGCGCAATCTGCAAATGTTGATAAGGTGCAAGTGAATCTCCAAACCATCCATCATTACTTAAAGTGACCAAGAGCTGTGCCTCAGGAAGCTGAGAAAAGGTGAGTCCAGAATATGCAACCTCATAACAGATAGTCACCGAAAGAGGAGTATTGCCAATGAAAAAGAGTGGTTGATTCTCAGCACCACGGCTAAAATTTGAGAAAGGGATTTGAATAAATTTAAAGATTGGAGTTAATAATTTTGGCAGTGGTAGATATTCACCAAATGGAACTAGTTTGCGCTTATGATATTCCGCCAAGATGTTACTCTCCTCCCCATCACTCACGCCACTCTTATTTATTCCACCCAACAAAATTGCGCTATTTAGATAGCCTCTGCGTTCTCTATCCAATAACGGAATACCACTTAAAATATAGCGTTGCTCAGATTTCAGCTTAATCTCTAAAGGGGTTAAAAACTCATCCTGGAGTTGAAAGCGAAAAGCAGGGATTGCCGTTTCAGGCCATATAGTAAGATCGACACCTTCTCCTACCGAATTTTCAGGAGGACTGGCTTCAAGATAGGTAGCAAGTGTAGTTGCTCTATTATCCAACTTCCATTTTTCACTCTGCTTAATATTACCTTGGATTAGAGCCACCGACAGTGACTTATCTACAGGCTCAATCCAGTTCAACTGTGAACTTCCCCAACTCCCCAATAGCATAGCCAGCAGGAGCAGCGCTGACAACCTTAAATTATGAGAACGAACTATATTAAACAGCAAGAGAGCTATAGTTGCTAAAAACAGTGATACCCCATAACTACCAACCAATGGTGCTAATCCACTATAAAAAGTTCCAGGGGCGGTATCTCCTAACAACAACCAAGGAAAGCCCCCGAAGATAGCGCTACGAATCCACTCAAACAGTACCCACCCTAGAGGGTAGAGCAGATAATTAGCTCGTAATCTAATTAATAGTGCTGCTAATAGTGCTGGAAAAAGCGCTAAAAATGCAACGAAAAGGATAGTTAAGAGTATAGAGAGCGGTAGATTTACTCCGCCAAATTTGGCAATACTAATCTGGACCCAACTTACCCCAACCCCAAATTGTCCCAACCCAAATATAAATCCACCACGAAATGCAACCTTATAATTAACGGCTTGTTGCACTACCCAATACAGGAGTGCCAGAGAGATTGGAACTATCCAGAACCACTCAAAAGGGGCAAACGCCAATGGAAAAACTGCGCCAGCTAAAAGTGAGACTACAACTTTCACAACGCTTAATCTTGCGATTGCACTCTCTCCTGCTGTTAGAGAATGCATTAAGAAGAGTTGAGCAGTGGTGTATCATCATGCAGCGGAAAAACATTAACTTGCAACAGATGAATACGCCGATTATCCGCTCGCAGCACCTTAAAACGAAAACTATCAATTTCAACTGTCTCTCCACGCAGAGGCATATGCCCTAAATGACGAGTCACCAATCCACCAACTGTCTCTACTCCATCTTCATCCAACCTTGAAGAGAAGTATTCATCAAAGTCATCTAGAGGAGTGATCGCTTTAACTGTATGTCTAATGGAGCTGTGCTTATGGATAAATCCATCTTCAAAATCATGTTCATCCTCAATATCACCAACAATTTGTTCAAGAACATCTTCAATTGTTACCATGCCTGCGACACTACCATACTCATCAACTACAATAGCGATGTGGTTTCGACTAGAGCGAAACTCTTTTAACAGTACATTTAACCTTTTACTCTCTGGAATAAAAATTGCTGGACGAAGATTTTCACGCAGACTAAAATCACTCTCTTCCTCGCGCCAATGAAGCACATCCTTAGCTAACAAAATTCCAACCACCTCATCCCTGTTAGCTCCAATTACTGGAAAACGGGAGTGAGCAGTTTTAATGATTGCTGGTAAAAACTCTTCTGGCGAATCCTCAAGTCCAACTACCTTCATTCTAGAACGAGGAATCATAATATCTCTCGCATGCATCTCAGAAAATTGGATAGTGCCCTCCAACATAGTTAAACTATCAGCATCTAGAATTTGACGCCAGTGGGCACTGCGTAGCAGTTTCACAAGCTCAGATCTATTTGCAGGCTCAGCTATCTCTTGTTGCAGGAAGATCGATTTAATGCGCGAAAAAAATGTCGGTTGCTCTTGTATCATCTATTATCTATGGTTAGTTAGTTGGTTAGTTG
>JABHVM010000015.1 GCA_018658305.1 Thiotrichales bacterium | reverse complement strand
AGTTTTTTTACTGCGTGCAATCCCTCGTTGGTAATCACGGTCTGCCAACTCCTGCTCCCTATACGGTTAGCAAATGCGTCTAACACTCTACGAGTTCTGTTGAGTGATTTTTTCTCGCACTCTGCAACAAAGGTTACCATCACTGTTCTGTACCTCGCAAACTAATCTCTTTAACCGTATTAAACATAAAATCGAGAGCTTTATGTTTGGTAAAGTTTTGCAAGCACTGCTGACGAAACTCCTGCTCAGTGGCTCGCTCTTTGGCACAGATAAATGCCCACGGTAGAATGAGTGTGTCCTTGATCAGGTCTGCCACATCAAATACCAATGCTCCTCGTCTAGTCTTACCGTGCATCACTGCAAAGCCGTGTGGAATTCCTAGCACCCAGAGGGTGGTGGCAGCTAGTCCGTAGGCTAGATAGTTGCCGTGATTAAGGAAGCTATTGGCATCGTCAACACTCTCATAGTTGCGAGTAAAATCTTGTTGCTTGGTACGGCTGGCTGCAATCCTATAGAGTCGTTTGGTCAGATGTGCCTCTACCAATAACAGCTTAGTAACAGATTCACACAGTTCAATTTGGTTAGAAAAGTTATTAAGGGCAGACTCAATATCACTCTCTTGAATATCAAACCCCTCTTGTTTGAGGTCTCGATCACTACTCCAAACTTTTTGTAAAAACTGAATGCGTTTCTGCTGGAACTCTTTGGCAACGGTAAGTCGTTTATCAGCATCAAACCAGAAACTCATCCACCCTTGAATATACTCGGTGGGGCGATATTCGCTTTGCGGAGTGAGCCACTCAATCTCTGTAGCCACCAGTAGTGGGGTTGCGCCACTTCCACTAAATCCTATTAACACTCCTGCAGATGCGAGCATACGCACAGCGGCTTGGGTGATCGAGGTTCCTGTTCCGAGCAGGATAACTGTGGTGTTGGCGATAGGGATATTCCAGTACTGCTTCTCTGCTTGTCCATCTTGCTGTTCAGCCACCAGATAAAGCACTCGTCCACTCTTCTGCATCACTCTACATTTTTCCAGGTAGTAGATGTTGGCTCGCTTGGAGTGAAGTATTGCTTTGAGGTCGGTTAACTGTTCCATAGTTCAACTATAACACTATCGTGCAACACCATCCCCACAAACAGTAGATGAAAATGGCATATTTTGCAAGTGTGCTATAATTCTTGTAGTTACTAGCACAATGGTTATAGAGACTTAGAGAGGCAATATTAAGAGTGAAAATTTTAGTTATGTTAAATGGGCAGTCTGATGGTATGGAACGTAGTTATAGTTGGTTAAGAGTTGGGCTTACAGCTATTATTGCTCTCACCTTTTTTACTATCTCACCCCCTAGTTTTGGTGCAGAGCAACCACTTAAGGTTGTTACTACTATTAAGCCTATTCACTCTATCCTTAGTAATCTGTTAATAGGCAGTCGTGCTCCTGAACTGCTGATACAGGGTGAAGATCTTCCCTATAATTATAAGTTAACTTCTCTGCAGAAAAACACTATTAAAGAGTCTGATCTGGTTGTTTGGATTGGTCCAGAGTTGGAAGATTTTATGGAGAAACCACTCTCTAAGTTAAATTCTAATACTACGGTTTTTACTCTTTTAGATCAAGTAGAGCTCAAAGTTTTACCTTCTCGCTGGGATAGTAAATTGCGTGACCCATTTATCTGGTTGGATAGCAGAAATATGTTGATCCTAACAGATGAGTTAACTAGACTATTAATTCGTTTAGATCCAGCCAGCACTACACTTTATGAAAAAAACAGGAAGCAACTTCTATATAGACTTGCTGGGTTAGATCGTCAATTAGAGTATGGGTATCGTGGAATGCAGAGTGGAATTGGAATGAGTTATTACGATACTCTTCAATATTTTGAACAGTCTTATGCTCTTAAACTGCATGGGTCAGTAGCGCGGTCTCCTCTACACCCTATGGGTGGTCTGTCTCTATTAGAGAGTAGAGCTAAGTTAGATAGTGGAGACTTTAATTGTCTATTAACTGAGCAGCAGATCAAGCCTACAGATCTTGCGCTTCTGTTAGATAAGGCTAAAGATCAACTCAAAGGAGAGTTGAATATTTCAAAACTCGATAGTTTTGGTGCAAATATTCCTGCTGGGAATGATCACTATTTTAAATTAATGGAGATAAACACCGCTACTATTAAAGGGTGCCTTCAACGCTAGGAAATATTGCTCCTAAGATGGTGGCTTTGGTTGCACCTGTAACACTAGGGAGATTGCCAGATTGGCGCGATATAGTCTGACGAGCTAACCAAGCAAAGGCGATTGCTTCTACCCAATCTGGATCCATTCCTACTGTTTCACTGGAGCTGACTTTCCACTCAGGCAGGTGAAAGGAGAGGCGTTCAAGGAGGTAGCTGTTGTGGGCTCCACCACCACAAACCCAGAGGGATTTAGCTATATTACTTTCGGCACTCGTTAGAATCGCGGTGGCGATAGTTGAAGCGGTGAGTTCACAGAGTGTTGCTGCAATATCTTCGTCTTTTAGAGTAATATCACCTGTTGAGTACTTTACTAACTGCTGTTGCAGCCATCTGTTGTTGAAGGTTTCTCGTCCTGTACTTTTAGGTGGTGGCTTTAAGAAAAACTCCTCCTCCTTTAACTGTGAGAGTAGAGGCTCAACTACCTCTCCACTTCGTGCTTGCGCTCCATCACGATCCATTAGCTCTCCTAAGCTCTGCTCTGCCCAGCTATTCATCAACACATTTCCTGGCCCTGTATCAAATCCAACTATCTCTGCGCCCTGCGTTGGCAGTAGAGTTATATTTGCCATTCCTCCGATATTGACAACCACCCCGCTTTTTGCGCCAAGTTCACCACCAAGTAACCAGTGGTGATAGGCTGGTGCTAGAGGAGCACCCTCTCCACCAACAGCTATATCGCGCCGTCTAAAATCTGCGACGGTGGTTACTCCTGTCTGCTCGGCAATACGGTTAGGGTCGCCAATCTGTAGAGAAAATAATTTTGGATGGTGACGAATAGTCTGTCCATGGCTTCCTATAGCGGTAATATCTTTGCTCTTAAGTTCTGCCAGTTTCATCACCCTGTTTGCTGCTGTGGCAAATAGTTCTCCCAGTTCACAATCCAACTGCCCCAATCTCTCTATCTCGTTATCTCCCTTAGAGGTTAATGCTAAAATTTTATCTCTTAGTTGAGGCGATATTGCAATCTCTGCAGTTGCGCAAAGTTTGGGGGGGAACGATGCAAAGTCTACAACTACTGCATCTACTGCATCTAAGCTAGTTCCTGACATTAGACCTATAAAGTATTCGTTCATATTCTCATCACTCTATCCCATATCTCTAATACTTTACTGCGCTCATTAATGAATTCATCAGATGAGACTACTGCGGCACTATTCTGGAGGGTTAAGTGGTATGCTCTCCTACGATAACTCTGATAGTAGTTGATAAGTAGCTCTGCCTCTGTTGACTTAATAATATCTGCTTGTGCTAACTGCTCAAGAAGCCGAATATTGTCACTCCACTGTAACAGTTCTGGAGTCTCTGCAGCCCAACGCAGTACCAGATATTGCACCATAAACTCAATATCAACCATTCCACCCTTCATCTGTTTAAGGTTGATCTTATCTGCTTTAGAGTTATCTAGTGTACCTCGCATCTTCTCCCGCATAGCAACAACTTCATCAAGCAACTTTTGTGGATCTCGTTTAAGGGAGAGTATTTCAGCACGAATTGCTGCAAACTCTGCCGCTGCATTTTTCCCTCCAGCTACGACTCGTGCTCTTACTAATGCCTGATGCTCCCAAGTCCATGCCTCTTCTAGTTGATAACTGCGAAAACCACTCATATCCATTACCAACATTCCAGAGTTACCATTAGGGCGTAATCTTGAATCTATCTCATAGAGTCTACCGCTCATAGTTCTGGTAGTTATTAGGTGAATCATTCTCTGTACCAAGCGAGCATAAAACTCTCTTCGGGTGACTGGACTCTTTTTTCTACTAAATGGCTCATTATTTGAACCTGTATGGAGAAATACTAGATCAAGGTCTGAACCATAGCCAAGCTCTAATCCCCCTAGTTTCCCATAACCTAATACTACAAATCCAGGCTCTACAATGTTCTCAGAGCGTTTGCGGGGTTTGCCCAGGCGTTTTATCATCTCTCGCCATGATAGTTTAAAGCTATAATTAAGCACACTTTCTGCCAGCCAACTAAGCGCATCACTTACCTCCATAATAGGAAGTCTATCCATTACATCAACCGCGGCAACTTTAATCAGGTGGCGGCTCTGGAAGTGGCGCATAATTTCCATCTGCTGCTCAAGATCATCTTGAGCAACTCTCTCTCCAAACAACTCTAACTCGGTGGTCAAAGCATCTTGCTGTTCTGGGAGTAGTAGTGTGCGAGGATCTAGTAGCCCATCAATTA
The DNA here is from genome assembly GCA_018658305.1 of Thiotrichales bacterium. GTDB lineage: Bacteria > Pseudomonadota > Gammaproteobacteria > Thiopontia. Next base: position 3,970 of record JABHVM010000015.1, on the reverse strand, counting down.
ACATTGGACGCTGTGCCAATTTTTCTGCAATCCAGCTACTGTTATGTTGTAGTTTAAGGAGATGGTTAAGGGTTGCACGATTTTCTGCTAGCAGTGAGAAGTAGACTGAACGCCTTCCTATAGCCTCAACTAACCCCAGAGCCTGTTCTAAAATCTGTTCGCTTTCGTTATTACTACCGCGACCTTGCTCTACTGCTGCCTCTAGCAGTAGAGGTATTAGGTTATTAAGCCGTTCATGCCCCTCACGACTCATCGACTGAATAGGAGAGCTCTCTCTTAACTGCTGTAACATCAGAGTAACTTTATCCAAAGAGTTGAAGTTTAGCTCTATCCAGCTCAGCTGAGCTGGTCCTATATCTATCTCAGTAATAGTTTCTTGCCAAAGTTTAGTGGCTGCTGACTCTACATTATTATCAGCATCAACTCCTTGCAGAGTAAATAGCTGTGCAAACTGCTGCTCTACATCTTTACGATGAAGTTGGAGTTGAGCATAAAACTCTAACCACGAATCAAAACCCATAGATTCCGCAAGTAGTGCTTGTCGCTCCTCATCTGTTGGAAGCTCTTGAGTTTGTCGATCATCGTACTCTTGCAGGCGATGCTCTGTATTGCGCAGAAAGAGATATGCCTTTTGTAGAAGTTGCTCATCAGCCACACTAATTTCCCCGCGTTTTGCGAGTAGTGGTAGCACTTTTAGAATTGGGCGCATCTGAAGTTCTGCTTCAGCTCCACCGCGTACTAATTGGAATGCTTGCCCTATAAATTCAATTTCTCTAATTCCTCCAGAGCCTAACTTTATATTCTGCTCCATCCCTTTTCTGCTCACTTGATCTGCGATCATCTGTTTCATCTCGCGCAGTGACTCAAATGCACTATAGTCAATATAGCGACGATAGATGAAGGGACGCATCATCTTGATTAGCTCATCACCATCTTTGCTATCACCTGATATTACTCTCCCCTTAATCCACGCATAACGCTCCCAACTTCTACCGTGCAGTTGGTAGTAATCTTCCATTGCTGCAAATGAGGATACTAATAAACCACTCTCCCCAAACGGGCGCAGACGCATATCTACTCTAAATACAATCCCATCAGCTAGTCTGTTATTGATGGCTCTAATAAGTTGTTGCGCCAGTTTCAGAAAGAACTCTTGGTTACTAATCCAAGGACGCTTTCCTCTAGTTTCACCATCTTCAGGATAGGTGAAGATAAGATCAATATCTGAAGAGAAATTTAATTCACCTGCTCCTAGCTTGCCCATAGCCACCACTACCAACTGCTGGGGTTTGCCGCTGAGCTCACCTTTAGGTGTTCCTAAATCTCGGCAGTGCCATTTGTAGAGAATATTTAATGTTTGAGAAACTACTGTATCTGCTAGAGCGGATAGATCTCGTACAGTTGTATGGTAATCTGCCCATCCTGCAAGATCTCGCAATGCAATTCGTACCATCTCTTCGCGCCTAAAGTGGCGAAGCTCTTTTGAAAGTTGGGTATTGTTTACAACCTGGTGCAGGCGCTGCTGCAGGCGATTTTGATAATCTGTTTTATCACTTAACTCGGGGCTCTCTGAATAGAGACGACCCTCTTTAAGTAAGCGCTGGAGCAGTTCTGGATCTTGTCGAAAACTCTGCTCTACATAGGGGCTAAACTTTAAGAGCTCTTTAATCTTATCTGATATTTCTTCTATTGTTGTTGTATCATTTCTCATAGTTGAAGCAGTGCTCTACGCACCCCAGCTGTCATTTTATAGAAATAACGCCGCTCTTCTGTCGAGAGGCGACGAGAGCGTGGAAGGGCAACTTTCATCGCATCTTTATACTCACCCTTCTCTCTAAATTCATAATGGAGATGTGGCCCAGTAACTAAGCCTGTGCTTCCAACATAGCCTAGTAGGTCACCCTGTTTAACTTTTTTGCCGACTTTTATTCCTTGCTCAAAACGAGATAGATGGGCATAGACCGTGGTATATAATCCGCCTCCATGCGATAGAAAAATTACATTTCCATACCCCTTCTGTCGCTCTCGTTTTTCAACTATCCCATTGGCAGTAGCATATATTTTAACTCCTGTACGAGCTTTAAAATCAGTACCTCTATGAGGACGATATATTTTCAACACTGGATGGTAGCGTTTAAGAGTAAAGTGAGAGCTAACTCTGGCACTCTTAAGTGGAGTGCGTAAAAAATCAGCCCCTAAGGGCTTACCCTTTATATTGTAAAAACGAGAGAGCCCTTTTCGGTTTGTGTGATGAATAATCTGAACAGGCTCTCCTCTATTGAGAAGTTCTGCTGCTAAGATCTTATCTCCTCTAACTATAACTTTAAACTTATCTCCACGGCGCAGATCTTTTCTAAAATTTATCTGCTCTGCAAAGAGTGATTCTAGCTGTTTAATATGTCGTTTGGAGACCCCTGCTTTACTGGCAGATTGTGAAAATGTTTTATGAATTTTGCCACTGTATAGCCTAGCTTTAACTATTTTTGGTTTGCTAGCCTTACTCGCTTTTGGTGGCTGGGTTGGCTTGATATTTTTTTGTGACGAAGATTTAGGTGCAGGTGTGGGTATAGATGGAGGAGGCGAAGCCTTGACTATATCTGATTTAATTTTCCGCACTACGGTCTGGTCAGTCGTACAACCACTCAACACCAACAGTATGAGTAGTGGTAAAAAAAATCCTCTCTGCGAAATATGTTTCACAGAGAGGATTTTTTTAATTCGGTCAAGCATTAGACTCTATACCAGACCAAACTAAATTACAACTTAAACGCTGTAGTACATATCAAACTCAACTGGATGAGTAGTCATGCGAAGACGCGTAACCTCTTCCATTTTCAAGTCAATATAACTATCAATAAAGTCAGCTGTAAATACATCACCCTGAAGTAGGTAGTCATTATCAGCTGCTAACGATTCTAGAGCTTGCTCAAATGAGTGACATACTGTTGGAATTTCTGCTGCCTCTTCTGCCGGTAGGTCATAGAGATCTTTATCCATAGCTTCACCTGGATCAATCTTATTTTTAATTCCATCAAGGCCTGCCATCAACATAGCTGCGAATGCTAGGTATGGGTTAGCAGTTGGATCAGGGAATCTAATCTCTACTCTAGTTGCCTTTGGTACCGGTACAAATGGGATACGGATAGAAGCAGAACGGTTACGAGCAGAGTATGCCAACATAACCGGAGCCTCAAAACCAGGGACTAGACGCTTATATGAGTTGGTTGATGCATTAGTAAATGCATTAAGTGAACGAGCATGTTTGATAATTCCACCAATATAGTAGAGAGCCTCTTGTGAAAGACCACCATACTTATTACCAGAGAAGATGTTAGTACCATCTTTAGATATTGACTGATGTACATGCATACCTGTACCGTTGTCACCAACAATTGGCTTAGGCATAAAGGTTGCTGTCTTACCATAGGCGTGTGCTACATTATGAGTCACATATTTTAAGATCTGTACTTCGTCTGCTTTTTTAACTAGTGAGTTAAATGCTGTTGCGATCTCATTCTGGTTAGCCGTTGCTACCTCATGATGATGCGCCTCAATTACTAGCCCCATATCCTCCATTACCAATGACATTGCTGTACGAATATCCTGAGTAGAGTCTACAGGAGGTACTGGGAAGTAGCCGCCTTTAACTCCTGGACGATGTCCCATGTTTCCACCTTCGTATACTTTTTCAGTATTCCAAGACGCCTCTTCAGAATCCACCTTGCAGAATGAACCACTCATATCTGAGCCCCAACGCACATCATCAAATAGGAAAAATTCTGGTTCTGGACCAAAGTATGCCGTATCTCCAATACCTGTAGATTTAAGATACTCTTCTGCACGGTAGGCAACAGAACGAGGATCACGCTCATAACCCTCCATTGTAGATGGCTCTACAATATTACAACGGATGATGATAGTAGCCTCTTCATAGAATGGATCCAACATAGCAGTATCTGGATCTGGCATT
>JABHVM010000083.1 GCA_018658305.1 Thiotrichales bacterium | reverse complement strand
TATTAAACTACTTTCGACTGCTCTAATATCTTTCTGAAGATTGGCCTCGACCTCTTTAATCTCTAGGCGAGTTCCTTCAATATCTTTCCGGAGATTGGCCTCGACCTCTTTAATCTCTAGACGAGTTACTTCAATATCTTTCCGGAGATTGGCCTCGACCTCCTTAATCTCTAGGCGAGTTCCTTCAATATCTTTTCGGAGATTGGCCTCGACCTCTTTAATCTCTAGGCGAGTTCCTTCAATATCTTTTCGGAGATTGGCCTCGACCTCCTTAATCTCTAGACGGGTTCCTTCAATATCTTTCCTGAGCCTTAACTCTGTTTCACTTAGATTCTGTTTGGTTGCTACATGCTCTAGGTCTGGATAACGGCTCTGAAGCTCTTCAAAGGCTTCTGCTATGAGACGATTTTTATCATCATCATTTGCGGCATGACGGAGGTTGTCGTATAGTTGGATCGCTGTTTGACTCATAAGTTGGGAGTATACTCTATATGCGTAAGTATGACAACAACCCTTTTTCAGTTATGTTTTTTGTGCTACAGACCAGCTTCTGCCATCTCTACTGCTTTAAATACTGCCCTTCCTTTATTCATAGTCTCTTTCCACTCTAGCTTTGGAATTGAGTCGTGAACTACTCCTGCTCCTGCTTGGATGTGGAGCTCACCATCTTTTATTACTGCGGTGCGGATTGCGATGGCAGTGTCCATATTTCCATTCCAGCCGATATAACCTACAGCGCCTGCGTAGATGCCGCGCTTTACTGGCTCTAGCTCATCTATAATCTCCATTGCGCGTATTTTTGGGGCTCCACTTACGGTTCCAGCTGGAAAGGTCGCTTTTAGTGCATCCATTGAACTCATCCCCTGCTTTAGTTTGCCGCTAACATTGGATACTATATGCATTACATGAGAGTAGCGCTCTATCTGCATCTTTTCGGTTAGCTCGACTGTGCCTGTCTCTGCCACTCGTCCAATATCATTTCTGCCGAGATCGATCAACATTAGGTGCTCTGCTAACTCTTTAGGATCTGAGAGGAGCTCTTTTTCGAGTGCTATATCCTCCTCTTCGGTGTGACCTCTGCGTCTAGTTCCTGCTATTGGACGCACGGTTATCACTCCATCTTCAACTCTAGTGAGAATTTCTGGTGATGAACCAACCACTTGAAAATCTCCCAGATTGAGGTAGAACATATATGGTGATGGGTTTAGGGTGCGAAGTGCTCGATATAGATTTAGCGGGGGTGCTTGAAATGGGATAGAGAGTCGTTGCGAAATTACTACCTGCATTACATCGCCTTCAACTATATACTCTTTTATCTTCTCCACAGCTGCTTCAAATTGTTGCTGATTGAAGCCAGAGATGAAGTCTTCCTCACTTATACTGCGAACTGCTGCTTCACTAAGTGGTGGCATTGGCTGGTTGAGCTGCTCACTAATTTCGTTAAGGCGCTGCTGTCCATTATGCCAAGCGTGCTCTTGCTCTGGATCCACATGGATAACAATGTGGAGTTTGCCGCTGAGGTTGTCGAAGATTAAGACCTCTTCTGAGACCATCAGGATAATATCTGGATTCTGAAGTGGATCCGTTTTGTTTGAGTTTAGTTCAGCATAAGAGAGTCGTTTCTCAATAAGGCGTACTGTATCATAACCAAAACAGCCGACTAGTCCTCCAGTAAAACGGGGCAACCCCTCGCACTCTGCGACCCCAAACTCTTTACGATAGCTTTCAACCCACCCTAGAGGATCTCTGCTCTCAATATGTTCAACTTCGTCACCATCAACTTCTATAGTAATCTGGTGTTCACGAATTTTTATAACTTTCCTACTCGGAAGTCCGATGATTGAATAACGCCCCCATTTTTCACCGCCCTGTACAGATTCGAAGAGGTAGCTGTAGTCACTATCTTTTCCCGCAACTTTTCGGTACGCCGAGAGTGGGGTATCGAGGTCTGCTAGAATCTCTTTCACTAACGGAATACGCTTGTAACCTTTTGCTGCTAGCTCTTGAAAGGTCTCTACTTGCATACTCAATTTACGCAGGTTAAGTGAAGAGTTCTGGAAGTTCGCCCATAGAGTCGATCACCGCATCAGGGTTTGAGTTGCGGATATCTTCACCATGGTTATATCCATAGGACATACAGATAATGGAGAAGTTAGCTGCTCTTGCTGCTTTAACATCACTCATTGAGTCCCCTAACATCAGCGCTTCGGTAGGCTCTACTCTATTCAAGCCAAAGAATTTAGCGACATGCAGGAGTGGTCCTGGATCTGGCTTTTTAACTTTGAGCGTATCGCCGCTCACTACAATCTCGAAGTTGTCTATAATCCCGAGGTCGCGCAAAATTGGTAAGGTGTAGCGTTCAGCTTTATTGGTGACACAGCCAACCTTAACTGGTTGAGTGCGTAACCATGCCAACCCATCCAAAACTCCAGGGTAGAGTAGTGAGCGTTTGCTTGTATTCTCCGCATAGAGTTCTGCAAAAATTGGCATCGCTTTTTTAAATAGATCCTCTGCTGGCTCACCATCTAATGAGTTGGTAAGTGAGCGTTTTACTAACTTTTCAACTCCATTTCCAACCCACTGCCGCACTCGCTCTTCGCCATGCGGCTGTTCGCCGATCTCTTTCATCATCTCATCTACACACCAAGCGAGATCTGGAACACTATCGACTAGAGTTCCATCAACATCGATCAGCACTATTTTAGGGAGCTTCATTCTATTACATTACTAGAGTTTGGTTTACTTACTTTAAGCATTACTTGCTTTCGCTAACTCTGCACGCATCTCGCCAATTACTGTATTATATGTATCAGCATCTGACTCTTGCGCTGCGCCAAAGATTGCAGATCCAGCTACAAACATATCTGCTCCAGCTTCACGAATTTCACGAATGTTATTAACTTTAACTCCACCATCAATTTCGAGTAGGATATCGTAACCACTCTCATCAATGCGTCTACGAGCTTCGCGGAGCTTGTCCATAGTTGCTGGAATAAAGCTCTGTCCGCCAAAGCCTGGATTGACTGACATCAGCAGAATCACATCCACCTTATCCATCACAAAATCAAGGTGACTTAATGGGGTAGCTGGATTGAATACTAAACCAGACTTACAGCCCTCCTCTTTAATCAACGCCAAGGAGCGATCAATATGCTCACTAGCCTCTGGATGAAAGGTGATGAAGGTGGCGCCAGCTTTAGCAAAATCTGGAATAATGCGGTCTACTGGTTTAACCATCATATGGACATCAATATCTGCAGTCACGCCGTGGGTGCGGAGTGCATCACAGACTAGAGGTCCAATGGTTAAGTTAGGCACATAGTGATTATCCATAACATCGAAGTGAACTACATCAGCGCCAGATGCGAGGACTCTATCTACCTCCTCTCCGAGCCGTGCAAAGTCAGCTGAGAGAATTGAGGGTGCGATTAAGTTGTCTTTATTGATAGCCATAATATTGGGTCTCCTAGGTGAAAAATATGTCAACTTTACAGTAAACTTGGGCTGCCATCCACTCTTTAATATACTATTTTACTTACTACTCCTATGCTCTTTAATTGAGTCATACGCCATTTTTATCTGGTGAGTCTTCTCACTCGCAATTTTCATCATCTCCTCTGGCAACCCTTTAGAGACTAACTTGTCTGGATGGTGCTGTCCCATAAGGCGACGATATGCTCGTTTCACCTCTGGATCAGTTGCGTTAGATTTTATCCCTAAAGTTTGATAAGCGGCTGCAAGTGATGGTTTCTGAGTAGAACTTCTTCCGCTAATTCCAGCCTTAACCATAGACTCTAGCTGATCATAACTGGGGCGAGAAATACCTAATGCTGCACTAATCTTTAGGAGCAGTCTCTTCTCAGCTGGATGGAGCACTCCATCTGCGTAAGCTGCTTGGAGCTGAATCTCCATAAACATCTGAATAATGGTAGTGCGCCGACTCGCCTCTTTTTTGAACTGCTGTAGCAGGTCATCTAGTGGGAAATCTGGTTTTTTACCCTCATTAAAGAGTTTCTGTGCCGCCTTACGCAGTTTGGCATCAAGCTGAAGATGGTCCATAACTGCGTGCGCCATCTTAATCTCATCTGCAGTAACTTTTCCATCTGCCTTTGCGACATGCCCCATAACGGAGAAGGTGGCAGTAAAGAATGCGGTCTGAATCCGCTGCTGCCCACCAAGCCCCCATCCATTTCCGCCGCCACTATTACCAAGAGAGGCGGATACTCTCTCTACCCCTCTATCAAAATTGTGTCCAAATGATGCTCCCAGCAGAGCACCGATTGGACCTCCCAACATAAATCCAAATGCACCGCCTAATAATTTTCCTGCCCAACCCATTTTATATTGCTCCTAATTTCAGATATATAATTTTACCGTATGTTAACTCTATTCCAATTTGCCCGCATGAAATATTAGTTGAGGTAGAGTCTCGTCCACTCCGAAGTGCTCTATGGATATTCTGCTGACTCCTGCATTTGGAACTTTGATTCTAAACATTTTATCTATAGGCATAGCTAGTACCTGACTAATAAGCATACGCAACACTCCTGCGTGCGCTACCAGCAGTATCTTTTTACCTTGATGTTTGCTGATAATACTGTCCCACTCACCCACTACTCTCTCTCTAAATTTGGTTAGCTGTTCTGCTTGTGGTGGAGTGTTATGGAGTGGATCGCTCCAGAAACGGTAGAGGAGCTGTTCATCTTTTTGCATAATCTCTGCTGCAGTTTTCCCCTCCCACTCTCCAAAACCTATCTCCATAAAATTATTAGATTTTATTACGGGAATTTGAACTCTCTCTGCAACTTCGGTTGCAAATTCTGCACATCTGCTAAGCGTCGAAGTTATAACTATATCCCACTGCGTATAGTTGCCTACTGCGCTGCGCATCTGCTTCCATCCCTTCTTACTGAGCGGATCATCTATCTTGCCACGATAACAGCTGCCTCCAACTGGTTCTCCATGACGCATTAGGTCTACTATTGTGGTGGTACTGCTCATAACTCTTCTCTAATTTTGCTCCACTCAAACGCTGGACCTGGATCGGTTTTACGCTCTGGCGCAATATCGGAGTGCCCTACAATACTTTCTGCATCTATCTTTGGATAAGTTTTCATTAACTTTTTAAGCAGCAATAGCAGTGCCTCGTACTGTACAGGGCTGTACGGAATATCATCTGCCCCCTCTAGCTCTATTCCGATGGAGAAATCATTGCAACGATCTCGACCTCTAAACTGAGAGACTCCAGCATGCCAAGCTCTAGCAGAGAGTGGTACAAATTGGGTTATTTTTCCAGTTCTACGAATGAGCAGATGGGTAGATACTTTTAACTCTGGCGGAATATCTAGAGTCGCAGCATCTTCTGCTGAGAGCTGATTGGTGAAGAGTTTATCTATATATTTGGTTCCAAACTCTCCTTGCGGCAGGCTAATTCCATGGATCACCACCAACTCAATATCTGTACCAACTGGGCGTTGATCAAAGTTAGGGGATGGGAGCCGCTCTACGGCTTGGATCCATCCCCTATCATCAATCCTCTCTATAGCACGGCTTACCACCATTCAACTATTTACCATCACTCTGACACATCCCTTTGAGAACCATATCGGTAAAGCTAATTATGCCGATAACTCTCTTGTTCTCAACTACGGGAGCACGGGAGAGGTGGAAGCGCTCAAATAGTTGAGCACAGTAGCGAATGTTCATATCTGGATCTACGGTAATTACTGGTTTAGACATTACTTCATACACATTCACTCGCTGCGGTGAACGGTTTTTCGCTAACACTTTGCGAGCAATATCTGAAATCAGTAACATTCCAAATTCATCATCATCATGCCGTTTATTTACAACTAACGATTTATTACTTTCATGATCCATCTCCGCTAGTGCTTCTGAGATTGTTGCCAAACCATCCACTAGATCAAAGTGTGTTTTCATTACATCTTTAACTCTAATAACTTCTTTATCTATCACTCTCTCTTTATCCATTATATCTTCTCCTCTACAACATCGGCTAAACTCTTAATTTGAACTCCAATCCCTACCACATCTTCTACATCTATCTGGAACACCATACCTGTACCAGGCTGATCAAAATTACCAGCCTCGCCTATAGTCTCCAAAATCTCTCTACTTATATGCTCCTCCACTATGAACATAACCAAGTCGCGATGCATCTCTAGACTCAATCCGAAAAATGATTTCGGTACATTAAGGCCCTCTCCTCTAGCATGGTTGATAACTGTTGCTCCAGTCGCGCCAGCTTTTCTTGCCGCATGCAACACTTCATCAGTTTTATCCTCCTCAATCAACGCTATTAACAGTTTAAAATGCATATCTTTTCTCCTTTCTTCATAAAAGTTTAATCAAAATTCTACCATCAATTTTCCATACCTTTTTCATCTCGTTTCGCCAAAAATTCTGAGAGCTGAACATATCCCATTACAGCAATAATTGGAAAGAGGCTTGCAAAGGCAATCAACCCGAAACCATCCAACAACACACTTCGTCCAGGAACAGAGCTTGCAAGCCCTAAACCTAATGCTGCAACTAAGGGCACTGTGACAGTTGAGGTGGTAACACCACCAGAATCATACGCTAACGCAGTTATAAATTTCGGGGCAAAGTAGGTCTGAATCATAACCACTACATAACCGCTAATAATAAAGTAGTAGAGTGGAGTTCCGATCACAATCCTCAGGGTTCCGAGCGCTATTCCAACTGCAACTCCAAGCGCAACTGCAACTCTTAATCCATTTGCCGAAACAGTTCCACCAGAGACATCTTCTGCCTTGAGTGCAACTGCGAGTAGTGATGGTTCTGCAATGGTGGTGGAAAACCCTATTAATGCAGCAAAAAGGTAGACCCAGTAGTAGTCTTGCCACACCAATTGAGATATATCTTTATCACCTGCAATAAATTCTGGATCAGATAGTTGGGTTGCCATCTGCTCTCCCAGCGGAAAGATAGCTTGCTCTAGCCCCATTAAGAAGAGGGATAGCCCAAGTAGCACATAGAAGAATCCGATCAAAACATGGTGAAGATTAGGCATCCGCCGCCGGATAACGAAAAACTGAAAGCCGAAGATAATTACCACAATGGGGGCCATATCCCCTGCAGTTGAGATCAGCGATTGATAGAATTCAGTTAAAAAGTTCATTGATATTGTTCCATCTTAGATCAACATTCCATAACCCATAACAAATATCATTGGAGTGAGTGAGGCGAAAGCGATGAGTCCAAACCCATCTGTCATAGGGTTTCTCCCACGAATAGTACTAGCCAGCCCAACCCCCAACGCAGTAACCAATGGTACGGTTACTGTTGAGGTTGTCACCCCACCAGCATCATAAGCAAGACCTATAATCTCTTTAGGGGCAAATATAGTCATTACCACTACCCCTAGATAGCCGCCAATCATTAAGTACTGAATTGGCCATCCTTTAAGAATTCTAAAGACTCCAACCATAATTGCAAAGCCAACCGAAAATGCTACTGTATAACGCAAATTATCTGCATAAGAACTTATTGCTTCTGCACTATTCTCAATAACTCCTCCAGCTGCAGCGATCTCTGCGGCTTTACTTGCGACCAGAATCAACGCTGGTTCTGCTACTGTAGTACCAAACCCCAATAGAAACGCAAAGATGGTTAACCAAGGCAGACTGCCTTTTTTCGCAAGCGCATCAGCCATCCCCTCTCCAACAGGAAAGAGCCCCATCTCTAGACCGTATATGAAAAATGTAAGCCCAAGAACTACCAAAAACAGTCCTGCTCCAATCTCCGCTATATTATCTATTGGCTGCTGAATTACTGCTAACTGAAAAAATCCAATAACCAACACAATGGGTGTAAGATCTCGTAGGCTGCCGAGCAGGGTTTTAATAAAACCTTGAAGTGATTCATTCATAGCTCTCTACTATATCATCTAAATATAGACTCTGCTCAAATATCAATTCTAAATATCTATCGTAACTACTTTCACTTTCTATCCTAATATTTTAGAATTATATGATGATTAATTATAGATATAAGACCTCCCACTCCATCATTGGCTACACTCTGATTGAGACTATGATCTCACTATTCTTACTAACTACTGCACTTCTTGGGTTGGCGCAGCTATATAACCTCTCACTTAGCGCCACTCACGGCTCTATTATGAACGATTTGGCAACTCTACAGGCAGAGTCGATGATAGAGAGGGTGAGAGCAAATCCAGTTGCGGTAACGACTGGCACTTATCTTTCTCTCTCTGGAGAACCCTCTGGCACTAATTGTAGAACCTCACACTGCTCTCCAACAGATCTTGCTCGTTTTGATTTCAGAGAGTGGAATGAAGCAAACCGCCTACTACTTCCATCTGGCTCTGGAACTATAACTGCGGTTAGCAGCGAGCAGTATCAGATCACTATTCAGTGGGTTGATGGTGATAGCTCCCCATATTACTCTCTTCTATTTATTCCTCCATTATGAGCAGTCACCAGAGATCTCATAAACAGCAAACTGGATTTACTTTAGTTGAGCTCTTAGTATCACTCACCTTAGGAGCCACTATTCTTCTCGCAACCTCAAAACTATTTATTGAGAGCAGAGAGAGTTTTCGTTATGCGGAGCAGTCACAGGAGCTCCATGAGCGCGGTCGCCATGCAATGCAATTCATACGCAGTGAACTTAAAAAGGTTGGATACACGACTCAAGACCCTATTGAATCTCCAATCTACGCAAGTAATAGCGGTGAAAATAGTAGCCTAACCATAAGCTATGAAGGAGGAAAAGATTGCACTGGGAGCTCTAGCTCAACAACTAAGTATGAAATTAGTGGGACTAATTTTCGTTGCGATGGTAGCAACGCTTCGCCTCAAACCTTAAGTAGCCACGCTTACGGTCTTCAGATAAATTTTGGTATAGACTTAGATGAAGATGGATCTATAGATAGATACTTAACTGCAGATCAGATAAGCAGTTGGGATAGAGTACAGAGTGTGGAGGTGGCTTTACTACTGCGTAGCAAGCAGCCTGCGCGACAGACTCTAGATGCAGATGAGTATAATCTGCTGGGAGTTAGTTACGGCCCATTTAATGACTACAAGCTTAGTAGAATCTACAGAAGTGTTATCGAGCTACGCAACCGTTAAACCACCATCTATTCAATCCTAAACATTAAGCTCTAAGGCTTACCTACCTAAGAGAGTTATTTACAACTATCGCATTTACCGTAGATAACCAAAGTGTGATCCGTAATTTCAAAACCATATTTTTTAGCAACTTTTTCTTGATTTTTTTCAATCTCAGCATTGATAAACTCTTGCACCTTCCCACACTTAGTACAGAGAAGGTGGTCGTGGTGATCGCCTTTATTAAGCTCAAACACAGAGTGTCCTGTATCAAAATTGTGACGCTCAACTAAACCAGCTATCTCAAATTGGGTCAAAACTCTATACACTGTAGCGAGACCAATATCATCTTGATCATCAATAAGCTTACGGTAGACATCTTCCGCGCTAACATGTGCTACTTTGCTGTTCTCGAGCAAAGAGAGAATTTTCATACGAGGCAGAGTGATTTTTAGCCCAGCCCCTTTTAACTGAGCACGATCTGACAGCTCTGATTTAGACATTAAAACTCCTCACTTAAATATTTTTAGTTGTTAATAGCAACGATAATAGTAACGATAACCGCCATGAATCATACCATAGTAAATGAGTAAAGATATCTCATTATATAATATTATTGTAACTATTCAGTTTGCATGGAGGTTAATCAACCTCTGCAGCTGCTCACTCACCTCTAGGTCACGCAGACCATATTCGATGTTGGCTCTTAAATAACCATATTTACACCCACAGTCATAACTCTCTCCCTTGAAAGTATAAGCAAAGACTGGCTCCTCACCTATAAGAGTCGCAATCGCATCGGTGAGTTGAATCTCTCCACCTGCCCCTATCTTGGTGTTCTCCAATATCTCCATAACTCTAGGAGTTAAAATGTAACGCCCCACAACTGAGAGCCGTGATGGAGCACTCTCTGGAGCTGGCTTCTCTACCACTCCGCTCATACGCTGTTTACGATTTTTACTACCTACATTTTCGCTATTAGCAAGAGAGACAATACCGTACTTATCTACATCCTCCAATGGAACCTCTTCAACGCCAATAATTGACTCTCCTTGCTGCTCAAACTCTTGAACCATCTGCTCCATACAACCCTGCTTATCATCATAAATTAACACGTCTGGTAAAATCACCCCAAATGGCTCATCTCCGACTATCTCTCGAGCGCAGAGCACTGCATGTCCAAGCCCCAGCGGTTCCATCTGCTCAACCGTAGTTACGGTAACTCCCGCAGGAAGAATTGAGTAGACCTTTTGCAGAAGAGCATCTTTTCCACTCTTCTCTAATGCCTCTTCCAATTTCTCATTTTTACTAAAGTGAGCTTTAAGAGGATGCTTATCTGGATGAGTTACTAGAATAATCTCCTCTGCACCAGCTGCTGCTGCCTCATCAACCACATACTGAATGAGCGGCTTATCGACAACAGGCAACATCTCTTTAGGAATAGCTTTGGTAGCAGGAAGAAAGCGAGTCCCCATACCTGCAACAGGAATAATGTATTTAGTTATTTTCATATTAACAGTGGATTTTAGCATATTTATTAAACATTTTTAATTACTCTTGGATTCAACCTTGAAGTGCAAAACTCACGCAAAGTAAAACGGCCACCCTAAGGGTAGCCGTTTAATTCTCTTTCTCTTATATATTTGGTAGCCATGGGTAGACTTGACCAGCTTGCTGAGACGGCTTTGCCGTCCACTACCGACCTCAGCAATTTTTTCATATATTTGGTAGCCATGGGTAGACTTGAACTACCGACCTCAGCATTATGAGTGCTGCGCTCTAACCAGCTGAGCTACATGGCCATTGTAAAATGTGGGGCGTATTGTACACTACTTACTCTAAACATTAAAGCGAAAATGCACTATATCTCCATCTTTTACTATATACTCTTTCCCTTCTAGACGGAGCTTACCAGCCTCCTTTGCGCCTTGCTCACCGTTGTGCTCTATAAAATCTTCATAGGCAGTAACTTCAGCACGAATAAAACCTTTTTCAAAATCGGTATGAATCTTTCCTGCCGCTTGTGGTGCAGTTGATCCACCTTCAAATGTCCAAGCTCTGACCTCTTTTACCCCCGCAGTGAAATATGTTGCAAGACCTAGTAGACTGTATCCCGCACGAATAACACGATTAAGACCTGGTTCGTTTAACCCCATTTCAGTCAAAAACTCTTTACACTCTTCATCATCTAACTCTGAAAGCTCAGCCTCTATTGCCGCACAAACAGCGACTACTTCCGCCCCCTCTTGTTTGGCGATCTCTGCTACCTTATCTAAAAGTGGATTATTCTCAAATCCATCCTCGGCAACATTGGCTATATACATTGTTGGCTTAACAGTTAGGAGGTGAAGCTCATAGATCTCTGCTAGCTCGTCCTCATTCAATCCCATTGAGCGTACTGGCTTCCCTTCATCTAGATGATCACGAACCTTCTCAAAGAACTCTTTGGTAGCTATCGCCTCTTTATCTCCTGAGCGAGTTAGCTTATCTACTTTGAGGATTGCTTTCTCTATACTATCTAGATCTGCTAGTGCTAGCTCGGTATCAATAACTTCAATATCTCCCGCTGGATCTATTTTATTTGCCACATGGATTACATTTTCATCCTCAAAGCAGCGTACTACATGACCTATAGCATCTGTTTCACGAATATTAGCTAAAAATTTATTACCAAGCCCTTCCCCTTTGGAAGCTCCTGCAACTAACCCTGCAATATCTACAAACTCCATAGTAGTTGGAATTACTTTTTCTGGATTAACTATCTTCTCCAGCGCATCTAACCTCTGATCTGGCATAGCTACCATTCCAACATTTGGATCAATAGTACAGAACGGATAGTTCTCTGCATCAATTCCAGATTTAGTCAGCGCATTAAAGAGGGTGGATTTACCCACATTCGGTAACCCTACAATTCCACATTTAAATCCCATAATTTATATTTTTCCTCTACTGTGTAATCTATTCATTGCCTTCTGTAAATCTCCTACCGCAAGCATATCTAAAGCTCGCTCAGCATCATCTATAGCCTCATCAATCTCTTTACGAGCAGCCTTGCTTGGATTCCCCAATACATAGTCAACCACTGGACGACCTGATATTTGAGGACGATCTATTCCAATCCGCAAACGCAAAAAATCACTTCCTAGGTGAGAGATAATATCTCGCAATCCATTATGTCCTGCATGCCCACCGCCCTGCTTTAACTTCAACTGACCTGGAGCTAGATCTAGCTCATCATGAGCAACGAGTATATTATCTACTGCTATCTTATAGTAACTAGCAACTGCGGCAACCGCTTGTCCACTTCTATTCATAAAGGTGGTTGGTTTTAGCAACCACACTTTTTTACCTGCAACAGTAATGGAGGAGAGGTGTCCGTGAAACTTACTCTCTATGCTAAATTTTGCAGCATACCGCTCTACAATATAGTCTAAAAACCAAAAACCGGCGTTATGCCGGGTTGGTTCATATTGTGGACCCGGATTACCGAGCCCAACAATTAGTGATATTTCCACTTAGATAGTATCTAGTTTAATCCTCGCTAGACTCTTCACTAGCATCACCACCTTCAGCATCATCAGAAGCAGCAGTAGCTTCATCATCTTCAGTCTCAACACGAGTCTTATGAACTGCGACCACAGATTGGTCATACTCTTCGCCGCGATTAAGCGCAGTGATTGTTACCCCTTCAGGCATTGTAAGCTCAGATAGACGAATTGAATCTCCGACATTAAGAGCTGAAATATCAACCTCAATATTTTCTGGAAGTACTGACGCAAGACAACTAACCTCAATCTCAGCCATAAGACGATTAAGAGCTCCACCCTCTTTAATGCCAACAGACTCCTCTTCATTAATAAAATGTAGGGGAACATGCATTTTCATCTCTTTAGTAGTACTAACACGCTGAAAATCCACATGGAGAATTATTGCTCTAGCTGGATGACGCTGTAGATCTTTAAGAACTACATCCTCTTTTTTGCCATCAATATCAATAGAGAGGATATGGCTATAGAATGCCTCCTGCTCGAGATTATGCATTAGGTCATCATGTACCATTTTGATCGATGCTGGCTCTTTATCATCACCATACACTACACCAGGAACTTGTCCTGTACTGCGCAGACGGCGGACATCTGCCTTACCATGATCACTACGCACTGTTGCTGTCATATTAAAACTTGCACTCATTTTACTTCTCCAAACTCAATTAAATATAAAACCAGAACCAACTCTCTAAAACTTAAAACTTAAAACTAATCCCAAACTCACTTCAAACTCACTTCAAAATAAACAGCAAATAAGCAAATAATCTACTCCATATAGAGTGAACTAACAGACTCTCCTGTTATCATTCTACGCATTGTCTCTGCCAACAACTCTGCTACAGATATTTGACGCACTCGAGGACAAGCTGCCGCCTCTTCACTTAACGGTATCGTATCTGTCACTACCAACTCATCTAACTCAGAGTCACATATATTAGCAATAGCTGGCCCAGACAGTACCGCATGAGTTGAGTAAGCATTAACTTTTACTGCTCCACGCTCTTTTAATGCCTTTGCCGCTTTACATAGAGTTCCTGCTGTATCTACTAGGTCATCTACTAATACACAAGACTTACCCTCTACATCTCCAATTATATTCATCACCTGCGCCACATTTGCTGCGGGCCTACGCTTATCAATAATTGCCAGATCAAGTCCGCCTAGCAATTTAGCGATAGCACGAGCACGCACTACGCCTCCAACATCTGGGGAGACAACTATTAGATCCTTAAACTCTCGCCTCCATATATCTCCCATCAATAGAGGTGATGCGTAGATATTATCTACTGGCACATCAAAAAAACCCTGTATCTGATCCGCATGCAGATCAATAGTCAAAACATGACCAGCTCCAGAGCGACTTATCATCTCTGCAACTAAGCGTGCAGTAATTGGCACTCGTGCTGAGCGTGGACGACGATCTTGCCGTGCATACCCAAAGTATGGAATTACTGCGGTGATTTTTGCTGCAGCTGCACGGTGCAATGCATCTATCATCACTAATAACTCCATTAGGTTGTCGTTTGTTGGAGCACAGGTGGATTGTAGAATAAACACTTCTCGTCCACGCACATTCTCTTCAATCTCAGCTGCAACCTCTCCATCACTGAAACGCTCGATAGATGCTCTCCCCAATTTCAGATTGAGATGACGAGCAACATTACTGGCCAACTCTCTATTTGAGTTCCCAGCAAAGAGCATAACTTGATCTATCTGATCTTGGCTCACGACTATTCCTAATTTATGAAAACAATTTGACTTTGGTACATACCAAGCCAAGGATTACTTAAACCACATCTCTATTTTATTTGGTTCGGGTAGATGGATTACCGCTCCACTCTGTTTCGCGTTCCTATAAACCGTAGCTTTTGTAACATTTCTCTCTTACTACTAAAACTTTTTTACAACTTAATTTGGTTCGGGTACATGGATTCGAACCACGATTCACAGGATCAAAACCTGTTGTCCTGCCGTTAGACGATACCCGAATTATCTTTAACTACACTCATTAAAGGCGATACATTCATCCCCTTTAGCGCAAACCCTCTCCACTGTTTAGGCAATTTCTGACAGAGTTTTTGAGCTTCATCTCTGCTCTTTAGAGCCACAAAGATGGAACTTCCTGTTCCTGTCATCCTCGCCTCACCGTACTGAGAAAGCCACGAGAGCGCGTCTTTAACTTCTGGATAGTGCGCAATTACAACTGCTTCACAATCATTCACTCCAGTAGTTACCAAGCTATTAACCTGAGAACTCGTTAAAGAGCCAGCTATTTTCACCTTTCTAGTGTTGCGTGTCAATTCTTTAGATTGAAAAACTTTTGCAGTGGATATGGATGTATTGGGTGAGACCACCAAATAGTCTCTTCTTTCCGGCTCTACTCTATATAAAATTTCACCAACACCCTCTGCCCATGCTGCCCTACCTCTAATAAAAACTGGCACATCTGCGCCGAGCGAAAGCCCAAGTTCTGCCAACTCCTCGGTACTCATTCCTATATCCCAGAGTTGATTGAGTGCAACTAGAGTAGTTGCAGCATCTGAACTCCCCCCTCCAAGACCTCCTCCTGCAGGAATATTTTTGATAACCTCTATCTCTGCGCCAAGTTTTGTACCACTCTTTTGCTTTAGCTTTTTTGCTGCTCTCACTACCAGATCATCTTCTACTGCAACCCCAGCCATACCGACTGGACGCTCAATAGCTCCGCTATTTAGTACTTTAATATTTATCCAATCTAAAAGGTCTATAAATTGAAACACAGTCTGGAGCTCATGCATTCCATCTGAACGCTGACCGGTTATATGAAGAAACAGATTAAGTTTTGCTGGGGCAGGCCAAGTACAACTCTGCTCAACTTTAGATTGGCTCATACTCATATAAGCCATCTACTAATGCGCAATGTAACCTTTACATCTTTGCGTTTTATAGTAAGTAGCGCAGGAAGATCAACTCCATTTACAGTTTGATAGCGCTTTATATTTAAGACCCAACCAGATTGAGCAAGCTCTTTAACTCTATTTTGTGAATCTAACTTAAGTGACTCTACAGCAACACCTGTTGCAGGTATCCCTTTAACCCACTCCACCGCTTCACTAAGTGGAAAGCGCCAACCACTTACCTCATACAGCAGCTGTTCTGGATCTTCTCCAAGATGAGCATTACCATCGCTATCTATGAGTATCGCTTCGGTAGGAGTGCTCTCCAACTGAAGTGCTCCCGCACCTAATAGACCAGTTAAATTAAATTTCTGCCTCTTCTCGCCGGCAGAGATTAGTTGACTCCAGCGGAATCCGCTCTGCCCACCACGCGTCTCTCTTCCACTCTCAGCAGACCCAAACTCTTTAACTTTTATCTGAAATGCCGCTCTACCTTCAACACTCCACTGTTGAACCATACTCAACTTCTCTCTCCTCTCTTCCCAACTCACTAACTTAGTATTATATTCTAAAGAGTGGGGTGGCAGAGCTGTGCATCCAGTTAGAAGCAGTGAAGATAGAGCAGCTACATATATAGATAGCACATATATAATTTTATACATCGCTCTACAATATTACTCGTCAACTGAACCAATATTAAATTGTTTTAAAATTTCAACTAACACTGGATTGCTTGGATCAAGTTTTTTTGCAACTTCCCAGATCTCTCTTGCTCCTTTCTTATCTCCACTTACCCAGCGCACCTCCCCAAGATGAGCAGCCACCTCTACATCTTTTTTTGCTACTAGAGCGCGCGATAGATAATCTAAAGATAGATCAATATTTCCCATCTTATATTGAACCCACCCCATACTGTCTAACACATAGAAATCTGTTGGACGCAGTTTAAGTGCTTTTGCAAGATACCCTTCTGCCTCTGTAAAACGCTCTGTACGCAAGGTAAGGGTATAACCCAAAGCATTAAGTGCGTGGTAGTGAGCAGGATTTTTTTCCAGAATAGCATGTAGGTCTCTCTCTAAAATATCTAATTTACCTGCGAGGTCGCCAGCCATAGCTCTAGTGTAGAGTATATCTTCATTTCCAGGAGTGAGCTTCAGTGCACGATCATAAACTTCAATTGCATCAGCATATCTCTTTACCTCCTCAAGCATACCGCCCTCAAGTAACAATAACTGTGTACGCTTATGTACATTATGCGGAGTTAAGCCACGCAGAATAGATAAGCCTCTAGCAAGATCATCTGCTGAAACTAAAGCTGCCATCCGTACTCTAGCGTTAAAATAGACCACTCCTTCACCAACTGATGCATAGTGATAGAGAGCTTTATCAATATCACCAATCCCCTCTTCTAGTTCACCAAGATAGTAATTGGCTCTATCTTTTTCCCCATCCATCTCTAGCAACTGATCCAAATATGGGCGGGCATGTTTGTACTGTTTTTTACTTAGATGAACCAACATAAGTGCATTCAGTATCTTTTTACTGTTTGGATTAAGCTCTAAAGCACTCTCAAATTGAATTACGGCTTCAGCCTCTCTCTCCTGCGTAAGTAAAGCTTGACCATAGCGCATAAACAGGTCTGCATCTTGTGGATACTCTTCTACCTGACTCTCTAAAAAAGTTAAAACCTCATCTTTTTTGCCTAAGGACTCTAGTAGCGCTACCCGCAACACAATAGCTTTCCCCCAACCACCTCGCAACTTCATCCCTTGATCTATCGAAATCAAAGCCTTCTCTAACTTACGCTTCTTAGAGTAGTACCACGCCTGCACGAACCACGCTTCTGGAATATCAGCATAGCTATCTACAATTTTTATTAAAAGCTTCTCCGCAGCTTTACCATCTGGATCTTTACGCAGCTGCTCAGCAACTAACTGGAAGACTCCTAACGAGCGCCCCTCCATTTCAATTAGCTTTTTGAACTGTTCAGTGGAGGAGTCTATATCTCCTGATCTTAGTAAAAGCGCAGCCAATACTCTGTTCGCATCCACGCTTTCTGGTGCGCGTTTAACCCACTCTCTGGTTGCTGTAATTGTCTTACCTATATTTTGACTATGAATAGAGAGACGAGCACCTCTCTCTGCAATCTCTACACTACCATCCTGTTCAACTGCTAACTTATAGTACTCATACGCACTTTGATGATCACCCTGTTGTGCCGCCATCTCTGCGCTTAAAATATTAAAGATCAAATTATCATCATACTTATGCGCAGCAGTTGTAGCTGCTTTAGCTTCAAAACTTTTACTACCTATTGAATCAGCCAGCGTGCTACCAGTAGTAGTACACCCAGCTAATAGAGCTATAACTCCAAATATAATCATCTTTAACATTTTATATACCTTATCCATTTGACTTCCAGAATAACACGAAAAACAGCATTATATTAAGTAACTGTTGTATTTTACAGGCTAACAGCGCAAAATGAGCGATTAAATAAGTTAATTAATTAGAAATAGAACCAAAAAACGATAAATTTAAAAGATGACTTTAGTTGCATTCGGCATTAACCATAAAACTGCTCCGGTAGATATTAGAGAAAAAGTATCTTTTGCTCCAGAGAGAATTCCGCTCGCCCTAAAAGATCTTACTTCTAGTAGCGGAATTCATGAAGCAGCTATTCTCTCCACCTGTAACCGTACAGAGGTCTACTGTGGAATGCACGAGTTTAACGAGAATGGGATTGTAGAGTGGATAAGTGAGTACCACAAGCTACCAAGCAGCAAAGTTAAGCCATATAGTTACACCCACCCTAATCAAAATGCAGTGCGCCATATGTTGCGGGTTGCTAGCGGGCTAGATTCTCTAGTCTTAGGTGAACCACAAATACTTGGGCAGATGAAAGTTGCATTCAGTGCAGCTAATGAGGCGGGAACTACTGGAAAAATACTCAACAGGCTTTTCCAACATACATTTAAATCTGCTAAACAGGTACGCACAGATACCGCCATCGGTAGCAGCCCTGTCTCAGTTGCGTTCTCTGCGGTATCACTTGCTAAACAATTCTTTGGTGAACTAAGCAGTTCAACCGTTATGCTGATAGGGGCAGGAGAGACTGTTGAACTAACCGCTCGCCACCTTCATGAGCAAGGGATTGGAAGGATGATAGTCGCCAACCGTACCATAGAGAAGGCACATAAACTTACCGAGGAGTTTGGTGGGTATGCAATTGCGTTAACTGAAATCAGCGATCACCTTGCAGAGGCTGACATAATAATATCTTCTACTGCCAGCCCTATACCTATCTTAGGAAAAGGAGCTGTTGAGAGCGCATTAAAAGTTCGCAAACATAAACCAATGTTTATGGTAGATATTGCAGTACCAAGAGATATAGAGCCAGAGGTGGATGACCTAGATGATGTCTATCTATATACTGTTGATGATCTACAAGAGGTCATTGATGAAGGGATGAAATCTCGCCAAGATGCTGCAAAGCAGGCTGAAGAGATTATCGACAGCCAAGTAATTCATTTTATGGAGTGGGTCAATGCACAAGATTCCGTCTCAACCATTCGTGCCTTTAGAGCTAACGCAGAGAGAACTCAAGCAGAGATGCTTCAAAAATCGAAACGGATGCTAACTGCTGGAGAGGATCCAGCTCATATTTTGGATGTACTAGCACACCAGCTTACGAACAAGCTTATCCATGAACCTTGCAGCCAACTGCGCTCTGCTGGTAACAAGGAGAGGGCGGTGCTTTTAGATGCAACTCGCACTCTTTTTAAGCTTTGAAAGATTCAATTATTCATAAGCTGGAAAATCTAAGCTCACGCCTTGAAGAGCTTAACGCTCTGCTATCAGATCCAGAGACCATTAATAACAACAATCTTTTTAGATCACTATCTCAAGAACACTCTCAAATAACTCCTGTTGTTTTCTGCTATGAACAGTATCAAAGTGTAGAGGGTGACATAGAAGTAGCGCTTGAGATGCGTGCAGAAAGCGATCCTGAAATGAAAGCGATGGGTGAGGATGAGTTATCTATTTCTAATGCACGCAAAGAGGAGTTAGAACTTGAACTCCAAAAACTTCTACTCCCTACAGACCCTAAAGATGATAGCAATATATTCTTAGAGGTACGCGCTGGAACTGGCGGTGATGAAGCAGCAATCTTTGCTGGCGACCTATTCCGTATGTACTCTCGTTATGCTGAAAACAGGAATTGGCAACTTGAGATAATGAGTAAAAATGATGGGGAGCATGGGGGATATAGAGAGATCATTGCTCGCATTATTGGCAAGGGTGCATTCTCACGCTTAAAGTTTGAATCTGGAGCTCATCGCGTGCAGCGTGTTCCTGAGACTGAGTCACAGGGTAGAGTTCACACCTCTGCAGCAACTATTGCTATTTTGCCAGAAGCTAGCGAAGTTGATGAGGTGGAGATCAACTCTGGCGACCTTAAGATAGATACATTTCGTGCATCAGGTGCTGGTGGGCAACATGTAAATAAAACTGATTCAGCAATTCGTATCACTCACCTCCCAACGGGGGTGGTTGTAGAGTGTCAAGATGAACGCTCACAACATAAGAATAAAGCTCGTGCTATGTCGATACTATCTTCAAGGCTCTTAACTGCAGAACGAGATAAACAGAATGCAGAGATCGCAGAAAATAGACGCAGCTTAGTGGGAAGTGGTGATCGCTCTGAACGCATTAGAACCTACAACTATCCACAGGGACGAGTAACTGACCACCGCATAAATCTAACTCTTTACAAACTTGATGAAATAATGATGGGAAGCATTGATCACATTATTGAACCTCTAATTAATGAACATCAAGCAGACCAACTTGCGGCACTTGCAGGTGGCCCACTCAATTAAATATATTCTCCAGCTTGGAGACAATAGTGTGAGCAGGCTAGATAGAGAGTTGCTACTTGCTACAGCCATAAAAAGGGATATAACCTGGCTTCACACTTGGCCTGAATACACTCTATCTAAAGAGGAAAATATAAAATTTAACTCCTTAATTAAACTGCGTGCAGATGGAAAACCAGTCGCTTATATAGTGGGAGTGCAGGAGTTTTGGTCATTAGAATTAAAAGTTACACCAGCAACCTTAATCCCTCGTCCAGAGAGTGAGCTTCTTGTTGAGCAGGCACTAACTATGATTCCTTTAGATGAAAAATGGAGAGTTGCTGACTTAGGAACAGGGAGTGGCGCACTAGCCATAGCTATTGCTACTGAACGACCAAACTCTAAAATAAGTGCCACAGACATATCAACGGAAGCTCTCTCTACTGCTCAAGATAATGCTCAATCTCACCACCTAAAAAACATAAAGTTTTATGCGGGAAGTTGGTTTGAACCATTACAACATAGAGAAGATAATTTTAATCTTATAATTTCCAATCCACCATATATAGAGCTAGATGACCCACATCTAAATAGAGGAGATCTACGCTATGAACCAATTACTGCACTAACTTCTGGTATAGATGGTTTAAATGACATAAAGTTAATAGTTAAACAAGCAGTAGAATATCTAGATATTAATGGAGTTCTAATGATAGAGCATGGATACAATCAAGGCGAGAGAGTCAGGGACATATTTAAAGATAATGGTTTTCTAGATATTAAAACACTAGATGACCTTGCAGGGCATGAGAGGGTAAGTTATGGTAGACGATAAAAACAGCAATATACGGAAAGAGACGACAGTGAACAATAGAGAGTTAACATCTGATGAGGAGTTACTCCGTTACAGTAGGCAGATTATTCTCCCCCAAGTTGGCACAGAGGGGCAAGAAAAACTACTTAATGCTCGAGTTATTATTGTTGGTTTAGGTGGGCTAGGAGCCCCAGCTGCAATGTATCTAGCTGCAGCTGGAGTTGGTAATTTAACCCTTATAGATTTTGATGAGGTAGATCTCACTAATCTGCAACGCCAGATTATTCATAGCACTCCTGATATTGGACGACCAAAGGTGGAATCTGCTCAAGACTCTCTCCTCCAACTAAATCCTGAAATAGAGATAACTACTATTTCAGAAAAACTCTCTGAACAAGAGTTAGCTGAAGTTATAGAGAGCGCAACCGTAGTATTGGACTGTAGCGATAATTTTACCACCCGCTTTGCGGTTAACCGCTGCTGCTTAAAACACAAGGTAGCTTTGGTCTCTGGAGCTGCAATCAGAATGGAGGGGCAGATCTCTCTCTTCAATCCATCTGACTCTGAATCACCATGCTATAACTGTCTATATAAAGGTGGAGATGAGCTGGATGAAACCTGCACTCAAACAGGAGTTCTAGCACCGCTAGTTGGCGTTATAGGGAGTATGCAAGCATTAGAATCGATGAAAATAATTATGGGGATTGGTGAGAGCCTCAGCGGAAGACTTCTTCTGCTAGACGCATTAAGTATGGAGTGGCGCTCGCTAAAACTCCCTAAGGATCCTGCCTGCCCTACTTGTGGAACAGGCTAAACCAACACAAAGAGTCAACGCCCTTTGGCATTACCATTAATCAACCCTTCAACTCGCTGAAACCCTCGGGGTAGCTTACTTCCTCGTCTTCCGCGCTCACCTCTATAATTATCCAGATCTTTCGACTTTAATGATAGCGTACGCTTACCAGAAATCACGACTAACTCTTCTCCATCCGCCAAGAGTGCAACACCTGCCACGAACTCTTCTCGGCTCTCCACCCTTTTTCCGGGTATTCCTATCATCTTATTACCCTTACCCTTAGCCAGCTCTGGCAGATCTACTATTGGAAATAGCAGCAACCTTCCTTCATTGCTTGCAACCGCTACCCAGCTACTCTCTTCTGCAACACTCAGTAACTGCATAACTTGAGCACCCTTAGGTGTTTTCAAAAATACTTTACCAGCTTTTTTGTTAGATGAGATCTCTTTTATAGTAGAGATAAAACCATAACCTGCATCAGATGTAACTAATATTTTATGCTCTAGACTACCCCCAATCACATCAACAAAGTAAGATCCTGTAGGTGGTGAAAGTCTTCCAGTCAATGGTTCACCTTGCCCGCGTGCTGATGGAAGCGTATTTGTCTGCACAGTATAACTTCTACCAGTTGAATCCAAAAAGTAGATAGGTTGATTACTACGCCCCAAAGCTGATGCCAAATACCCATCTCCACTCTTATAACTTAGCGCTGTAGAATCCACATCGTGCCCTTTAGCAGCACGCACCCACCCTTTTTCTGAGAGAACTACAGTAACTGGCTCAGATGGTATAAGGCTAGCTGGATCAATTGCCTGTGCACTGTCACGAATCACTATTGGAGAACGCCTATCATTACCATACTTCTCCGCATCGGCTATTATCTCTCTTTTAATCATAGTACGAAGACGACGAGTTGAACCTAGAACCTGCTCTAATTTATTGCGCTCTACTTCAAGCTCATCTTGCTCTCCACGAATCTTCATCTCTTCAAGCTTTGCAAGGTGGCGCAATTTAAGATCAAGAATAGCATCTGCCTGAATTTCACTAATTTTAAACCGCTCCATTAATACAGGACGTGGCTTATCCTCTGTACGAATAATAGCTATAACCTCATCTATATTAAGGTACGCAATTAATAGCCCTTCCAACATATGGAGTCTCTGCAACACCTTCTCTAATCTATACTCTAATCTATTGCGTACAGTACGCTCTCTAAACTCTAGCCACTCATTAAGGAGTGTCTTAATTCCTTTAACTCCTGGTCTCCCATCAATACCTATCATATTTAGGTTGACTCTGTAGGTACGCTCAAGATCTGTCGTCGCAAAAAGGTGGAGCATCAGCTCATCAATATTTACTCGATTAGAGCGAGGCACTACAACTAATCTAGTTGGATTTTCATGATCAGATTCATCACGCAGATCATCAACCATTGGTAACTTTTTAGCCCGCATCTGGCTTGCCACCTGCTCTAGAATTTTATTCCCTGAAACTTGATGCGGAAGTGCGGTTATTACCACATCACCACCATCCCTCTCCCAAAGTGCACGCATACGAATCGAGCCATGTCCACTCTGATATATCTCTTGTATATCCTCTTTGGGAGTTATAATCTCTGCATCAGTTGGATAGTCAGGACCTTTTATATTCTCCAATAACTCTTCAGTGGTTGTCTTTCCATTTTCCAATATACGGATACAGGCAGATGCGACTTCACGCAAGTTATGTGGTGGAATATCAGTAGCCATTCCAACAGCAATACCTGAACCACCATTCAGTAGAATATTTGGAAGACGCGCAGGCAAAAGCTTAGGCTCTTGCAGAGTGCCATCAAAATTTGGTTGCCACTCAACTGTCCCCATTCCTAGCTCACTAAGCAGTAATTCAGAGTAACGAGTTAAACGAGACTCTGTATAGCGCATCGCTGCAAATGATTTAGGATCATCAGGTGACCCCCAATTTCCCTGCCCATCAATAAGTGGATGACGATATGAAAAATTCTGTGCCATCAACACCATCGCTTCATAAGCTGCCGAATCTCCGTGAGGATGAAACTTACCCAAAACATCACCGACTGTTCGTGCTGACTTCTTAAATTTAGCAGTCGCAGAGAGTCCCAACTCTGACATAGCATAGATAATACGACGCTGTACTGGCTTAAGCCCATCCCCTACATTTGGTAGTGCTCGATCCAAGATCACATACATGGAGTAATCCAGATATGCTTTTTCCGTAAACTCACTTAACGGAAGTTGCTCGATCCCTTCAAAACTATTTTTTATGGCTTTCTGATCTACTAACTGATCTTCTACTGATGTATTCATTGCTTAATATGATTCCTGTTGAATTAGTGCCACCATCTCATCTACCGAGAGCCTCCCACCTTGATCACTTCCCTCTAAGAGCTGATCTGCTAGATCTCGTTTATGTTGATGCAACTCTACAATTTTCTCCTCAATCGTCCCTTTTACAATCATGCGGTAGATAGTAACTGGACGAGTCTGCCCCATTCTATGAGCACGATCAGATGCTTGATCCTCTACTGCTGGATTCCACCACGGATCCATATGGATAACATAGTCTGCTGCAGTTAAGTTAAGCCCAGATCCTCCAGCCTTAAGGCTAATTAAGAATAACTCCCCTTCACCTTGCTGGAATGCATCTACAGCTTTTTTGCGTTGCTTAACTGGGGTTGAGCCATCAAGATATTGGTAACTAATATTTCTATCATCCAAATACTCTCTGATCAAAGTTAGATGCCCAACAAATTGACTAAAAACTAAAGCCCTGTGATTATTCTCCAAAAGCTCTTCAACTGTTTCACCAAATACGCGCAGCTTAGCACTGGAAATTGCTGAATCTGCATCCACTAATTTAGGATGACAGCAAGCTTGACGCAAACGGGTTATCTCAGCTAACACCTGCAGATGTTGAGGTCCATCACTACCACTGCGCAGTTGTGTAATTCGCTCAATAGAGCGTTGACGCAACGCTTCCAAGAACACTTTTTCTTCATCTTTCATCTCAATATGGAGAGTTATCTCTGTGCGAGGTGGAAGCTCCGTTAAGACATCACGTTTAAGGCGACGCAAAATGAATGGAGAGATTAAGTTTTTCAGCCGCTCTCGTGCGTTATCATTTTTATCATTCTCGATAGGACGAGCATAGCGCTCATTGAAACGATCTTGCGAACCAAGGAGCCCTGGATTAATGAAGCGAAATAGATTCCACAGCTCTCCAAGATGATTCTCAATGGGGGTTCCTGTTGTTATAACTTTAAACCCACCCTGCAGACTCATCACAGCTTTAGAGCGCTTAGTAGCAGCATTTTTAATTGCTTGCGCCTCATCAATAATAATGTTCTGCCACTCTATAGAGTTTAGCAACTTCTCTTCTCTCTGCAGTAGTCCATAACTACAGACAATAAGATCATACGCTGCAGCCTCTTCAATAGTTTTAGTTCGCTCCTCCTTAGACCCATCACCAAATATTATAGGGCATAGAGTAGGAGCAAAACGGTTCGCTTCCTCTATCCAGTTCATACAGACAGAGGTTGGAGCAAGCACTAATGTTGGCCCAGTATCAGCCCGAGTTAAAATCAAAGTTAAGGCTTGAACTGTCTTACCAAGACCCATATCGTCAGCCAAACATGCTCCTCCTCCCCAATGAGCCAAGCGCGCCATCCACTCAAATCCTTGCTGTTGGTAGTCTCGCAAATCTGCTTCTAAGGTGGCTGGTAGTGTAGGCTTAAAGTTCTCTGCCTCTCTGATTTTATCCCGCTGTACACTCCAGTTCTTATTGCTATTAAACTCCATTCCATCCAGAGCGTCATCTAATACTGAGAGGGCAAGAGGATGAACTTTTCCATCCTCTCCACCATAGCTGCGCATAGCATCCAATTTTTTGCGCAACTCTTTGGTGAGTGCCAATATTTCACCATCTGCCATCTTAAGAAAACGCCCTTGCGTTTGATCTAATAGACCCCAGAGATCTTTCAGTGCGACCACTTTCCCATTATCAACTTCTAACTCACCACTCAGCGCAAACCAATCTCGACTATCTTTAACCCCAACTTTCATACTCGCTACACCAAGTTCACGCAATCTTGGAATTCGTGCATCTTGTGGCCAGTCAAGCACCAGCTCCTTATTATCTACGCTCTGCAGATAGAGTAGCACCTCTAAAGAGTCTTCTGGGGTCTCAATTAATTTCTCATCTAAACGGTGCTCATCAAGCAGTTCATTTTCTGACCAATCTAGTAACATATCTGGCACTGCCTCTTCCATCCCACCAAATAGTATCAATGCTCGTTGTCGCTCTTGCTGAAGATCTCTATGTGCCTGAAGCTTCTTACCATCTTTCTCTCCAAAAACTACTGCACCCCCTTTTCCTGGATAGAAGCGACCACCCTCCTCTCCGAATGGTGCCACCCAGAAACTGAAACGAATACCATCATTTTCTGGCACTAGATGAACATGGGGAACAGTACTCCCTTCTACCTGTTCAACTCCATCAGTTTCACCGCCAATAGCTGAGTGAATAGTAAGTAGAGGAGCAATTGCAGAGATGCTATCGAGTACTCGCTGCTTAGCGGAGAGAGGAACGGATACTCCGTTAACTCCCAAAATCTGCGCCACATGTTGATGTGTATTATCATACTGGGTAACCACTAACCGTCTTGCACCTTCCCAGCGTAATTTCACACTCTCAAAATCACCGCTACTCTGTTCAGGGAATGGTGAAAGCTGAATCTTTAACGACTCCATTCCATCTTCCAAAACTTCTAAAGCAGGATCTTCTTTGGTGATATCAATTAGCACTCCAGGAGCCCCCTCAAGCTCAATTAGTGGATGCCCGACCAACTCAACAAGAGCCTTCTCATCATCCAAACGGTGAGTCAAACGCTGCTGCCAGCCTCCCGTATACTCCCAACTCTCACTAATGGTTCCGCAAACACGCCTATCTTGATCACTTAAATATGGATAGTCTAGTATATCTGTACTTAGTTTCTTTAGTGAGATAGCCCTCCCTTTACTCCACTTACCACTTTTTCCTAATTTCTGTTCACGAGGATAGAAACTTGGAAAATCGTGTTCTCTTCGTTCCATACGCCATACCAGCCGTTTCTCGCTGTTAGGGGACACTATTCCTGCGCCACCATCTGCAATCCCAGATATAGCATCAAGAACATGCTCCCACTTCTGTTTAGGGTGCAGCAGATGAACCCAACCTCCATCATCTACTATCTCTAAATCTTGTTCAACTGTATCTAAACAGGCAAGAAGTGATTTAGCATGCCTTGCAAAAAGCATCATCTCATCTTTTTGTGCAGTAGAGATTAAACCATTCAGCTCTATGCGTTGCTCTTGACTCACCTCCTCACCACTCCAGTAACGCGCCAGAGCTCTAAACAACACTCCCCAAGATGAATCAATATGCGCATGATTTAGCAGATAGCTACTGCCAGCACTAACTTTGCCTAACATAAAGAGTGCCACTTCCTTAAGTAATACAGAAGAGAGTGCGAGTGGATTTTCAAGAACAACTGAGAGCTGATCTCCAAATTCACTCTCTACAACTTCCCCTATATATACTGCTAAACCTAACTCCTCAGCACCACCATTACGCAGATATAGCATCTGTTGCATAAGTGCAGATAGACCATAATTATTTATTTTGCGTTTATGAAGCTCTTTACGCAGCTCCTTAAGAGCTGTCTCAAAAACAGTAAGAGCTTCGCTGTACTGCTCCTTCTCCATTAACTCTATCGCTTTAAAAGCTGTAACTCTACTTCCTTGCATATTTTTAAGTAAGAGAGCAGATTTATCTAGCTCATTACGGTAGAGATGAAACTCTACAGAGTCGCTGCAGACAGTCTGATTGGTTTCTGTTAATGGATCAACTCGCTCTATCCAGTGTTTCCATAGCCCTAAATCAAGCTCAAGCCTCTCCATCTGTTCGCGAAGAGTATAGACTAGCGCCTGATAGTGAAGCCAATCAGGAAGCCTATCCAACCACTCTGTTTGAGTAGGAAAGTAACAGAGATTAAAAACATCCTCCTGCTTATCTTTATCTACCTCTCCCCATTTATCATCTCCGAGTCCAGCCCACTCTTGAATATAAGTGAGATTACCTTTATAGAACGAAGTTCTTATATAACGCATAGCTGGATCTATACCTGTTGCCCAATAGCCACGAGATATTTTCTGCTCTACAGCATCCTCAACCTCATCAACCTTATCAGCCATAGATAACTCTCGTGAAAGCATATCAACCAGTAGATTGCTACAACGAATACGAGTCTGATCATCACTAATCCAATTCTCTTTAACCCATTTACTACGCCACTTTGAGAAGTTTTGTTGAAAAATATCAGCGAGCTTCTCTTCTGCAGCAGAGCTCCATTTCAGTTTAACAAGAATTTGCTCAATAACTGATTTACTAATAGGAAGATCAGAAAGTGATAACACTTGAAGTACAGCTCGCTCATCTGCACCACATAACTGATCAAACCTCTGATAGAAATCTTCTAATCCACTCCAGACTGGAGCACTTAACTCTTCACTCATATATTTCTCTATTCATCATCTATTTTTAAACTTCAGCTAGATCACCACGATCTTCCAACCACCGTTTACGATCTGGGGAGCGCTTCTTTGCAAGTAACATATCCATAATACTATTACTATCATCGCCCGGCTCAATAGTTAACTGCACCAGCCTTCTACTCTCTGTCGCCATAGTTGTCTCTCTGAGTTGCAGTGGATTCATCTCACCTAACCCTTTAAAACGCTGCACATTAACTTTGCCTCTCCTCTTTTCTGCTGCTATACGATCCATAACCCCCTGTTTCTCTGCATCATCCAACGCATAGTAGACATCCTTACCAATATCTATTCTATAGAGTGGTGGCATTGCTACAAATACATGCCCCTCTACAACCAACTTAGGGAAGTGACGCAGAAAAAGAGCGCAGAGTAGAGTTGCGATATGAAGTCC
>JABHVM010000014.1 GCA_018658305.1 Thiotrichales bacterium | reverse complement strand
GAGGTCAAGCAACTACTTAAGTTGGTGATCAATTCACTCTATAGTAATAAAGAGATTTTTATGCGCGAGTTGGTCTCCAACGGCGCAGATGCGTGTGATAAGCTCCGTTTTGAGGGGCTTTCGGATGATGCTCTATTTGAAGATGATCCAGATCTTAAAGTTGAGATTACTACGGATAAGGATATCAATACTATTACAATCGAAGATAATGGTATTGGAATGAATCGTCAGGAGGTGATGGAGAATATCGGTACTATTGCCCGTTCTGGAACTAAATCATTTTTTGAGAAGTTAACAGGTGATCAGCAGCAGGACTCACATCTAATTGGTCAGTTTGGTGTCGGCTTCTACTCCTCATTTATTGTGGCAGACAAAGTCACTGTTGAGACTCGTCGTGCGGGACTGACTGCTGAACACGGTGTGCGTTGGGAATCAGGCGGTGAGGGTGATTACACTCTAGAGACAATCGAGAAAGCGCGTCGTGGTACTAAAATTACACTTCATCTGCGTGAAGAAGAGAAAGAGTTCTTGGAAGGGTTCCAACTTAAATCACTCATTCACAAGTATTCTGAGCATATAACTCTGCCAATTATGATGGAACCAGATGCGCTACCACCAGCTCCTGAACCAAAAGAGGGCGAGGAGCCAGCTGAAGTTGTTGAGCAAGAGCCGTGGGAACAGATTAATAAGGCTACAGCACTCTGGTCGATGAACCGTAATGAGATTACAGATGAGGAGTATAAAGAGTTTTACAAGAGTGTAGGGCACGATTGGCAAGATCCAATGGAGTGGGTTCACGCGCGAGTTGAGGGTAATCTAGAGTATACGCAACTGTTATATCTTCCATCTAAAGCGCCATTTGATCTTAATGATCGTGAGCGTGCACATGGAATTAAACTCTATGTGCGCCGTGTCTTTATTATGGAAGATACTGAAAAATTAATGCCAACATACTTGAGGTTTGTGCGCGGAGTTATTGATTCTAACGATCTTCCTCTTAATGTCTCTCGTGAATTATTGCAAAGCAGTAAGGTTGTAGATCAGATAAGTAAAGGCTCTGTGAAGAAAGTTCTCGGAATGTTAGAGGGTATCGCGAAAAAAGGTGAAGAGGATTACGCTAAGTTCTGGAGTGAATTTGGTGCAGTACTAAAAGAGGGGTTAATTGAGGATACTACTAACCAAGAGCGTATTGCCAAACTCTGCCGTTTTGCCACTTCAGATAGTGATAGTGCTAATCAAGATGTGTCACTTGAGCAGTATGTTGCACGAATGAAAGATGGGCAGGATAAGATCTACTTTATCACTGCTGAAACTTACAACGCTGCGAAAAATAGCCCTCATATGGAGGTCTTTAAGAAGAAAGATATTGAAGTTATCCTCCTAAGTGACCATGTGGATGAGTGGGTGATTCAACATTTAAGAGAGTTTGATGGCAAATCCCTCCAATCTGTAACTCAGGGTGATCTTGATCTTGGCGATATGGATGATAAGAAAGAGAAGAAGAAGCTGGAGAAAGAGGAGAAGGAGTTCAAGAGTCTTATCGAGCAGATGAAGAAGGTACTTGAAGATCAGGTTGATGATATTAAAATCAGTAGCCGTCTGACTGACTCTCCAGCCTGTTTAGTTGCTGCTGCTGGTGGGATGGATGCCAATATGGAGCGCATTATGCAGAGTATGGGGCAAGAGGTTCCAACTAGTAAACGCGTAATGGAGATTAATGTAGCGCATCCGCTAATCGAGCGTCTTCAGAGCGAGAGCGATGATGACCGTTTTGAGGATTGGAGTCGTATTCTATTTGATCAATCTCTCTTGGCTGAGGGGAGTCAGTTGGATGACCCTGCAAGCTTTACTCGTAGATTGAATGGGTTATTGCAAACACTTGCTGGATAACCTTAAGTCACGACTGCTACTTTTAACTCTCCTTACAATCTTGTTAGGGGGAGTTGAAGCAGGGGTTGAGGCTGACTACAGGGGTACTCTAAAGTCAGATATTGATGCAATCATAGATTCACCTAGTACTCCTGCAGCAGTTTGGGGGGTACGAATTGAAGATAGTGAAAGTGGGGAGGTTGTCTACTCTCGTAATGGAGATACCCCCTTTATTCCAGCCTCAGTTACTAAGTTGATAACAACGGCAGTTGCTCTCGACCATCTCGGTCCTGACTACACATTTACTACCCATCTTCAATTTCCAGTTAATGGTGATCTCTACATCATTGGTGGTGGTGATCCAACTCTTGGTACAGCAGAAGGTGCTGGAGGTCGAAGTTTTCTGGATGGCTGGGCAGAGCAGCTGGCTAAACAGGGGGTAGATAGAGTTAAGGGAGATATTGTAGGGGTGGACGCTCTCTTTGTTGAGGAGCCCCAAGGGGCTGGTTGGGCATGGGATGATGCAAGTTATCCATTTGCAGCACAACCGTCTGCACTAACTGTTAATGGTGGAACTGTCAGTTATGTTATTGATAAAAATCGCAAGCAGCGTCTTAAAAAGAGTCAAGTTCATCTCTATCCAAAGAGTGAATATATGGAAGTTGTGACTCAAACTACAGCTGAAAAGAGTAGACTTCATATCAGACGCAAGCAGGGCAGTAATCAATTTGTGGTTGAAATGCCAGAGAAGATGCGCAAAAATCCAAAACTATCAGGTAAAGTGACGGTGGATAACCCAACTCTCTACACTGCAACTCTATTCAGAGAGGCATTAGAGCGAGCGGGAGTTAAGGTTGAGGGCGAGGCGCGAGATGGTGATGAGATAGGTAGTAG
This sequence comes from Thiotrichales bacterium, assembly GCA_018658305.1. Lineage (GTDB taxonomy): Bacteria > Pseudomonadota > Gammaproteobacteria > Thiopontia. The sequence goes on along the minus strand of JABHVM010000014.1, from coordinate 24,408 downwards.
GCAGATTAGTAATAATTCAGATGCTACACTAGTCTGGACGCACCACTCCAAACCACTGAAAGAGATTCTTCCCTTAGCTAATAAACGGAGCATTAATCTAGTCGCAGAAAATATATTGCGTGCAACTGGAGTGAGAAGGGGGAGAGCTGGTGAGATAAAACGGGCTGGTTCAGTTGCTAGAGGAGTTAAAACTGTAGATAGGTTTATGGCAGAGCGCAATATTAAACCGTACCGTTATAAACAGGTAGATGGCTCTGGACTATCTCGCTATAATCTATTCCGACCTGCAGATATTGTATCGGTGTTGCGTAGTATGCAATCTCATCCGCAAGCAAAAGTTTTTCACAATTCACTCTCTCGTGCAGGTCATGATGGAACTCTAAGGTGGCGTTTTAATGAGACTCCATTAGAGGGAAGAGTCTGGGGGAAAACAGGAACCCTCTCTGCAGTTAGAGCGGTAGCTGGTTACCTTAAAACTCCAAAAGGGCGAGAGTTGACTTTTGCGATTATGGCAAATAACTACCCGTTTGGGAGCCGCAAAATTAGAAATAGAATAGACTCTATTCTGTTGAAGAGTGCAGAGTGGGCAGATCGTTCACAAAAAATAAAATAGACAAGTGAAATATAGATACGACAAGAAAATTACAAGAGATAAACTGGAGATATATAATGGAGAATATGCTTACTATTGAAGATATAAAAAAGAGAATTGAAGATGGGATAGCTGGAGCTCAAGTTGAGGTAGTTGGTGATGGCTGTAACTGTGAAGCTACAGTGGTCAGTAGTAGTTTTGAGGGTAAAAGTCTGCTTGCTCAGCAGAGAGAAGTTATGGCTACAGTCAACGATCTTATTTTGAGTGGAGAACTCCATGCTTTAGCAATAAAGACTAGCGTATAACAATTTCAATTTAAGTAGACATATCTTTAAGTAGACATATGGTTAGTTATAGTGGCATAATCTTCAGCTATAATATAGATGGGTTAATTTTAGGGAGTAGGTAATGAATCTTGCAACGCGACTTTTTATAGTGATAGGCTTTGGCGCTTCAGTGGCAACTACAGGGCTCTTGGTATATACCTATAATATGACTAAAAATGACACCTATCATCAGCTTGAACGAGAGAGTGACTCTATCTATAACTTCTTAATGGCTGCGCGTAGAGTTGGGCAGAAACAGTTTTTAGATAGTGGGATTGAGCTTACAGATAAAACAGTCGGTTTTTTGCCGGCGCACTCTCTGCCAAGAGTTAGTGAAGAGTTCTCTAAAAATTGGGACCATAGAGGGATAGTGATAAGAACTTCCTCTGATCGACCGCGTAACCCTAGAAATATAGTCAACAACTATGAGCAGCTAGCTATGGATTGGTTTCGTGAAAATGATAGATCTGATAATAAGAATTCAAAGTATATTGTAAGAGGAGCTAAAAAATTCTTCTATGCGCGTCCAATTTGGGTAGTAAAATCTTGCCTTAAATGTCACGGGGCTCGTGAAGATGCGCCTACCACAATTCGTGAGCGTTATAGTGAGGCTTACGATTATGAGATTGGAGAGCTGAGAGGAGTGGTTAGTATTAGTACCCCTACAGAAGAGATCAGTGGATCAATTATTAAAAGTTTTCTTCCCCGTTTCGGTATTCTTTTCGGCTCTTTCTTGTTAGTAATATTTTTAGTTAATCAAATGGTGCAAAAATTTATCGTACACTCTAACCAAAATAGAGACGATTAGTTTTTTCCCACTCTAAAGTAGGGGGTTAACTCTGGGAGATCGACATTAGAGAGTTTCAGTTTTATAACACTGTTCAGCTCAATACTATTTTGTAGTCGTACTCGACACTCTATCCCTAACTCTGGAATTAAAAAAGTACCACGCTGCCTCATCATATCTACCAAAATTGCATCTCCAGTCCATTCAGGATTGTGGCGGAGCCAAACCATACTCCAGTGGCGGTTGGAGAATCTCTCCGCTCTACGAGTGTTGCCAATTACCGCTTCGGCTGCCCCTATGCGTTCTGTTATCTCTTCGTGATCAAGGAGTGGTCTTTTATGTATCCAAGCACGCAGTTGCTGATGTGCAACAAGATCAAGGTAGCGACGAAGCGGGCTAGTCACCTGGCTATATTGCTCCATCCCTAATCCAGCATGTAGGTCTGGTTGACTCTTGAGTTGACTGCGCTGAAATAGCTTGCGAAAATTGTACATCTCTGCAGGAGTTTCAGGATGGGGATATGGGTTGCCATTCTCGTCTGGTTTTGGCGGCTGCTGGGTGGAGTGGGGAAATGGGATCTCTCTGTTCTCGGCAAAGCGTGCTGCAGCCTCTCCTGCCATCAACATAAAATTAGTAACTAACTCTCTACTTTTTAGCTTTGGCAGAGGGGTTATTTTTATCTCTTTACTGTCTGATTTTACGCTTATCTTAACTTCTGGGAGGTCAAGATTTATTGCTCCATTAGTGAGGCGTCTCTGCTGGTAGAGAAGTGCTATGCTGTAGAGCGGAGCAAAATTAGAGTCATCAATATTTGCGTCAACTTCAGCGTAGGTGGTGCGAGTAACTTTGACCCAGCTTGTGACGACTTCTATATCGTCTATTGTAATATCTTTCACTTCACCACCTGTTGATATAGTGAAACCAAACGAAAGTGCTGGTGATCGTTTCTCTTGGAGTCCAAGACCTAGAGTATCTGTTACTTGTCGAGGGAGCATAGTTATAGTTCCTTCGGGAAGATATAGATTGCTACATTGTGCGCGAGCAGCAATATCTAATTCACTGTCTGGTTCAATTAGTGCGGCTACATCGGCAACATGGACCCATATTTTCTCTCTACCTGAAATCTTATCAACCTCTAAACTTATCGCATCATCTGGATCTTGATTATCTTCATCATCAATTGCCCACGATTTGAGGTGGGTTAGATCGACTCTCTCTTCCGTTGGCAACTCTGCTACATCTCCAGTTACACTCTCTAATTCAACCCCCATTCTGGCTGGGTATGGGTTATAGTTCTCATCCCAGTAGCCAGTCTCTAGTAGTAGATGGTGAGCATTCTCTGGGCGCTGTTCGCGTTTAATATCTCGTAGTATCGCACTCATTTCACTTTTACCAAGGGCAAGCATCTCTACATCACTTAGTTTAGGGTGGTCATCCTCGATTATTGAGTTGCTTTGAAGTCGCTCAATAAATTCACTCCTCTCTCTTTTGATGCGCTCCTTCTCTACTCTCTCACTCCGTACAGTTTCTACTCTATCTGCAGGGTATCCTTGAATTGATAACGGGGTGCCATGAAAGTATAGATCTTGGGATACAATACGCCAGCTATTCCAAATTGTCTGCGGGGTGATCTCTTCATAGATAAGTTCTGCAATATCTGCAAGTGGAAGTGGTTCTCCATCCATCAACTCCCAAGCATCGTGAATATTGCTGTCTAGCTCCTGCTTACTTGCTCCTAAGCTAAGATCACTCTGTACTATATTTTTAAGAGTTTCATCTTTAGCAGAGCCAACTGGTCCAGGGTGAATAGGGGTTATATCTTTACTGCGCACCCGTTTAGTTTTTCCATTAACTAGCTCAATCTCTATTTTGTCTCCAACAGTTCCAATACGAACAGGTCCACTTTTATAGAGAGCAAGCCCACCTTTTTTCACAATAACCGAATTATTTTTTGTCATGGTTGCACACTATACACTATCTACTATACTCCATCACTTGTGTACCTGTATAATCCCCCCCATGATTAGAATTAACTCCCTCTCGATTCGGCGTGGTCCGCGTCTACTGTTTGATGAAAGCACACTCTCTATCCACCCAGGACAGAAGGTTGGAATTACTGGTGGTAATGGAACTGGTAAATCTAGCCTTTTTGCGTTGATTATGGGAGAGATGCATCTTGATGAAGGTGAACTCTCTATACCTGATAGTTGGGTTATCTCTCATGTGGCTCAGGAGGTTTCATCTTTAGAGTGTAGCGCGATTGATCTAGTGATGGATGGTGATCGCGAGTTGCGCAAATTGGAACAGCGTCTTGCTGTTGCTATAGAGAGTGAAGATGGCCTGCTCCAAGGAGAGATCTATGCAGATATTGAGTCTATAGATGGTTTTAATGCAAGAAACCGTGCCGCCCGTTTGATGCAGGGGTTGGGTTTTAGTGTTGAGCAAGAGGATAGCTTAGTAGAATCATTCTCTGGTGGTTGGAGAGTTCGTCTTAATTTGGCACAGGCTCTTATGGCTCGTTCTGATCTGCTGTTACTAGATGAGCCAACTAACCATTTAGATCTTGATGCTGTGTTTTGGTTAGAAGAGTGGCTTAAGCAGTATAGAGGAACACTGCTAGTGATATCTCACGATAGAGATCTGTTAGATAGAGTTGTGGATGGGATAGTCAATATTGAGCATAAAAAGATGGAGCTCACCTCAGGTAATTATAGTTCTTTTGAAAGAGTTAGAATAGAGAAGTTGTCGCAACAGCAGTCTGCTTTTGAGCGTCAACAACGAGAGCAAGAGCATATGCATAAGTTTGTATCTCGGTTTCGTGCTACGGCAAGTAAGGCAAAACAGGTGCAGAGCAGGGTTAAAGCACTTGAGAAGATGGAAGCTATCGCTCCAGCACATGTGGACTCTCCATTTAATTTCCATTTTTTTGAGCCAAAAAAACTTCCCCATCCGATGTTAACCATAGAGCATGCGGATGCTGGGTATGGCGATCTATTGGTTCTAGAGGACTACTCTATAACTCTCAACCCAGGTGATCGTATGGCTCTTCTAGGGCGTAATGGTGCCGGAAAATCTACTCTAATGAAGTTGATGGCAAGCTCTTCTACTATGTTAAGCGGATCTCGTAATGAAGCTAAAGATCTAAAAATCGGATATTTTGCGCAGCATCAACTTGAACTTTTAGATATGGATGCAACTCCTCTGCTTCATCTCCAACGCCAGCATCCAGATGCAACAGAGCAACAGTTACGAACCTATCTTGGTAGTTTTGGATTTCAGAAGGATAGAGTGTTAGAGCCTGTTGGACCATTTTCTGGAGGTGAGAAAGCTCGCTTAGTTTTGGCACTTATTATTAGGCAAAATCCAAACCTTTTATTACTAGATGAACCAACAAACCATCTCGATCTTGAAATGCGGCATGCTTTGGTGATGGCACTCCAGGAGTTTGAAGGGGCGTTAGTTGTAGTCTCTCATGATAGATATCTACTGGAAGGTGTTGCTGATAGTTTCTTATTAGTTGCTGGTGGAACAGTAACCCCATTCTCTGGAGATCTTGATGAGTATGCGGCTTGGCTACGCAGTGAGTCTAAAAGAATAAAACCAAACTCTAAAAATGAAACTAAGACTAAGAGTAAGGGCAAGAGTAAGAGTAAAGCTAAATCTGATGATGGGAATATAGGAAGTAAAAAACTAAAACCAGATCTTAATAAAAAAGAGAGAGCTGAAGAGCGTAAAAAATTAGCTCCGGTACGCAAAAAAATAAAAAGTTGTGAGCAGAAGATTGAGAAATTAGAGGTGAAGAGTTGTGATATTGAAGATCTTCTGTCATCAGCGGAGATCTATGAAGAGAGTTCTAAGGTTGAACTGAAAGAACTCCTGCAGCAAAAAAATATGGTTGATACAGAGTTGAAGCAGTTAGAAGAGGCTCTATTAGAGTATTATGAATTAACGGAATAGTAACGACTACTCTCAATCTACTGTATCATTACGCTAATAGAAATTAAGTTCGCAAAGTTAAATCTGCAAATTTATAAATTAAATATATAAAATTAAAAATTATAAGAGACTATTTATGGAAGTATCCCCAGTTCAGACTATTTTTTCCGCCGTAACAGATAATATTTTTACTATTATCTATCTACTTGCTATCGCAGAGGTGGCAATTATCAGTTTTGTTATCTACTCCATCCAGCGGCATGGTTTACGCTTGAAAGATGTAGCAACTAATCTTATGAAAGGTTTTTCTGATGCTCCAGACCAAGACTCACTTCAGACTGCGCATGAGAAGATAGATAGTGCGCTACACTATCTATCAAATAAAATCTCACTTGATGAAGAGGCATCTAAGCAGATTAAAATTAATGTAGCAAATCTTTCAGAACGAACTCTATATAATCGCTATTATATGATTGAGAGTGCTAGTAGCGTGATGTCTACTTTAGTACAAGTTTTCCCGCTACTTGGAATTTTAGGTACAATTTTAGCTATTGCAGGCACTGCCTTTGCTGATGGTGGAATAGATGCTAATAGCTTAACTAGTGCGTTTGTGCTCGCTATGGATACTACAATTTTAGGTATAGGTTTTTCAGTGATATTTATGTTGGTAGAGAGTTTTCTTGCTCCTAAAATAGAGCGGGTTATTTGTGAGAGTATAGAGTTTAAAAATATTGTCACTAAAGCTCATTTAGGATAGAGCTACCGATATGATACGGCAACCGATAGGAAAGAAACGGAGTAAGGTTCATCTAACATCTCTGTTGGATCTACTCTTTATTATGATTTTCATTGCGCTGATTCAACCTAAGAAGGCATCAGACTTTGATAAGGATAGTATCAAAAAAGAGCTTGAACCACCGACAGCAGAAGAGGTGCAGCCAGTAGAGCAATCAACTGCAGGAGAAGATGTCTTCTACCATAAAGTGATGGTATTTAATGAGTATAACGATGAGACTAATCAATATATCTCAACTCGTACCCTCTATAAAAATGATTCTGGGCGCTGTTTTATGCGAATGGCACGAGTGCGTAATGGAACTCGAATGGTGAATGAGGGAAATATCGAGCCGATGACCGCAGATGAGTATAAATGGATGAATGATCCTGAAATGCAACAGGAGTATGGACGCCTTTGTGAGATATCTTTAGCTCTTCCAGAGATGGTGTTAGATTTTGATTCAGGAACTACCGTAGCGTGCCAGCGCCGCAATAAATTTGAACGCTATTTATGTGAGTGGAAGTTTCAGGGTGTTGATCCTATCGCCCCGAATGGAGAGCCTAAGAAGAGAGATCTCTCATATTGGGAACCGTTCCAAGTTTTTAAAGATGAGCATGAGCAAATTTTAGTTGATGGAGATATTTTGTACTGGATTCCACCAAATGTGGATCAGCAAAATGGACCTCCTCAACGCCGTAAGCAGAGATATAGACCTAGAAATTAATCGAGCTCTAAATAGTAGCGCAGCTCTGCAGCCATCTTCTTAGGTGCTATGCCATGAGCAAATTTGGTTATAAATTGTCCCTCTGGAGACATTAGAAACACTCCTGAAGAGTGGTCTATTATGTATTGATCAGCATCTCTAGATGGATCCTCTACCTTCTCATATTTTATATTATAGATAGTTGCTACTCTATCTGTCATCTCTTGGGTGCCAGTTAGTCCAATCATAGAGGGGTAGAAGTAAGCTACATACTCCTTTAAAACTTCTGGTGTATCACGAGATGGATCTACAGTAATAAAGTAGGGGCGAATCTCTGTTGCAAGATCACCAATAGAGTTTAATGCTGATGAAATGGTTATAAGTGAAGTAGGACATACATCAGGGCAGAAAGTGTAACCAAAGTAGATAAGCTGAAATTTTCCAACCATATCCTTATCGGTAAAAAATCTTCTATTGTGATCTTGGAGCATAAAGTTTCCTCCAATTTTAGAATCTTTTTTAATTGGCTCTTCCTTGCTGTTATTCTGAAGTAGATCGTTTTTAGATATATTACTTTCAAACAGGATCTTCATCTTCTGAATTGACTTCACAATGTCAGCCTTAAGCTCCAACTTAGTTGGGCAGCTACTTTTAGTGGATATCATATCTATGAACGAGCTATTAGTTGCTTCCTCAAATGCAGATCCTAATACTCTCATCTTAGGAAGAGTATCAATAAGTGAGTTTTTGATCTCTTTGGTAAGTTCTATATGGCGACAATTTAGCGTTATACCATTTAATCTACCCATCTCTCTAACAGAGTTTATCTGTTCACTGCTTGCATTATAAGCATAGCTTGGTAGAGAGAGAAATAAGCTGCCTAGTAGTGGATATATCAATTTTATGTTCATAATGTTTTAGTATAAATCCTGTTGGTACTATATCTATAACTGCCACTCAATTTGTTTAATTTCGTGATCAGTTAGATATTGGTTGGTTTTGGAAAATGGTCTACTGCCGAAGAAGCCTCTATACGCAGAGAGAGGAGAGGGGTGGGGTGAACTTATTACACGATGGAGTTTATGGTCTATATGCCGACCTTTTTTCTGGGCATAAGATCCCCAAAGAATGAAGACTAAATGTTTTTTCTCGCTGTTTAGCTTCTCTATTACCTTATCGGTAAAGTGCTCCCACCCCCTGTTTTGGTGGGATCCAGCCTCTCTAGCCTCTACGGTTAAGACTGAATTTAGTAGTAAAACTCCCTGTTCAGCCCATGAAGTTAGAGTGTTGCTACTATTGACTATAGATAGGTCGCTCTTTAGTTCACTATAAATATTATTTAGTGATGGAGGGCGTTTCTTAATTTCTGCAGGAACTGAGAATGAGAGTCCATGCGCTTGTCCAGCACCATGGTATGGATCCTGCCCCAAGATGACAACTTTAACTTTATCGAATGGAGTTGTATTAAAAGCATTAAACCAGAGTTTAGTTGGAGGGTATATGGATGCCCCTTGATCTCTACGCAACTGGAGGAAATTACGCAACTCATCCATATATGGCTGCGTAAATTCATCTTCTAGTACTCTTTTCCAGCTCTCCTCTATATTTATCATACTTAATTGACATCTCTTAATAGTGTGGAGGAGGTCTCTCTTCATCAAGAGAATTTATTATGGAGGGGGTTAGCTGCTCTATCTGTTGTAGAGTGGCTCGTTGGCGTTCATTAATATCCATAACCTCTAACTGAAGCTTGGCAACAGTATCGTTTAACTCTTGGATATGGTTATCTTGAAATGTGATACGACTCTCTATCTCACTGATCCTTTCATCAAGAAGTATGCTCTGTTTATCAACTTCACCCATCTTCTAGCTCCTCCCAGCGTTTGTATTTTCTGTTGAGCTTACTCTCTATCTCTGCTAACTGTTCTGTTGCTGTAATTATTGCAGTTTTATCAGTTTTAGAGTAAAACTCTGGATCTGCTGCTTGCTTGTGAAGTGCACTCTGTCTCTCTTCCAACTTCTCTATCTCTTTTGGAAGAGACTCTAGCTCCTGTTTCTCACTATAGCTTAATTTCTTGGTTGGAGTGTTAGCTATATTTTTAGGGGAGGAGTTGTTGGTAGTATTATGAGTATCCTTTGCAATAGTTGTGCTAGTTTTGCGTTGACGTAGCCAATCTTCATATCCACCTACATACTCATTAATCTCGCCACGCTCTTCAAACACAAGAGTACTAGTGACTACATTATCAAGGAAAGAACGGTCATGACTTACCAAAAGTAGAGTTCCTTTATACTCCATCAAAAGCTCCTCTAGAAGCTCCAGGGTCTCTACATCTAGATCATTAGTCGGCTCATCCATAACTAGTACATTGGATGGTGTGGAGAAGAGTCGTGCTAAAAGAAGGCGGTTACGCTCTCCTCCAGAGAGGGTGCTGACTGGGCTGCGAGCGCGTTGCGGTGAGAAGAGAAAGTCTTGAAGATAGCTTATTACATGTTTATCTCTGCCATTGATAGTTACATTGTCACTACCATCTGCCACACAGTCTTGAACTGTCATCTCATCGTTTAGTTGATTGCGTAGTTGATCAAAATAGGCAACCTCCAATTTTGTACCGTGGATAACACTCCCTTGATCTGGCTCAGTCTCACCTAATAAAATTTTAAGAAGCGTACTTTTACCAACCCCATTTGGCCCAATAATTCCGATACGGTCACTTCGTTGAATACTTACGGAGAGGTTCTGCATTAATGGGTATTCACCATATTGGTGGGTGATATTTTTAGCTCTAATGACTTTCTTTCCTGAAGCCCCGCTCTGTTGAGTCACCATCTTCACATTACCACTACGATTACGCCGTTCCCCGCGTTCGGTTCTAAGTTGTTTTAGTGCTCGTACTCGACCCTCATTTCTAGTACGGCGAGCTTTAATACCTTGTCTAATCCACACTTCCTCTTGTGCAAGTTTTTTATCGAATAGAGCATTGTTACGCTCCTCATCTTCTAGCGCCTTCTCTTTTTGAGTTAGATATGTATCATAGTTCCCTGGCCAATCTGTAAGAGCTCCACGATCTAGTTCAATAATGCGTGTAGCAAGACGGCGTAGAAATTGTCTATCATGGGTGATGAAGAGTAGGGTTGTTTGACTGTTAATAAGGAAATCTTCAAGCCACTGGATTGCTTCAATATCAAGATGGTTGGTAGGCTCATCTAAGAGTAGAAGGTCAGGGTCTTGTACCAGAGCCTGTGCAAGCATAACTCTTCTCTTCATTCCGCCAGATAGGCTAGAGAACTCCTGTTCAGGATCTAAATCCATTTTGGAGAGGGTAGACTCAATCTGTTGCTGAATTGACCAACCATGTTCGGCTTCAATTTTATTTTGAGTAGTGGAGAGCTGGCTAAGAAGTTTTTCAGACTCCTCAGCGCTACACTCTTCAAGCCCTTTAATTAAGTGGTGATAGTGAGCAATAAGCTTTCCCATCTCTCCTACACCTTGCGCTGCCACATCGTATATTGTGTCACTGCCAGTACCATTTGTCTCTTTTGGTACCTCTTGGGTAAGACGAGAGATAGTGGTGGTACCAATTTCAATCTGTCCATCCTCAGGAATAACAGTGCCAGCAATAACTTTGAGCAGCGTAGACTTACCAGTGCCGTTGCGTCCAACCAGACAGAGACGCTCTCCTCGTTCAACTATAAGGTTGGCATGATCCAGTAATGGAAGATCACCATAGGCGAGCTGTATATCTTTAAGTTGAATAAGAGCCATTAACTATTACATCCTCTCTATATTGTTTATAATTGTCTATATGCTTATTTATGCTATACAGCTATTTATGAAAGATTATTTTTTCAATATCATCAAAATGTTCTACAAAATGCGGAGTTATACCTTCACGAATATAATCTGGTAACTCTTCAAAATCGAATCTATTTTCAGCAGGGAAGATTAACTCCTTAATCTTTTGGCGGCGTGCAGCAATAGTCTTCTCGCGAACCCCACCTATAGGAAGTACTCTCCCAGTTAAGGTGAGCTCTCCTGTCATTGCAAATGGACGGCTGAGTCTGTAATTACGAGCCATAGAGAGTAGGGCGACTGCCATAGTGGAACCAGCACTCGGCCCATCCTTAGGAGTTGCTCCAGCTGGAACATGGAGATGAATTTGTGCCTTTTCAAAAAACGTAGGATCAGCTCCGTACTGTTCAAGGTGGGAAGAGATGTAACTATAGGCGATCTCTGCTGACTCCTGCATTACATCACCTAGCTGCCCAGTTAATTTGAATCCTCGGCTAGAAGAGTGAACTTTACTCGCCTCTATAGTAAGAGTCTCTCCTCCCATAGACGTCCAGGCAAGCCCTGTAACCACTCCTACTCCACGATATGGCTTGTCACTTTGGAATATTGGTTGCTCTAAATACTCAACAACATCATTAGTGTTGACTTTAAATGGGCCTTTCTTACGGTTAACTATCTTAACTGCCACTTTACGAATAATACGCCCAAGTTGTTTTTCTAAATTACGCACGCCAGACTCTCGCGCATATCCATCAATAACTTTACGGAGGGCGGCATCGCTAATTTTCAGTAGGCTACTCTTAATCCCGCTCCGTTCTAATTGACGCGGCCAGAGGTGATGCTTAGCTATTTTTATCTTCTCTTCGGTAATGTACCCAGAGAGGCGGATAGTCTCCATCCGATCTAGGAGTGGAGCAGGAATAGAGTCTAGTTGATTTGCAGTGCAGATAAATAGTACTTTAGATAGGTCAAATCTAGTGTCGAGATAGTGATCTAAAAATTCTACATTCTGTTCAGGATCGAGCACCTCTAGTAGCGCGGATGCGGGATCACCGTGGTAGGATGCTCCTATCTTATCTATCTCATCCAACATAATTATCGGGTTTTGAGTTTCACACTCACTGATCGCTTGGATAAATTTACCGGGCATTGCTCCAATATAAGTGCGGCGATGACCTTTAATTTCTGCTTCGTCGCGCATGCCACCAACTGAGAAGCGATAGAACTTTCGCCCTAGTGCGTCAGCTACTGATTTTCCAATAGATGTTTTACCAACTCCTGGTGGTCCAACTAATAAGAGGATTGAGCCGTTAACTTCACCTTTCAGTTTACCAACAGCAAGGAATTCAATGATGCGATCTTTAACATCTTCTAAGCTATCATGGTCACGATCTAAAATTGTACGAGCATTGCGCAAATTTAGTTTATCTTTAGAGTGGATACCCCATGGTAGTCCAGTTATCTGATCTAGGTAGTTGCGAGTTACAGCATATTCAGGTGATCCAGTTTCGAGCATCCCTAACTTTTCCATCTCTTCGTCAATCTTTTTCATGGATTGTTTAGGAATGGTCAACTTCTTCATTCTATCTGTGAAGCGATCAGTATCAGCAGTGCGGTCATCTTTAGCTATGCCTAACTCTTTCTGAATTACTTTAAGTTGCTCTCTTAGGAAGAAGCGACGTTGCTGGTCGTCCATCTTATCTTCAACATTGTCGCGAATTTTTGTCTGTAGTTTCGCAACATCAAGATCTTTTTTGAGTAGAGTTAGCACCTGCTTCATTCTGCGCTTAATATTTAGCGTTTCTAAAATTTTCTGCAGATCTTCTGGAGTTGCTGTAGTCAGGCTTGCTGCAAAATCAGTTAAGGCTGATGGTTCATTGGGGCTAAAGCGATCTAGAAAGAAGCGGAGCTCTTCTCCATAGAGTGGGTTGAGTGGAATTAATTCTCGTAGAGTATTAATAATCGCCATCGCAAAAGCTTTCGCCTCATCTTTTTTTCTGGGCTCTGTCTGCTGGGGATACTCCACCTCAACAAGGTATGGGGGGGTGTCCGATAGCCAGCGCACAATGCGAGCTCGTTGAATCCCCTCTGCGATAAATTGAATCTTCTTTTCCTGCTTCATTGGATGGTGCATGCGTGCAAGAGTTCCAATCTCTGAGTAATCTTCAGGAGAGGCAAATTCACTATCATGCGGTTGGGTCATAAAAAGTCCAACCATATGGTCTTCAGTATCACCTATCTTACTGACTGTCTCCATCCACGGTTTACCGTTCATCAATAGAGGTTGAGTCTGCGCTGGAAAGAAGGGGCGTTCTGACAGTGGTAGCAGGTAGATCTGCTTAGGGAGATTAGCTGAGGGAAGCGCAAGTTCTGATGATGGAGAGAGTTCTATCTCAACTTCAACTTCACCGTTATTACTATTCATTTCATCATCAAAATCGTTTTGCATATTATTATTTGTCTACTATTCTATTTATTAGTTTTTAAATTTTACAACCATGAGAGAGTGGGGGCAATTTTTAATTTTTCAAGGAGTAGATTGATGGAGATTGTTCAAATGTAACTATTCAGATTTCCTCTAAAATTCATCAGATCAAGGCGCAAAATTTGAGTATACAAGTGTATATGATAATTTTTCAACGCAGAGATGGTAAATTTTAGAGGTGAGCTGTATAGTTATCCCTGTAAATTAATGATAATTGAGATAGGGAGTGGGGTGTATGGAAGTAGCAAAGATTGGAATTGTGACAGTTTCAGATAGAGCTAGTCGCGGAGAGTATGAGGATTTAGGAGGACCAGCTCTAGGAGAGTGGTTTGAAAAAGCGATCTCATCAAAGTGGGAGCCAGTTGCACGGGTGATTCCAGATGAGCAAAATATAATTGAAGATACGCTGCGTTCACTGGCTAATGTTGAGGGATGTTGTTTAATTGTTACTACTGGTGGTACTGGGCCAGCAGTACGGGATGTAACTCCAGAAGCAACAGAGGAGGTGTGTGAAAGAATGATGCCAGGTTTTGGTGAGTTGATGCGTCAAATCTCGCTTAAGTATGTACCAACGGCAATTCTGTCGCGTCAAACTGCCGGCATATGTGGTGGTGCTCTTATTGTGAATTTGCCAGGAAAACCATCTGCTATTGCAGAGACTCTTGATGAGCTGTTTCCAGCTATTCCATACTGCGTAGATCTTATTGGTGGTCCAAGACTAGAGTCTTATGAGTCAGTGGTAAAAGTTTTTCGTCCAAAAGGTAAGTAGATTTAGATAGTGGTATACTTACCCCTTTTTATACTAAGGAATTATATAAATTATGAGTACAGTTGAACTGAGTGGTGCAAATTTTGAAGAGACAATTACTAACAATGATGTTGTTGTGGTAGATTTTTGGGCTCCATGGTGTGGTCCCTGTAAAAGTTTTGGCCCTATCTATGAAAAAGCTTCAGAGGAGATAGAGGGGGCAGTGTTTGCTAAGGTTAATACTGAGGCAGAGCAGGATTTGGCTGGTCACTTCCAGATTCGCTCTATCCCAACCTTGATGATCTTTCGTGAGCAGATTGTAATCTTCTCTCAACCTGGAGTGGTTCCAGCTGAGGGTTTGAAAGATCTTATCGATAAAGCTAAAGGTTTAGATATGGTTGAGGTTCGTAAAGAGATAGCAGAGCAGAAAGATAAGAAGCCTGCTTGATTAGCATAATCTAATGGATAGTTCTCTAGAGAGTGCAACAGATTTTATTAGAGTAGGCGCATCCCTGATGGGGGAGGCAGAGGAGCGTGGCGATATATTTTTTGGGCATGGTACTGATAATGGGTTGGACGAATCTATAAGATTAGTTCTTGCCACCCTGCATCTGCCACTAGAGTGTCCAGATACGCTATTAAACGGGAAGCTCCTAGAGAGTGAAAAAGAGGCTATCCAAGATAATTTAAGACTGCGAATTGCAGATCGTATTCCACTCCCTTATATAGTTAATAGAGCTCAATTTATGGGGCTCTCGTTTTATGTTGATGAGCAAGTTCTTATCCCGCGCTCGCCAATTGGGGAGTTAATTGAAGGACATTTTTCTCCCTGGCTCACCACTGCTGAGCGCATTCTAGAGATAGGTTGCGGTAGTGGTTGTATTGCTATAGCTTGTGCTTACGAGTTTCCAGAGGCTACAGTTGATGCGGTCGATATCTCTAATGCGGCACTCCAAGTTGCGCAGGTAAATGTAGATAGACATGGACTGGCTAATCAGGTTAGATTGCTACAATCTGATCTATTTTCTGCGCTCACTTTAGATGGTAGTGCAGAGAGATATAATCTTATCGTGAGTAATCCTCCATATGTAGATAGAGCTGATTTAGATGAGATGCCAGCAGAGTTCAGGGCTGAGCCAATGTTGGCTCTTGAGGCTGGAGAGGATGGTCTTGATCTGGTGGTAAGGGTCTTGAGTGAGGCTGCTGCCCATCTAGAAGATGATGGTCTTTTAGTGGTTGAGGTTGGGAATAGCCAACTTGCACTGCAACAGCTGTTTCCAGATGTGTCGTGGATCTGGATGGAGTTTGAGCAGGGTGGAGATGGAGTTTTTGCTCTCGGCAAAGATCTGCTTTTAACTCATCATAAAGAGTTTCAAGTTGAAGCAGAGCGTAGAAGATAATTTAATAGTGGCTTTAATAGAGCAGTTTTAATATACAGTTTTAATATATAATTTGGAGTTGAATAAGATGGAGCAGATACTAACTTTCGATATGGAGCTAATCCGCCGTTATGATAAGGCGGGACCGCGCTATACATCCTACCCAACTGCAGTACAGTTTGACTCTAAATTTAATGCAAATTCATATCGAGAAGCTGTGGCACGCACCAATAGCAAAGATAAGCTCCGCCCAATCTCTCTATACTTTCATATTCCATTTTGTGACACAGTATGTTTTTACTGCGGTTGTAATAAAATTGCTACCAAAGACCGCACTAAATCACCGCCATATCTTGATCGGGTTATTCGAGAGTTAGAGCTGCAAGGAGAGATCTTTGATAAGAACCGTGTGGTTGACCAGTTACACTGGGGTGGCGGTACTCCAACTTTTTTAAACCATGATGAAATTAGCCGTTTGATGGATGCTACTAGAGCTAACTTCAATCTGCGAGATGATGACGAGGGAGAGTATTCTATAGAGATTGACCCTCGTGAAGCAACCGTAGAGACTGTTGCACTACTGCGGAAAGAGGGGTTTAATCGTATGAGTCTAGGTCTACAGGATTTTGATTCTGTAGTGCAGAAGGCAGTCAACCGCATCCAATCTGAAGAGGAGACTTTTGCGGTATTAAATGCAGCTCGTGATAGTGGATTTAAATCTATCAGTATTGATCTTATCTACGGACTACCGCACCAGACTGCAGATAGTTTTCAGAAAACAGTAGATAAGGTTCTTTCAGTGCGTCCAGATAGACTCTCAGTATTTAATTATGCTCACCTTCCAGAGATATTTAAGCCACAACGCAGAATTAATGAGGATGACCTCCCAACATCTGACCAGAAACTTGAAATCTTGCAACGCACAAATCAACAGCTCTCAGAGGCTGGCTATCTCTATATAGGGATGGATCACTTTGCGTTGCCTGATGATGAGTTGGCAGTTGCGCAGCGTGAGGGGACACTCTACAGAAATTTTCAAGGTTACTCTACACATAGATCTTGTGATCTGGTTGGAATAGGGGTTACATCGATAGGGGTGGTGGGCAATAGTTACTCACAAAACATTAAAGAGCTAGATGGTTACTATGAGGCTATTGATAATGGTGAATTGCCAATTTTCAGAGGTGTAGAGTTGGATGCAGATGATCTACTACGCCGTGATGTGATAACAGAGTTGATCTGTAATTTTAAATTGACCTTTAGTATGATAGAGCAGCAGCACAGTATAAAATTTAGTGAATACTTTGCGCAAGAGATTGAAGATCTCAAAGATATGGAAAAAGATGGGCTCTTGACTATGGATAGTGGAAGTGTAACCGTAGCAACCGCAGGCCGTCTTTTAATCAGGAATGTCTGTATGGTGTTCGACCGTTATCTAAGAGAAAAACAGATTCAGAATTTTTCTAAGGTTATTTAGGCGGAAAATATTTAAGTAAACTCTAATGGTTAATGATAAAGTGTCGATAAGTTACCTGATATGACAACTATTATTGATAAAACATAAAACATAAAACATAAAACATAAAAGGTAATATTAAATTATGAATATTAGAGTATATAAGAAGGAGTTTGGTTTGATGTTGGTGGGGCTAGTACTGTTTTTTGGGCAGGCTAAGGTGTATGCTGTTGATATATTTACTCTAGCTGTGGTTGGTGGAGCAGCAGTTCACCTTCTTCAAGAACATAAAAGTTATTATAGATCTAGCCACTTAAAGGATGAGAGTGTAGAGTCCCCTGTTAAGCTAGAGGCTGTAGAAGTAGACCCTATAAAAGTGAAAGATAACTTAATTAAAATAGAAATTATTAATAAGATTAAAATTGCAGAGAGAAAGAGGTATTTCGTTAACCCAAATTTTGCTTATAGAAACCATGGCAGGATATGTGGAGTGGATGGTATCTGTATAAGATAGAGTCTCTTTTAGCTTGGTTGATAAATAATAGAGTTGTGCTATTTTAGTAAGACTGTGGACCGTAACAGATTATCTGTTACGGTTTTTTTATTGGCATAATATTTGCTTAAATTATTTGTAACTCCCCTATTTTAGATAAAATGGTAAGTTCTCTATTCTTAATTAATAAGATTAATATAATTGGATAATGTTATGAAATTAAAAAGTATATTTCTAGTTGCATCCCTCTTCTCTGCAACTTCTTCGGCTTGGTCTAGTCAATGTTATGACTATAAGGTAGATGGCACAATTAAGCGCTTTACCGCAATTGGTTATGGTGCTGCTGGTAAATTGTTAGGCCCAGGTGTGAGTGTTGGGCAGAGTCAATTGATGGCGATGCGGGCTGGGAAAATGGATGCTTATAGATCTATGGCTGAAATGGTTTATGGATTTAAAATTAATGGCACTACTACAATATCTTCTATGGTTATTAGAAACGATAATTTTAGAGTGTATGTGGATGCCCATTTAAGGGGGGCTGAACTTGTCTCTATTCAACCTATAGGAAAAGGCTCTTATGAGGTGACGGTTGAATTGAGCATAATGGTTCCAACTTCGCTAGATGATATGAGCTGTCTTGAAAAGATAGAAGATAAAGAGGTGCAAGATGATTATATTATTCAAGAGAGTGGTGATACTACTGTTA
This sequence comes from Thiotrichales bacterium, assembly GCA_018658305.1. Classification (GTDB taxonomy): domain Bacteria; phylum Pseudomonadota; class Gammaproteobacteria; genus Thiopontia. The sequence goes on along the minus strand of JABHVM010000014.1, from coordinate 6,226 downwards.
GTGCCAATAGTGCCAATGATGATAATTTCTTAACTAAAATTGTACGCAATATTACAGACCCTATTCTCTCACCTGAACAAAATCCAATGGCAGATTTTAATGATTATGAGACGGTTCCGCCAGAAGATCGCATCTCATACAGTGATAATGAAGAGAAAGAGGTGTTGAGTTCAGAATCCACAAAATCGACAAAATCTACAAATGAGACTATAGAGGATGGGTTAAATATGGAGTTGGTCGAGAGTGTCAGAGCAAACCAAGAGAATGCTTCAATCTTACTGCGAGAGGCAATACTAGCTGGAATGGATCGTGAAGTTGCCGTTGCGTCAGTATTGACTGGAATGGTAGAACCAACTCAGCTTGAACTTGAGAATGTTATCAACCAAGCGGTAGCGTTAGGATTAAATAGAGATGAGGCTGATCGGGCAGTAAATAGAGTTAAGCAGGTATGTAGTATCTGTAATGAGCTAGAGAATCCAGCAGCAGAACCTATTAAAGAGATTAGTAGTGGGCCTGTTGCAGAGTGACTCATCAAACTCTTTAGCTAATTTACTTCAGCTAGAGTCTGAAATTTTAAAGAGTGATTCTATCGCAGCGCTCTCTTTTATTTTAGTAAATCAGAGTCGTCGTCTAGTTCAGTATGAACAGGCCATTCTCTGGAGAACACGCTCAAACAAATTACACCTTGAAAAGGCTTCAGGAGTCTCCTCTGCGGACTCTAACTCTCCATATCTTCAAAGTTTTTCACGCCTAGTTAATCGGCAACTTAAAACTACAACTGTAGTATCTTCTACCTCCACAATTATAAGTAATGATAAGAAAATACTTTTTTCACCCCTATTTGATGGTCAAGGAGATCTTCAAGGGGCTTTAACTCTGAGCCGTTCTCAACCATATAGTAGTGATGAGGTGATGGTGATAGAGAGGTTGTCACTAATAGCTGGGGTTGTGTTGGGAGCTCACTGCCAACGAACTGTTTGGAGAGATAAGCTTGTAAGTTGGTTTAAATATATATCTTTTAAAAAAGCTCTCTCTATTTTTGCTATCACTGTTCTACTATTATTTCCGATAAAGCGCAGTGCATTAGCACCGATGGAGATTGTTGCTGTAGATCCGGTAATAGTTACTGCTCCAATAGATGGCATAATAAAAGAGGTTGTGGTTGAATCTAATCAGTTGGTGATGGAAGGTGATACTCTATATCTGCTGGATGAGAGAGATCTTAAAGGAATGCTGCAAATTGAGCAAGACGGTGTTGCTGTAGCTCGTGCAGAACTATTGCTTGCCTCTCAGCAGGCATTTGAAAATAGTGCAGGAGATGAGGTTAAATCTCTGCGTTCAAAACTACAACAGCAAGAGGCTAGAGTTGTATGGGTCGAGCATCAGTTGCAGCAGTTAGCGGTAACTTCACCTATTGCTGGTGTTGTGATATCTACAAACAGCAAAAGTTGGCGTGGAAAACCCGTGTCTGTTGGAGAGAAAATAGTAACAGTAGCCAATCCTGATAGAGTGAAGGTTGAGATGTGGCTTCCAGTAGAAGATCTTCTCTCACCTGGTGCAGATAAGGTGGTTGAACTTTATCTCTATAGAGATAGTAGTAAATCATACTATGCAGATCTGGAGCAGATAGGGTACAGCGCAGAACTCTCCCCGCAAGGAGTGCTATCTTATAGAGCAGTTGCAACGGTAGAAGATAGTAAACTTTTTCGGATTGGAGAGCGGGGTAGTGCAAAAATAGAGGGTGAGCAGACTACGCTATTTTTATATCTATTTAGAAAGCCGTTACTTTGGTTGAAGATATGGCTCTCTTAACTGAGTTACCACCATTAAGAGAAGATCTTAATTTATATCAAGGTCCCGCTCTGAGAGACGGTTCGCCAACTTGGACTATTCATGATCCCCTGCGTAATCTCTACTTCAGAATAGGATGGCAAGAGTTTGAGATTATCTCAAATTTTCACTTACGCTCACTCGCATCGATGCTTCATAAGCTGCAAAAAATAGGCATGATAGATAATGTAGAGGGGCGAATTAGTGATTTAGTTGAATTTCTAAAAAGGAATGAACTAGTTGAGAGTGATCATAGTGAAAATGTTAGAAAAAGTAATTTAGGAGTTCAATCTCTTCTCTTTATTAAGATTCCACTTTTTCATCCAGATAGAGTGCTAAGCTCCATATATCCAGTTTTATCTATACTATTTCACCCATTTGTTATTGCTGGTTGGGTTATAGCTGGAATCTTCTCTCTATTAATGGTAGTGCAGCAGTGGGATAATTTTTTTGCTACATTTACTGCATTTAATAATCCGACAGGAGTAGTCTCCTTTATAGTAGCAATTCTTTTTGGAAAAATTGTGCATGAGATGGGGCATGCTTTAACGGCTAAACATTTTGGGATTCAAGTCCCTATCTTTGGTGTAGCTCTTATGTTTTTCTGGCCACTCTTCTATACAGATGGCAGTGATGGTTGGAAGTTAAAGAGTGGACGCTCTAGGCTCTTAATAAGCGGAGCAGGTGTTATGGCGGAGAGTATGCTTGCTATCGTAGCAACACTTGCCTGGTTATGGCTTCCAGATGGAATGCCGCGTTCAATTGCTTTTACTGTAGCAGCAACAACCTGGATTATGACTCTTATGATAAATCTAAATCCATTTATGCGTTTTGATGGATACTTTATTCTTTCCGACTTATGGGAGATTCCAAATCTTCAGCAACGCGCATTCCACCTGGGAAGAGAGAAGTTGAGAGCATTACTTTTAGGAGCCGACTCTATTGAGCCACTTAGTGGAGAGAGTAGAGCACAGAGCAGTAGACTAATTGTATATGCTTGGCTCACTTGGATTTATCGACTCACTCTCTATATTGGTATTGCATTCTTGGCTTTTACCTACCTCTTTAAACTGCTTGGTATTATTCTATTTATTACAGAGATGAGCCTGTTAGTGGCAAAACCAATTATCTATGAATTGCGTCAGATTTGGAGTTTAAGAGCTGAATTTAAGTGGGTTGGTAGTAACAAGATAATATTATCTCTTGTAATTGTAGCTATCTCTCTAATTATAACCCCTTGGAAAAGTAGTGTCGATGCTCCTGCTATCTGGAGAGGGGGGGAGTTGCATAGGATCTATTCAGTTGAGAGAGGTAAATTAATAGATCTTATGGTTAAGCTGGATTCAGAAATTAAGTCTGGAGATCGTATAGTATTGCTTGATACCCCTGAGTTGGAGTATGAACAGAGTAGACTTTTAGAGCAGATTGCAGAGCAGCAGAGTAGAGTTCAGAGTGGTAGAGTTGATGCTAGATTACGAAAAGAGAGTAGGGTGGAGCAGCAGAAGTTGAAACGCCTAAATAGTCGTTTAAAGGTGGTTGCAGAGAGAATATCATTAGCGGATATAAGTAGCCCGATATCGGGTAAAGTTATAGATATAAACTCATATATATCAGAGAGTGAGTGGGTTAGTAAAGGAGAGTATATACTCTCATTGGCTAATCAAAAAAAATCTGTTGTTGCCTGGTTTCACGAGAGAGATCTAGCTGGTTTGAAAATTGGTGCTAAAGGTCGGTTTATTCCTGAATACACCACTTCGTCTACTTCTATGAAAAGCTCTACAGTTTTAGTTCGAGTGGATAAGATTGCACTAAACGGATCAATTTTATTGGATGAGCCTCTTCTCTCTTCGCTAAATGGTGGAGATCTCTCTGTGCGTATGGGGAGTAACGGTGAGCACAAGTTGCAAGAGAGTTACTACCGTGTGGAATTAACCATAGACCCAGATTCAAAACAGTCAGTACAATTTCCCGTTGGAGAACTTCGAGGATCTGTATCTGTAGATGCAGACTCTTCTACCTATATAAGCAGGTGGTGGGGAACGATTAGTTCTCTACTTATTAGTGAGAGTGGGTTTTAACTATTAAAACTTGAGGGCTATCCAAGTTTATGCAGTGCGCTATATAGTTGATTAGTCGCTGCAACAGCCTCTATTTTAAAGTTGTTTAATTGCGAGGAGAGACCTCCTCCGCTATCTTGTGGAGTAGATTCAAGAGGAATATAAATTTTATCGATAGCACGCATTGGACACTGAAGCGGCTCAATAAGATTGTTTAACCCCTCAACAGCTTGAAGTTGCAAATTAGGTGGAAGAGTGTTGATGGGGGTGCTAACAGTAGGTGGTTGTAATGTTGCTGATGAAGTTGATGTTGTTCCTATAGTTGCTACTGGTGCTGAAGTTGTTTGGTTAGAAGTTTGAGTCGTTATATTTGTGACATCTTCGTCTGCTATCTCTGTATTCTCTTTTACTGATTCGGTAACTTCATCACTGCTCTCTTTTAGCTTATCTTCATCTTCAACAGTATCTTCAATAGCCTCTTCAATGCTATCTTGATATTTTTTAGGTTCTGAATTATCTGAATCTTTAGTTGGTGATTCAGCGCCGCCCTCAGCACCACCATCTCCAGCTCCACCGCCACCAGCTCCACCGCCTCCAGCTCCGCCGCCTCTATCTCCACCGCCTCCAGCTCCGCCGCCTCCAGCTCCGCCGCCTCCAGCTCCGCCGCCACCAGTACCGCCTCCACCAGCACCACCGCCACCAGTACCGCCGCCCCCAGCACCGCCGCCACCAGCTCCACCGCCTCCAGCTCCACCGCCACCAGCTCCACCGCCACCAGCACCGCCGCCTCCAGCGCCACCGCCACCAGCACCACCGCCACCAGCACCACCGCCTCCAGCTCCGCCACTATTGCTGCTGATGTTAGGTGCGGTTGAATTACTGCTTAATGTGGAAATAGCACTTAATGATGAGATGTTAGAGGATGAATTTGAACCTGAATCTGAACTACTAGCGCTATAACTCATCGGTGATAAATTAGCTCCTCCCGATGAAGAGCTTCCTCCTGCAGTGCTCGCAGAGCTCGAAAAACTATAGGTGGGTTGTGGCGTTGAGTAGTAGGCAGGGTATGGCTTATCGTAAGTTCTAGCACTCCAATTTATACTCTGTTGACTGATCGCACTATCCGATTTTACAAGTTCTTCATTAATGTCAGTAACGATCATGCCGTAATATGAGGTTCCAGTAGGGGTTCTACTTTGATCCCATGCTCGGATCTTTAATATGTGATCTCCACCCGTGTGTCCCATTTCTGAGATATATCTTAATTTATGGGATGCACTGTTCTCTAATAAGATAGCCTTATTATCAGAGAGTGAATCAATTCTTAAAAAATTGCGCCCATTGTCAATAGAGTACTCCCATCCACCTTTATCATCATAAGTTAATCCTGTGATAGCAACTCCTTTTAGAGCGTTGGCGTCAACATCAGATATATCACTTCGGGCAATCAGATCAGCAACACTTTCACCTTCTGGTGATAGAGCGATATTGGTAAACTTGACAGGTATATTGCTGGAAATAGTTGGAGTATCATTTATTCCGCTGATTGTGATAGTTGCAGTTTTAGTGGAAGATAAAGCGTTAGAGTCATCTTTAACCTGGTAGGTGAAAGAGCCAGTAGCATTACTACCTAATGGTAGATCATCCAGATCAAAAGCAGCAATGGAGTAACCCCCATCACTGTTTACAGTAAGAGAAATATCTTGAGTTTTAGCAACACTATCTGCATCTATGTAGCTAAGAGTTGTTGTAATGGCACTCCCTAAATTGGCAATATCTCCATTCACTGCATTAATCGAGAGTACACTACTGTTGTCATCAATATCGGTAGCACTATTTAGTAGATTGCTAGTTGCTGCATCTACAGATATTCCAGCCTCTAAACTATCTTCATTGCTACTTATATCTCCAGCAGTGAGTAGTGGCGCATCATTTGTGCCGCTAATGGTGATGGTTGCAGTTTTTGCAGTAGATAGTGCTCCTGAATCATCTTTAACTTGATAGGTGAAGGAGCCAGTAGCACTATTTCCTAGTGGTAATGTATCAAAATTAAATGGTGATATTGAGTAGCTTCCATCGCTGTTAAGTGTAAGGTTTATATTCTGTGTTTGATTAGCTCCATCTGCATCAGTGTAGCTTAGGGAGATAGTAGTCGCACTCCCTACATTGGAGCTACTCTCATTTAGAGTGCCAATAACTAAAGTGCTGTTAATGTCATCAATGTCGGTGATGTTAGATAGAAGATTGCTAGTAGCTGTATTAACAATAATTCCACCCTCTAATATATCTTCACTGCTATTAATTGAGCCAGCAGTAGTTAATGTAGGCGCATCATTAGT
>JABHVM010000082.1 GCA_018658305.1 Thiotrichales bacterium | reverse complement strand
GTGCAAGATGATAAAGTCAATATATAGTACAGATGGGAAGATTCTTAGAGCATGGCTTAAAGAGAAGAGGAGGGGGGCTGGCTTAACTATAAGAGAGCTGGCAGAACGACTAGATGTACATCACTCAATTATTGGTAAGATAGAGACAGGTGAGCGGAGATTAGATGTTGTTGAGCTGATAGAGTACAGCAATGCAATAGAAGCAGATCCAATAGAGTGCATCGTTAGGCTATTGGAAGTGAGAAAGGGAATATAGATAATTTGGCGGAGAGGCAGGGATTCGAACCCTGGGTAAGCTATTAACCTACGCCGGTTTTCAAGACCGGTACATTCAACCAGCTCTGTCACCTCTCCAATTCACAATTAATAACACAATTTGTGAGTTGCGTATTGTAATCATCTTATGTCATTTATGCAACCGTTCAATACAAAAAAATATAAAAAAATTTAGTGTTCGCGAGTTGCGTGGAATTCAACTTCTGGAGCACGCTCTTTAGCTAGCTCTAAATTTATTCTAGTTGGAGCTAAATAAGTTAGGTTGCCGCCGCCATCTATTGCAAGATTATCTGCATTGCGTTGTCTGAATTTATCTAACTTTGCTGCATCCTCACACTCGACCCAGCGCGCAGTAGCGACTCCTATGCTCTCATAGATAGCTTCAACCTTGTACTCATGTTTAAGGCGATGCATGACCACATCAAACTGAAGTACTCCAACTGCACCTAGAATGAGATGGTTATTATTGAGAGGCATAAAGAGTTGAGTTGCACCCTCTTCGGAGAGTTGCTTTAGACCTTTCTGAAGCTGTTTATTTTTGAGAGGATCTTTTAAGCGCACCAATCTGAAGAGTTCAGGTGCAAAGTGCGGAATGCCCGTAAAGCGCAAGCTCTCCCCTTGACTAAAACTATCTCCAATCTGAATGGTGCCATGGTTGTGGATGCCAATAATGTCTCCAGCCCACGCCTCCTCTGTGTGAGAACGATCACCAGCTAAAAAAGTTAGAGCGTTAGGGATGGTAATGCTCTTGTTGATGCGACTATGGTGAAGTTTCATTCCTTGTTGAAACTGCCCAGAGCAGATCCGCATAAAGGCTATTCTGTCTCTATGGCGCGGATCCATGTTTGCCTGAATTTTAAATACGAAGCCGCTGAACTCATCTTCAGCTGGTGAGACAGTTCGCTCTTCAGTATCACGACTCTGTGGAGTGGGTGCTATGTTGACGAATCCATCTAGCATCTCTTTAACTCCAAAGTTGCCGAGTGCAGTTCCGAAGTAGACAGGGCTGAGTTTGCCAGCTCTATACTCTTCCAAGTCAAATTTATGGCTCGCGCCCTGCACTAGCTCTAGCTCTTCGCGGAGCTCTTCTGCGATTGAGCCGATCGCTTCATCCAGTTCAGGGTTATTAAGCCCCTCAATAATTATCTCATCCTGAATGGTGTGTCCTTGTCCTGTATGGTAGAGAATTGTGCGGTCACGATCTAGATCATAAATCCCTTTAAACTGTTTCCCCATCCCTATAGGCCAGTTAATTGGTGCACATTTAATGTTGAGAATATCTTCTACTTCATCAAGAAGGTCGATAGGGTCACGAATATCGCGATCCATTTTGTTTATAAAGGTGAGGATAGGGGTGGTGCGCAGGCGACACACCTCCATAAGTTTAATGGTGCGCGGCTCTACACCTTTAGCGCCATCAATCACCATAAGCGCTGAGTCTACAGCGGTGAGAGTACGATAGGTATCTTCTGAAAAATCTTCATGTCCTGGAGTGTCGAGTAGGTTTACCATTTTTCCATTGTATGGAAACTGCATTACAGATGTGGTTACGGAGATTCCCCTCTCTTTCTCCATCTCCATCCAGTCAGAAGTTGCGTGGCGATCAGAGCCTCGTCCTTTTACTGTTCCTGCTTGCTGAATCAACTTTCCGAAGAGGAGGAGTTTTTCAGTGATTGTGGTCTTACCAGCGTCTGGATGGGAGATGATCGCAAAAGTGCGGCGTCGATCTATTTCGTCTTGAAGTCTACTCATTAATTGTCTGCTTGTTTTTTACTTCTACTGTTGATGTTGAAACTAATATAACTATTTTACACCCTCAACGCCGTCTCTGCCTATTTCGCAATAGAGTGTTAGAGAGTCGCTGTAGTGAAACCCCAAGATCTCCACCAATCTCTCTAGCTTCTCGTGATAATTTATTTGCGCTCTCAATAGATGCCTGCTTAGGTGGGGATGGGGTAACTGGGCGCGCCTCATTGGAGAAGCGAACTTTTATACTTACTTTTTTAGCCCCTCTCACTCCATCTTGATGGAGTAGATCTAGAATGTTTTTTTGTAGAAAACGCCCGCGCTGAGACCAAGCTGGTGAACTAGCATGTACCGTCACCACCCCTTTAGGATTGATTGAGCTTATCCGTAGATGGGCGGAGTAGGGTAGCCCTAGCTTTGCTATTACCCGTTGGTTCAGACCTTTTATGTAGAGTGCTTTGCGCAATAGTTTGTTGGAGCTATCCCCTTTTGCTAAAAAATGGGTTGGAGTTCTTCCATAAGGGCGCACACTTTTTTTGCGTGGTAGAGATCTAAGATCTAGCTCTAGTTCAGAATTTTCACTATCTAAGCGAGGGCGCAGCGAGCGCACAATTCGACTACTTTCATCTTTTTTAGCAAGTAAGTTCCGCAGTTTTTTTAAGTGGCGCTTGCTAATATCTTGACTGATATCGTGGTTATCTTTTTTTGCCATATTTTTTATTGGATAGTTTAGTGGGTAGTGGAGAGGATAGTTTGAGTGATAGTTTGTGATTACATCTTTAATCTCCTAAATGATAACATTACTCTCTATGAAGAACAGATTGATCGCCCCAGATACTAGTCGTCCAGGAGTCTACAAGATGCTAGACGAGGATGGTAATATTCTATATATAGGTAAAGCGCATAACCTAAAAAAAAGAGTCTCTAGCTATCTGCGCCCAACTGGGCTTGCCCCAAAGACAGCGGCATTAATGGCGCGAGTGGTCTCTATTGAGGTAATTACAACTCATACTGAAAATGAAGCTCTGATTCTTGAGAGCAATCTTATTAAACATCATCGTCCTCGTTACAATATTCTATTGAGAGATGATAAGAGCTACCCATATATATATCTTTCGACTAATACTAAATTTCCTCGCCTTAGTTTTCATAGGGGAGCTAAGAGCAGGGGTACAAATAGTGGGCGCTACTTTGGACCATATCCAAGTGCAGGAGCTGTGCGCGATACTCTTCGTATAATGCAAAAACTTTTTCCAATTCGACAGTGTGAAGATAGGTTTTTTCGTAACCGTTCTCGCCCCTGTTTACAGTACCAGATAGAGCGCTGCAGTGCGCCCTGTACTAAGCAGATATCAGCTGAGGAGTATCGCAAAGATGTAGAGTATGCGATTCTGTTTTTAGAGGGGAAGAGTGGAGAGGTTATAAACTCCTTGGTAACTCAGATGGAGATAGATTCGGAAAAGTTGAAGTATGAGAGTGCTGCAAAATTACGTGATCAAATTGTGCAGTTGCGTAGAGTTCAGGAGAAGCAATATATAAGCGGTGAGCGCGGAGATCTTGATGTGGTGGCGCTTGCGCTCAAAAGTGGGGAGACATCAATCCAACTCTTTAATTTTAGGCACGGACAGAATCTCGGTAGCCGCAGTTATTTTCCACGCAATAGTGAAGGAAGAAGTGAGGCTGAAATTCTATACGCATTTCTCTCGCAGCACTATCTTGCGCATAATCCACCAAGTGAGATTTTGACTAGCCATCAGCCATCTCAGCAAGAACTTCTACAGAGTGTACTTGGAGATAACTCTGGACATAAAGTAGTGATCAGTCACCAGCTACGAGGTGATCGTGCTCGTTGGATGAGAATGGCACAAGAGAATGCAACGCTGGTCTTAAGCAGTAGGATATCGCATACAGCAACTGCAGTAGCAAGAGTAGAGCTTCTCCAAGATAAACTAAAGTTGGAGCAGCTGCCACAGCGAATGGAGTGTTTTGATATAAGCCACACAATGGGAGAAGCTACAGTAGCATCCTGCGTAGTGTTCGAAGATGGAGTTCCACTCAAATCAGAGTATCGTAGATTTAATATAAGAGATATAACCGGGGGGGATGATTATGCTGCAATGCGTCAGGCACTAGAGCGGCGTTACACTAAAGTTGTTAAGGGTGAAGGTAAGCTCCCTGATCTGTTAGTTGTAGATGGTGGTCCAGGACAGTGTCGGCAGGCGCAAGTTGTGCTTGAAGAGTTACAGATAGATGGAGTATCTATTCTAGGAGTTGCTAAAGGGGTTGACAGAAGAGATGGACAAGAGCGTCTTTTTCTTGATGGTGGAGCTGCTCAAACTCTTGCGCCAGACTCGCCCGAGCTGTTGTTGATTCAACAAATTAGAGATGAGTCACACCGTTTTGCAATCAATGCACATAGAGCTCGGCGTGCTAAGAGAGTACGAAGCTCTCTGTTAGAGGAGGTGAGAGGGGTTGGAGCAAAGCTGCGCCAGCGTTTATTGAACCATTTTGGAGGGCTACAAGAGTTGCGAAGAGCTGGGGTTGAAGATATTTCTACAGTAAAAGGGATTAATAGTGAACTAGCGCAACGAATTTATGATACATTTCACGAATTATGATTCAATTTAATATTCCAACTATAATTACTCTATTACGAATAGTGTTAATTCCATTCTTTGTAGTAGCATTCTATCTTCCAGCAGAGTGGGCTCGACTTGTTGCGGCAGCTATATTTGTGCTGGCTGGAGTTACTGACTGGCTAGATGGGTATCTTGCACGGCGCTGGAATCAAACTTCACCTTTTGGAGCGTTCTTAGATCCTGTTGCGGATAAGCTTATGGTGGCAGCAGCACTAGTGCTACTGGTTAGTGATATGCCGACATTTTGGGTGGCAGTTCCATCAATTGTAATAATTGGACGGGAGATCGCAATTTCAGCTCTCAGGGAGTGGATGGCAGAGATTGGAGAGCGCACTAATGTGGCAGTCTCTATGGTCGGTAAAGTTAAAACTGCGGTGCAGATGTTGGCAATATTTTTACTGCTATATCGTGAGCCAGTGGCAGGCATCCCAACTTCCGTAGTTGGGATGGTTCTACTCTATATTGCTATGCTGTTAACTCTGTGGTCAATGCTCATCTACCTACGCTCAGCGCTCCCCGTACTCAGCACTACTCGTAATTAAGAGTTAAGCCTCAGTCTCATCTTTTGAAGAGAATTTATTGGAGCTGTACTGCAGAACTAGCACTGCAATACAGAGAATTAGAATAGATCCAGATGCCATTATCACACTCTGCATCTCCATCACCTTAACATCAATTGCAAGGAAACGAGTCATTGCAGTAATGGCAATAAAGAGAAGGAAGATAACAGGGATACGGTGGGTTCGAAAGAATACGCCAATCATTGCTCCGAGCTCTAGGTAGATGAAGAGTAGGAGTATGTCTCCTAGTGACGCATGTCCCTGTTCCATAATTCCGATGTACTCTGCAACAGCAGACCACGCAATAGTTGCTCCAACTACAAAAAGTCCCAGTAGATGAAATACCTCTACCATATTATCACCAATTTTAACTGCCCACGAGAAGCGCTGTTTCATCTATTTAATCCTCACTTAATAATTATAATTACAAAAAAATAGAGATAAAAAATAAATCTATCTGCTGTTGTTAGGTATGGTAGCATTTAACGGTTAATTTTAACAACACAATAATTTATAATTATTTTTTTAAATATCTTCTAAATTTAGGGAGGACCTATGAATATAAAGAAGAGTCTGAACGTGGCGATAGCGCTATTATTACCTTTTACTCTGCACGCCGCAGATATGGAAAATGGAAAAGAGTTGAGCCGCACCTGTGCGCTATGTCATGGTAAATTTATGCAGGGAGTAGCTGGAGATATCTATCCTCGTCTAGCTGGTCTTCCTAGCGGTTATACCGAAAATGAACTTCAGCGTTTAAAAGATGGTCGTCGCAAAGCCCATCTTCCTATGTTGATTACTAGTATGGTGGATACTATGAGTGCGGCAGATATGGAAGATGTTAGTGTCTATCTGGAGCATATGACTATCCCTACTGCACATGTCCGCGCTATTCCTCGCCCAACTTATGGTAATTCGGCAGCAGGAAAAAACATCTATCTTGAAGAGGAGTGTGATGGATGTCATAAGAAAGATGGTAGTGGTAAAGCTAAAAAAGGTATTCCGCCTCTTAAAGGTCAACACACAGACTATATGTTGAAGCAGTTTGAAGACTTTAAAAATATTGCTCGTATTCACGATGGAGAGGATGAGAAAGATGACAGTAGCTTTGTTGATATGAATCCCGATATTTTGCGAGATCTTGTCGCATATATCTCCACTTTTGATGATTAATGGATAAATGAGAATATAAACGAGAATATAACTATGAAACTTAAAAATACTATATATACACTACTACTAACTTTACTACTTGCAACCTCAGTAACTGCTGGAGAGCCTAAAGTTGGAGTTTTTGATGTAAACCAATCTGTGATTAAGATTCCAGTTCATGAAGGGGTCTCAGTTGATGATGCGCGAGATGCGATGATGTCAAAGGCTACAGAGTTAAATCTAAAGAATGTTGGGCGTCAACATGTCTCTGCAGAGTTGATTGCACGAGGCGAAAAGTCAGGTCATCTGGAGATCTTCCAATTCTGTCGACCTACTGATGCACGCACGATGGTTGAGTTTAATGTTATCTATGCCGCCTATATGCCTTGTCGTATCTCAATGGTGGAAGATGGGGCTGGACAAGTCTGGTTAGTTACTCTAAATTTAGATATGTTTATTGAGAATGTGATTCTACCAAATAATATTCAGAGATTGGCAATTGAGACAAATAATAGTATGCTTACTATTATGACGGCGGGAGCTACAGGAGAATTCTAATTTTTCCGATCTCTATTTAATATGTTGAATAATCCCCTATAGTTTGTCATGGGGGTTTTTTTATGGAAGTAAATAATTATGAATGAGTCTAGCCCTTTTGATCTAAATGATAATACTGCCTACCAGCAGTGGCGAGAGAAGAAATTGCGAGATGCTCCAGCAAGCGTTGAAGAGCTTATTGTTGAGATAGATGATCCGCGCACCATTACCCGTTCAGAACACCGCGCAATGCTAGATTTAGTACGCCGTTGCAATATGGCAGTTTATGTTAGCAAAATAGGGGATTTGGAAGGAAGTTCAATAACCAAAGCTGCAGCGATGCGTTTCGGTTGCCATAATATAGACCGTAATCGTGGCGCAGAAGATGATGGTGTAACCGCTATTACGCTTCAATCAGGAGAGCTACACTCTCCCTATATCCCATACTCAAACCGAGAGATAAAGTGGCACACTGATGGCTACTATAACCGACTTGACCTGCAAGATTATGCGCTAATCTTGCACTTTGTCCGTCCTGCACAAGAGGGGGGAGAAAATGCAGTTATGGATCATGAAATGGCTTATCTACTGATGCGGGATGAAAACCCAGATTATATTCGTGCATTGATGGCTGAGGATGCGATGATGATCCCCAAAAATGTTATGAATGGGGTGGAGTTGCGTCCAGATCGAATCGGACCAGTTTTCTTAGAGACCGCAGCAGGCAATCTCCATATGCGCTACACCATGCGTAAGCGCAATATTGTCTGGAGCTCAGATCCTCTAGTACAAGAGGCAGTTGGCTGGCTAGAGAATCTGCTGCAGAGTGATTCTCAATATATCTATCGAGCAACGATGCAGGCTGGGTGGGGTTTAGTCTCTAATAATGTACTGCATGATCGTACTGCCTTTAGTGATGTGACAGAAAATAGCGCAGATGGCACGGCTAAAGATGGTGCTGGACGATTAATGTATCGAGCACGCTATCATGATCGAGTCTATGGCTCTTAAAAATTGACTTAGATCAATTAGTTATTTTAAGGTAAAAATATAACTAAGAAAATTGAAAATCCTTCTGTTTTTTCCTTGCAATTATAAAATTCTCTCTGTATTATCCTTTATGCTTTAATTTGGAGGTGAGATCTTTAAATATGTACTCTTTAAAATATATATTTAGTGTCTCACCGTAGTTTCTAATTTTTCATAAGCCCTTAGGGAGGTATTTTGTGGAAGCAGTAGAAAAATATGACTTTAGTGCCGTACGGTGGTTCTCCATCATGGCGGTTATCTATCTTGTTGTAGGAACATTAGTAGGTTTCTATATCGCAGCGGAGTTAGCGTGGCCAGTACTTAATCTGGATCTACCCTATACGACTTTTGGTCGTCTCCGTCCACTTCATACTAATGCAGTAATTTTTGCATTTGGTGGTTGTACTCTGATGGCAACAGCCTTCTATAGTGTGCAACGAACTTGTAGTACTCGGATCTGGAGTCCAGGTATGGCTTGGTTCACCTTCTGGGGTTGGAATTTGATTATCGTTGCGGCGGTGATTACCCTTCCTCTAGGTATTACTCAAGGTAAAGAGTATGCAGAGCTAGAGTGGCCTATCGATATCGCTATCGCGGTAGTCTGGTTAAGCTTCCTTATTAACTTTGTGATGACCTTAGTTAAGAAGAAGACTTCTCATATTTATGTGTCTAACTGGTTCTTCCTTGGAATGTTGATTATGATCACATATCTTCATGTGGTCAACAGTCTTGCAATTCCTGTAAGTCTATTTAACTCCTACTCAATATTCTCAGGTGTTCAAGATGCGATGATTCAGTGGTGGTGGGGACATAATGCTGTAGGTTTCTACTTAACTGCTGGTTTTCTTGGGATTATGTACTACTTTGTGCCAAAACAGGCGAATCGTCCAATCTACTCTTATAGATTGTCAGTGATTCACTTCTGGGCACTAATGTTCGGTTATGTATGGCTAGGTGCACATCACCTTCAATATACAGCACTTCCAGACTGGACAGGATCATTAGGTGCGGCAGTTTCGATTGCAATGATTATCCCATCTTGGGGTGGCGCGGTAAACGGAATGATGACTCTATCGGGGGCATGGGATAAGTTGCGTGATGATTATATCTTGCGCTTTATGATTGTCTCGCTTGCATTCTATGCGATGTCAACTTTTGAAGGTCCTGTAATGTCAGTGAAGACAGTCAATGCACTCTCTCACTATACAGATTGGACTATTGGGCATGTACACTCTGGTGCATTAGGTTGGGTTGCAATGGTTGCAGCTGGCGCACTCTACCATCTTGTAGAGAAGCTCTGGAATACTAAAATGTACTCAGCTAAGTTGGTTAATACCCACTTCTGGTTTGCTACTATCGGTACTGTAGTCTATATTACAGCTATGTGGGTCTCTGGAATTATGCAGGGTCTAATGTGGCGTGACTATGATGAGTTTGGTACTTTGAGCTACACCTTTGCAGAATCTGTAGCGGCAATGATGCCTTACTATAAGATGCGTGCAGTAGGCGGACTTATCTTCTGGCTCGGTGGTGTTTTCATGTTGTACAATGTGATAATGACTATTCGTCAAGCGCCAAATAGTAACAGTAAGGGAGGGGAATAATCATGTCTGATAAGATCTATTCAACTAAGTTACAGGATAAGATTGAACGAAGCGGAATCTTGATGATGTTGTTTGTGATGGTGGTAGTCTCTATTGCTGGACTAGTGGAGATTGTTCCACTATTCACTATTGATGAGACTATGGAGCATAATGCAAACCCTGAGATTATGTGGCAGCGTAAAGAGGGTGACACTCTAGATAGCTGGAGAGCTGGTGATGGAATTCGTCCATATACTCCACTTGAGCTTGAAGGGCGTGATATCTATATTCGTGAAGGCTGTTATCTATGTCATTCACAGATGATCCGTCCATTCCGTGATGAGAAAGAGCGTTATGGTCACTATTCACTAGCTTCAGAGTCCATGTATGATCATCCATTCCAATGGGGATCAAAACGAACTGGACCTGATTTGGCGCGAGTTGGTGGCAAATACTCTGATGAGTGGCAGCGTCAACATCTGATGGCTCCTCGATCTGTAGTTCCTGAGTCAGTAATGCCTAACTATCCTTGGTTGGCAGAAAATAAGGTGGATGCAGATAATATTGAGACTAAGATGCGAGTGATGACTATGATGCCAGGAATTGGTCATGTTCCATATCTTGACTCAGATATCGAAGGCGCAGCTGAGAAGATTCGTGGCAAAACCGAGATGGATGCAATGATTGCATACCTTCAGGTGCTCGGAACTATGGCTAAACTCGACTACAGCAAGAGCTATCGTAAATAATCGTGGAGACTAAAAAATGAGCTACTTTGATACAGATTGGGCGGCACTTACAGTAAATGATTGGGTAGGTATGATTGTAACTGTGATTGTGGCAGTTGTATTATTGGTAGCTTATATTTTGGTCTTTCATCCAAAGAACAGAGAGAATTTAGAGTCTCAACGCTACCTTGTTGATGGGGTAGATGGTGAGAACTATTTGAGGGAGAACACATAATGAGTGAAAATAATCCATTTCCAAATGAAAAAAATACAGGGCACATCTGGGATGAGACCTTGCGCGAACTGCAAAACGATCCCCCTGGTTGGTGGCGTATAGGATTCCATGCAAGCTGGATCTTCTGTATTGCATACTTTGTCTTGTACCCATCTATTCCATCACTTGATGGTTATACTAAAGGTACATTAGGTTGGACAGCAGTAAGTGAGTATAAAGAAGATTTAGCAGCAATTGATGAGGTTCGCTCCAAGTGGGAGAAGCAGATCAATGATCCAAATATGACAGCAGCTATGATTATCGCTGATGATGAGTTACGTAACTATACAGTGCGTTCAGCTAAGGTAATATTCGGTGATTTCTGTTCTGCCTGTCATGGCTCTGGAGGTGCGGGTATTAGTTCACTAAGTGCAGATCAGTCAGGATACCCAGTTCTTGCAGATGATGATTGGCTCTATGGTGGAACTGTTGAGCAAATTCAGACTACACTTACCAATGGCCGCAGAGGCATTATGCCTAACTACGGTGCTCGTCTAACTACTGAAGAGACAGCTGATTTAGCTCAGCATATAGTTGCTCTTAGTGAGGGTAGTGAGCATGAGGCTGGTAAGGCTGTCTTTATGGATCCTACCAAAGGTGGTTGTTTCGCTTGTCACGGTATGGATGCTAAAGGGATAGCAGCTCTCGGTTCTGCTAACTTAACTGATGCAATTTGGCGTTTTGATGTTAAAGGTGGTGATCAGCGTCTAGCTAGTGTAACTCATACTATTGTCCATGGTGTAAATAGCGAGCTAATTGATCCAGCATCACGCAATGCAGTTATGCCAGCATTTGGTCCTCTAGGTAAAGATCTACCAACAGGAACTCTTAAAAAACTTGCAGTTTATGTTCATCAATTGGGTGGCGGAAAGTGAGTGGCAGAAAATATTTAAATAAGGGAGGTTATTACAATGCTTGATATTATTAAAAATACATTTTCAGGAGCAGATCTTGATCCGGTTGCAGTATGGGCGGTAGGCGCAATAGTTGGAAGCGCGATCGTTGCGATCTATCTTGGAATGAAAATCCGTACTTTAATGAACTCAACTCACTCTGTAGATTGAGATATTTATTGATTAGTTGAAGAGTTGATTTTGTAATAAAATAGGGGGAGTGGCGATTGTCACTTCCCTTTTTTCAATCTAATAAGAATATATAATTATGAAAAATAGTGAAAAGAGTGAAGAGAGTGAGACGCAAGATAGTCCAGTAGATCATCTGTATGAGGATATCTCCGAATGGAAGATCAATACTGGTGAGGAGACGATTCATGCGAAACGGATGGGGGGTAAATTTAGAACTATAAAATGGCTAGCAGCCTCTAGTTGGTTCCTCTTCTTTTTTGCTCCATATCTGCGTTGGAACGGCTCTCAAGCTATTCTTTTCGATATACCAGGACGGCAATATCATATTTTCAATCTGACTATCCTTCCCCAGGATGTCTGGATGCTCTCTCTAGTGCTTCTATTTTTTGCGATTATGTTAGCAGTAGTTACTACAATGTTTGGACGAGTCTACTGTGGATTTTTCTGTTTCCAAACCATCTGGGTGGATGCTTTTACCTGGATTGAGGAGAAGCTAGAAGGTGCTCCTGCAAAGCGTAGAAAGTTAGATAAAGCAAAATTTAGTGGAGCTAAACTTTGGATTAAAACTCAGAAACACTTCTGGTGGACTCTTATTTCACTCTTCACAGGGCTAACTTTCGTTGCTTGGTTTACCGATGTATTCCAGCTCTGGCAAGACTATTTTACTCTCTCAGCATCTTCTACTGAGTGGGGAGTATTAGCACTATTTACGGTTGGAACTTATGTGTTAGCAGGATTTATGCGTGAACAGGCGTGTCTCTGGCTCTGCCCCTATGCGCGTATTCAAGCGGTTATGATCGATCGTGAAACACTACTTCCAACTTATGACTTTAATCGTGGTGAGCCACGAGGTCGCCTGAAAAAGGGGGAAACAGTAGATGGTAATGGAGACTGTATAGATTGTAATCAGTGCGTTGCAGTATGCCCTACAGGCGTAGACATTCGTGGTGGTTTAGATGAAGGGTGTATAACTTGCGCTCTCTGTATTGATGCGTGCGATTCGGTTATGGAGAAGATTGATAAACCAGTTGGTTTGATCCGTTATGAATCTATTGATGCCTTAGAGGGGAAATATGTAGCACCACTCTTCAAACGCCCAAGAGTGTTGGTATATCTAGTTATTATGACTCTCGCATTTGGAGGTATTGTATATGGTTTAATGAATATCTCAGGGTTAGATGTTAAAGTTTTACACGAGAGGCAACCGCTATTTGTGCTATTAAGTAACGGCTCTATTCAGAATAAGTATGAACTTAAAATTCTCAATAAGACACATGATGAGATGAGAGTAGTGGTAACAACTGAGGGGTTAGATGGAGCAGAGCTGGTGGGTGCTGAGAAGGCATTTGCGGTACGCCCTGGTAGGGTAACTCCGTACACAGTTTATGTTAGATATCCCCGTTACGATATGGATGAGTCGTCTAAATCTATAATTTTCAAACTGCAGAGTGTTGAGAATAAAGAGTTGAACACTAGCTATAAAAGTATGTTCTTGGGTCCAAGATAGAGTAGAGGGTAATAATATGGCAATTTTTTCGCAATCTAATAAGCAAGCATTCCGCAACCCGTGGGTTATTGGTTGGCTCGGACTTCTGCTTTTAGTTTTGGTGGTGAATACAGGAATGATTATAACTGCATTTAAAACAAGTCCAGGCTTGGTGCAAGATGATTACTATGAGCAGGGGAGAGATTATGAGAGAACTGTTCTACAACTTATGGAGATGCGTGAGCGTCTAGGTTGGCAAATTTCATTAGATGAAGGTGAGGTCGTAACATCTTCTCCAGCTACCCTTGATGTAGTTGTGAAGAGTAAAACAGGGGAGCCTGTGGAAGGGCTAACTGGAGATCTGCAACTCTACCGACCCTCAGATAGAGATCAAGACTCTATCGTCTCACTTATAGAAGTTGGTAATGGCAGATATCAGGCAAGATATACTCTGCTCTTGAAAGGAGTCTGGGATCTTATCTTAACCTTAAAAAGCGGCGATGATCTCTATAAGGTTGAGAAGCGCATTAAAGTGCTTTAACTTCAATAATAATGAGCTGCTTCCACTGCTCTCTACCCAACCCTAAGCAAGGGGCTGTCACTGCACAGATAGATGGAGCTAAACGAGAGTTTTGTTGTTATGGCTGTAAGAGCGTATGCGAGTCGATATACAGTGCAGGGATGGAGGGGTTCTATGAGCGTACCCCAGATGGAGCTCTGCTGGCACCACCGCCAGATATTCCAGAAGATATAGAGCTATTCGATCATATAGAGATTCAGTCACAATTTGTTCGTAGTGTAGATAGTAGTGATGATGGTAAGAGCGAAGTTCGAGAGATCAATCTATTGGTCGAAGGAATTCACTGCGCAGCCTGCATTTGGCTGATTGAGCGCACCCTGAATCCAATACCAGGAGTTCTCTCTGCAGAGGTTAATCTGACTGGACGAAGGCTCTATCTGCGCTGGAATCAAAGCCAGCTAAAACTATCAGAGCTAATTCTGCAGCTCTCTAAAATAGGTTATGCAGCAGTGCCATTTGATCCGGCTCAGGCTGAGGGGCAACTTAAAAAGCGAGACCGTTCTCTCCTCTACCGCCTAGTTTTTTCAGGCTTTGCGATGATGAATCTGCTTTGGATCTCCATTGCGCTCTACAGCGGCGCAGATCAGGGTGAGTTTAGAGAGTGGTTTCACTGGCTCGGTTTCTCTCTTGCAACTCCCACTCTACTCTATGCTGGCTTTCCATTCTTAAAAGGGGCGTGGCAGGGGCTGAGAGTTAGACATCTAACTATGGATCTGCCGATAGCGATTGGCGCTACTTCAACCTATCTCTACTCAACCTACATCACAGTTGTTGGTAGCGAGATAGGAGAGGTCTACTTTGATACAGTGGTTAATTTCATCTTCGTGATTTTAGTTGGTCGTTACCTAGAGTCAGCAGCTAAACGCCAAGCGGTATCATCCACTCAGAGATTGTTAGATCTACAACCGCGAGTAGCAACGCTGTTGAAGACAAATGGAGAGGAGGTAGTGGCTGTGCGTTCGTTACAGCAGGGGGATAGAGTGTTAGTTAAGCCGGGGCAACGCATTCCTGTTGATGGCACACTTTTAGTTGGATTCAGTGAGGTAGATGAGTCAATGTTGAGTGGCGAATCTATGCCAGTGCATAAAGAGGTTGGGAGTCAGCTCTATGCAGGTACTGTTAATGGGAATGGGGCTCTTGAGTTAAAAGTTGAAAAAGTGCTTAAAGATAGTGCACTCGGAAAAATTATAGATATGGTTGAGGATGCGCAACGCTCGAAAGCGCCAATCCAGTGTACAGCGGATCGTGTAGTACCGTGGTTTATCTCTCTGACCTTAATCTTGGCTACAGTAACTTTTCTATTTTGGTTAGCGCGTGCAGATTTTGAATACGCACTAATGGCAGCAACCTCAGTGCTGATTATCACCTGCCCTTGTGCCTTTGGACTTGCAACTCCAATGGCTATCGCAGTCGCATCAGGAGTCGGGGCGCGGCATGGTGTACTGATTAAAAATGGTGGAGTGTTAGAGCGTCTCTCCTCAATTAACCATATTGTGTTTGATAAGACTGGAACTTTGACTGAAGGCAAGATGAAGGTGACAGATATATATCTTAGCGCAGAGTGGAGTGAGGAGCAGTTCTATCAGAGCGCCTATCTGTTGGAGCGTCATTCAGAACATCCTATAGCGGCGGCAGTTGTGAGTGCGGCAGAGGATAGGTTAGCAACTGTTGCAATAGATTTAAGCGAGAGTGTCTCCATAGAAAATCTTAACTACAGTCCTGGAGCTGGAGTATCTGCCAAAATAGATGGCAAGTTAGCATTTTTGGGAAGCGCTACTTGGCTTGAGCAGCACTCTGTTGAGTTTGGTTCAGATAGGCTTAGCAAGTTTATATCTCAGCATGAGAGTGAAGCGGAGAGTGTTCTGTTTCTAGCAGTTGGAGGAGAATTTGTGGGGGCAATATCGCTTGCTGATAGCTTGCGCAGTGGGGTTAGTGAGTTGCTCCAGAGACTACGAGAGCAGGGTGCTACTATCTCAATGTTAAGTGGAGATAGGAGGAGTGTCGCTGAGGCAACAGCTAAAAAGATAGGGGGAGATATTGAAGTTATCGCCGAAGTTTTACCAAAGCAGAAAGCAGAGGAGATTAGCCGATTCCAACAGCAAGGAGTTGAGGTGGCGATGGTTGGAGATGGAGTTAATGATGCTCCAGCTTTAACTGTTGCAGATGTCGGTATTGCACTAGGTTCTGGTACCGATGTCTCGGTCGAGAGTGCAGACATTGTGCTGTTGAGTAGTGAGCTTGAGCAGGTCGAGTTAGCAAATAGACTATCCCGTCAGACTCTACGCACTATTAGACAGAATATAGGAATCTCAATCCTATATAATATAGTAATGGTTCCTTTAGCAATGATGGCGTTTATCACCCCGTTAGTGGCAGCAGTCGCAATGCCTATTAGCTCACTGCTAGTGATTGGTAACGCAGCACGACTGCGTAGAGTAGTAAAATAGATTAGAGTAGTAAAGTAAAGTTAGGAGAAGCTGAAAATGGAAGTTATCTATATCTTGATCCCAGGAATGATTCTAATGGGAGTTATCTTAGTCTGGGTGCTGATGATCTCTATCCGTAAAGGGCAGTATGATGATATGGATGGGGAGGCATCGCGTATTTTGATGGATGATGATTTGATGCCAGATAATTTTGGTGGTCCAAAAGATGGGGCGAAACCTATAGAGAAACAGAAAAATAGAGTGGAGAAATAAAAGTATGGACTCAAAAAAGGATGAGATAACGCAAGACGAGGTAGTACAAGATGAGCTAAATGGTAAAACAGAAGAGGAGTGTAAGGCCGCCAAACGCCCGCACGAACTATTCGTTATCAACCTTATCTTCTTTCATCTGCTGGCTGTTCCAGCAGGAATTGTCTCTGGCTATGGCTACTGGGTGATGCTACTCCCGATCATTAGCACCACTGCGCTGCGCATCTTCTATAGGCTAAGAGTTAATGTCCTCTCTTCGGACAATCCAGAGCTTGGCAATTCATGGCTGGCTGAACATTGGGAGAGCGCTCTCCACCGTTTTCGCTGGCTCTATCTCGGTTACGCCATCGTCGCACTGCTACTCGCAACCATTGTTGCCATTGCAGATCCTGATTCTATCCTCTTCGTCGCCCTCACTAGAGTAGCCGTAATGCCGGTAATTATTATTGTACTAATTACCTTCGTCATCTCTACTGCAGCAATAGGAAAAGCGGGAAGAGGAGAGTAGCTCTATTTAGAGTAGTCTTTGCTTATTATTAATCCAAAAACAAGGAAAGTTGTCAGTAGCAATATAGAGAAAGCTTCCATTACTGCCAATATCCATTCTCTTCACTTGTCTCATTATATGTTGCTAGCGCATTATCCCAGTATGAGAAGTAACCATTCTCTTCATGCTCTGCAACTTTATCCATATCCATACCATATTTGTTGTAGGTAGGGGTTCTAGCAAGAGTGATTTCACTTTCAGTACTGTTGCTGTACCAGGTGCCACTATAGTTTGAGCCAAAGAAATCACTCTCTGCCTGTGCTGCCATTGAACCGACTGCGGCGATAAAACCTAATGCTATAATACTTTTTTTCATAATTGTTCCTTAATATTAAGTTAAAAAACTGTCACGATCTGCTTCGATAGATTGTGACAGCGTACAAGACAACTTGTATGCAGCGTATTATAGAGATGAACTGTTGCATGAATATTTCACTCTGTTGCTAATAAAAATATTGTTGCGCGATTTCAGTAATAAATTAGCAATAAATTGATAAAAGTAACCGCATTAAGTTAATTATAGTAAAAAAAACAGTAAATTACAGCGATCTAGCTATTGTGTAAACATTAGAAATGATGTATATTAGTATTCTTTAATATAGAAAGAGAAGAGTCAAAACTATGAGCAGCAAGATTTTACTGGTTGATGATGATTACAGGTGTCGAAAGCTCTTAACTAGCTACTTAAGTGAGCAGGGTTGTCGGGTCAACCCTGTGGAGAGTGAATCTGTGATGGAGGGTAGTCTCTTAAGTTCAGAGGTAGATCTAATTATTTTAGATCTTGCTAAATCGCCCGGTTTGGAGCTCTCTGTGGCGCGTCATTTGCGAGGCAGAATCGATACCCCCATTATTATTATCAGTAACAAAAGTGATGAAATTGACCGAATTGTAGGGTTAGAGGTGGGTGCGGATGACTATATGGTTAAGCCGGTCAATCCGCGAGAGTTGCTGGCACGAGTTAGAGCAGTTATGCGTCGTAAAACAGTCTATCGTGAAGTAGTTAATAATCAGGTAGTTGCAGGTGAGTCTAATCAAGGGCTCCCCCAAAAATCTATTAAATTTTCCCAATACACTCCCTGGTTAGAGAGTTTAACTCTAACCAAAAGAGTCGATGAGAGAGAGGTGAATATTATGCTCACCAGCGTTCAGTTTAAGATCCTCCAACTCTTTGCGGAACATGCTGGGCGTATTATGAGTCGCAACTATATAGCTACTGCAATGGGGGATGAGTCTGAGGATGGACGCGAGAGAAGAGTGGATGTGATGATCTCTAGAATCAGAAAAAAGATCGAGTCTAACCCTCGCTCACCTCAATTTATCAAAACAGTCCGTGGACAAGGGTATCGGTTTGCGGTGTAAATAGGAGTATTGATGTAAACTAGAGTCGATATTATACCAATATTTGCGCATCTGCTAGCACGGTAGCAACATGTTCTTTT
This sequence comes from Thiotrichales bacterium, assembly GCA_018658305.1. Lineage (GTDB taxonomy): Bacteria > Pseudomonadota > Gammaproteobacteria > Thiopontia. The sequence goes on along the minus strand of JABHVM010000082.1, from coordinate 9,455 downwards.
ACTCGTACTTTGGGGTATGCTTTTAATATCAGCCCTTTAGCGTCTATTATATAGGTGGTGCGCACAATTCCCATGTAGACTTTACCGTAGTTCTTCTTCTCTTGCCAAACTCCAAATGCGTTGCACATTTCTGCCTCTGGATCATTGTCGGCTAATAGGGTGAAAGGGAGTTCATGTTTAGTGATGAAGTTGGTGTGAGTTTTGGCGCTATCTTTAGAGACACCGACGACCTCTAATCCTAGTTTTCTAAAGGTGGAGATCTCATCTCTAAATTCCTGAGCTTCAGTGGTGCAACCAGAGGTGTTATCTTTTGGGTAGAAGTAGAGGATGACTCCATTTTTTCCAGTGATATCTTTGAAAGTTTTCTCATTACCGTTCTGATCTTGGCAAGAGAATGAGGGAATTTTGGTGTTGGTTTCTAGCATGGTTTTTTCCTTGTTGGTAAAATATATGTAACTATTCAGTTGCAGTTGTAGCTGTTCAGATTGCCTCTAAAATTCATCAGATCAAGGCGCAAGATTTGAGTATACACTTGTATATGATAATTTTGCAACGCAGAGATGGTAAATTTTATGGGTGAGCTGAATAGTTACAAATATATTTAGTTGAATGTGTGGCAAATATAGCAGTATATATTAGATTAAAAAAAACCCTCTGAGATAAATCTCAGAGGGGGGGTAGGCTAGGTTAAGAAGGAGGAGCCCTAACCTACCAGTACTCTTTACGCACTCTTTCGTTCTGGCACAATGCGCCAGACGACGAGTTCACTATCACGCACTCTTTCGTTCTTTCCACTTCGCAACTTCATCATCCCAATCATCCATACGGACATAAGGTGAAGTACGAGGTACTGATATCATATTTGGATCAACTTCTAGATCCATTGCCTCAAGGTATGCTGGGAGACCGATTCTCTCTATCATCTCTCCAGAGCGTTCATGCTCTAGTGCATTCTCTGCGAAGAAATCTACATGGTCGCCAGAGATCTCTAGGAATTTCTCTTTATCTTCCTCTGTCTCAATCTTCATAAATGGCACGATAACTGTACCGAAGAGGTCGCCAACTTTAAGGGTTCTTTTTCCACCCATTAAGATAGTAACTCCTTTGTCATCACCCTGCGCAAGAATGGCATCACCATCTTTACCTACATATTTCTCACTTTGAGAACTAACTACATTAATACAGTGCATACATTTTACACACTCTTTATTACCAATAGTAAGTGAGCTATCTTCTGCCATCTCCATACACTGACTAGGGCAGCGGCTGATTACATTATCAAACACATATTTTGCACCTTTGTCTGCTACAAATGCTTTCCAGCCATCTTGATTGACTTTGATATCATCACGCCAAGTTCCGATCACTGCCATATCTGCGCGTTGAATTGAGTTAGTACAGTCGTTAGGGCAACCAGAGAACTTCCACTTCATTTTGTATGGAAGAGCTGGACGATGCATATCATCTAGGAACTCATTAATAGTAGCCTGCATCAAATCACCCTCATCAAAGCATGACTGTTCGCAACGAGCTGCGCCGACACAAGAGACTGATGTACGAACCGCTGGTCCTGCACCACCAAGATCGAAACAGAAATCATCAGCAACATCTTTGAAAGTTTCAGTATCATTTAGTCTATCAAATGCAATCTGTACACCGTCTGTATCTGTTCCCTGGAACAAAATATCTCCAGACTGCCCATGTAGGCAGATAAGGCCTGTGCCAGTCTCCTCCCAAACATCACACATTTTATTCAGCAACGCTGAAGTATAGTGCATACCCGCTGGTGGCATAATACGAACCGTATGAAACTCAAGTGCGTCTGGGTACATTGTCTCACCGTTGTCATCTTTTAGCTCAGAGAAGCGTGGGATAATACCACCACCATATCCAATCACTCCTACCGTACCACCCTTCCAGTAACCGCGACGGTTAACGAAAGATTGCTCTAACGTTCCAATAACTCCTCGCATCATCTTCTGGTGTTTTGTCTCTGTAGCGGCTAGACGCTTTAGTGTAGAGACATAACTAGGCCATGGACCTTTCTCTAACTCATCTAGGTTTGGGGTTGCTATATCCAGCGCCGGGCTGTTTGCGTTTAGCTTGGTCTTCTCTTCTGACATTTGTAAATTGCTCCTTAAAACGTCTATCGGTAGATTTTCTCTGTACACCGTGCACAGTGATTTATGAAATTGAGAGCGTACTATGTCAGACTTTCTTCCTACATTCAACTCTATTTTATCTGTTTTTAGCGATTAAAAGGGATATATCACATATCCCAAATGGGATATATTAACTATTAAGTTTAAATATATCAACTTGTTGTGGGCGAATCCAGATCCAAGTCACTATAAATGCTATCAGCGTTAATAGCGCAGAAAAGATAAATATTGCTGACGAGCCGCTACTAACCCAGATAATTCCGCCCAATAAACTTCCAACCACACCGCCTGCCCCGAAGCTTACGCTTGAGTAGAGCGCCTGCCCCCGCCCCTGGAGCTTGCCACGAAATAGATCGTGAATTAGATGAATGGAGACTGCATGAATAACCCCAAAGCTCGCAGCATGAAAACTTTGCGCAATAAATATTAAAGTCAAATCTTCAGGGTAAAGAGCTATCACAACCCAACGCACCATAGCCAACGCCAAACTTACAAGCATTAGGTTGCGCTCCCCAAAACGGGGAATCCATTTTGCCATAAAAATAAATACTGCGACCTCTACTCCAACACCCACCGCCCAGAGCAAACCGATCAACCCTTTACTATAATCGAATGACTCCATATATAGTGTATAGAATGTATAGTAAGTTCCATGCGCAGCCTGATTTAGAAAAGCAACTAACAGCAGCGCCATCACTAAGGGGTTACGCATAACCTTCGCTAAAGAGATATTAGACTGTGTATGCTTTTGCTCTGGAACTACAGGTATAAGCATACTACTTACCCCAATTCCAACCATCAACAGAATCAACACTACAGGAACTAGCTCTATACTCCACCACTCTAGTAGCGGCCCTAATAGTGCAACTGTGACAATAAATCCTACTGACCCCCAGAGCCTAATAGATGAGTAATGTTCAATTTTTCCAGTTAGATGATTTAGGGTAACCGCCTCAAACTGCGGCAAGGATGCATTCCAAAAAAAACTAAATACCGCGATAACTAACGCTACCCACCAGTAACCACTTCCGATAAAAATTCCTGCGAAAGCGATGATAGAGGCGATAGAGGCGAAGCGGACAACGAATAGATGCTCACCTCTACGGTCAGCCCACCACCCCCAAATGTTTGGCGCAACAATCTTTGTAGCTCCAAGGATAGCAGTTAGCTCGCCAATCTCTCTAATCGAAAATCCAAGATGCTCCAAATATGGCCCCCAATAGGGGATCAATACTCCGAGAGTAGCAAAATAGAAGAAGTAAAAACTGGAGAGCCTCTTATATAGTGAGGCGTAGGGTATAGTCAAATAACAGGGATGGAGCTCTCAACAGCTCCATTCTGCCCGCGCTGACGGAGCGCATGGTCAAGCAGAGTTATCGCCAACATCGCTTCAGCGATTGGAGTTGCTCTAATTCCAACACATGGATCATGGCGACCTTTAGTCACCACTTCTACAGCATCCCCATCTCTGTTTATAGTATCTCCAGGGATATGTAGACTAGAGGTTGGCTTCAGTGACATAGAGACTAAGATATCTTGCCCAGATGATATACCGCCCAAAATTCCTCCAGCCCTATTTGTCTTAAAGCCATCTGGAGTCATCTCATCTCGGTGCTCTGTCCCCTTCTGCTCAATAGAGTCAAACCCAGCACCTATCTCCACCCCTTTAACTGCATTTATACTCATCATAGAGTGAGCTATCTCAGCATCAAGACGATCAAAAATGGGCTCGCCCCACCCTGGAGGAACACCTGTCGCTACCACATTAATGCGTGCGCCAATAGAGTTCCCCTCTTTGCGTAGTGCATCCATATACGCTTCCATCTCCGCAACCTTATCCACATCAGGGGAGAAGAATGGATTCTGATGCACCTGTTCCCAATCTAACTTCTCGACTTTAATAGGTCCAATTTGTGCAAGATAGCCGTGAATCTCCACTCCAAACTGCGCCTTAAGAGCAGCCTTAGCCACTGACCCAGCTGCCACTCGCATCGCTGTCTCGCGCGCCGAAGAGCGTCCACCTCCACGATAGTCGCGAAATCCATACTTCTGACTATAGGTATAATCTGCATGCCCAGGACGAAAACGGTCAGCTATGTTTGCATAATCTTTGGAACGCTGATCCTCATTATGAATCAGAAGACCAATCGGAGTTCCCGTACTCTTCCCCTCAAATACTCCAGAGAGAATCTCTACCCTGTCACTCTCTCGGCGTTGAGTGGTATGACGAGAGGTGCCTGGTTTTCTACGATCAAGATCAACTTGAATATCTGCAGCCTCTAACGCAACACCTGGAGGACAACCATCCACGATACAACCAAGAGCGACCCCATGACTTTCGCCAAATGTGGTTACACTAAACAGCTTTCCAATTGAGTTTCCTGACATAGGTAGTAGTATACATTATTTAGAGACTATAGGTAGAGCTGTTGAGTGTATGGTGTTGGGTGTATAATCTACGGATGAATAAAATAGCAGACAGATTAAATTTAGTTATCGCATCAACTTTTGTTATCTCCATATTTTTTGGAATAACTACAGCTCAAGCGGAAAGCGGGAAGTATAAATCAGATTTAAATAGTGCCAAACAAGCCGTGCAACGAGGAGATGGCGAACGAGCCCTACTAGAACTAAGCCGCCTTGCTGGTGAAGGAGATAGTGAAGCGCAGTATGAGCTGGGAATGCTCTATGCTGATGGCAAGCTCATAAAAAGAGACTCTAACCGCGCTCTACTTGCCCTTACTCTAGCGTTTGAGAACGGGCTTCACAAAGCAGGAGTAGAACGGAACAGACAGGCAGCAAAGATAAACCTAATTCAACTTGCAGCTCTACAAGAGCAGCTAGCTGAGCTCTTTAAAAATGGGGGGCCTGTTAAAGTAGACCCAACTAGAGAGGCTAACTGGCTTGGCAAGAGAGTCCTCAACCCTGTACCATTCAACTCTAGCGAACGCAGTGAAGAACGTGGAGCTATGGCACGACGAGCTGGAAACATCTTTGAGTTACAAATTTTAGATTTCACTACAGCTCACATTTGGTACAGCTTATCTTATGCTCTTGGGAATAGAAGAGCAGAGCTAGATCGAAAACGGATGGAGCTATTCCTGCAACCACAATCTATCTCTAAGGCGCAGAGTGGAGCAATGGAACTTTATAAAAAATATCTTACAGAGCTGCAGCTATCAACTAAGAATTAAGGTAACTATTCAGTTACACGACCTCGTGCAACCAGATACACAATAGCTAGACTCAGTAGTGCAACTTATGCTACTATGAAAATTAATTTTATAGCACTTTCATTTTTCATTTCCTCGCTAGAGCTGTTGATGTTTTAGCCACCTTTATTAAAGATGCTAAAGCATCATTTACAGCTTCATCAGTCGAGAACACTTCTGCCACTTCTGGTCTGAGCATCACCACATTATGTGACTCCTGATACTCTTGGTAATATTTTCCTCGTACGCCAACACCAAGATCTTCCTTCTTGTACTCAGATCTCATTTCATCTTTATCCTTCCTCATACATACACCTCTCTTGTTTAGTCATCTCTCTAACACTAATAATTCTCATAGATTCATTTCTTTCAGTGTGAGAGACAACAAGCAACTTGTCGGTTCTCGACACACCGAAAGTAATAAGCCGACGCTCATTTACTGAATGATCAGGATCGTCAAAAGTAACCGACAGCATATCACCAAATATAGTCGTTGCCTCTTGAAAAGTAACTCCATGTTTCTTTAGGTTAGAGTTAGCTTTCTGTTGATCCCATTCAAACTTCACTTTTTAACTCCATTACAGTACTTCTCTTCAATTTTTATACTCATCTATCTTGGCTCTTCCACGGGAATTAAAGCTGCCCCCTATTTGCCAATCAAGACAATAGACTGAGATTTTAATTTCGGAATCTCCAATAGTTTCTGGTCGTTGGTGAGCAAGGTTGAACAGATAGATAAGAACATTACTATCAATAATGTAATCAGGAGAAAGCACTATTTATCCCATTCGGAACGCTGCTCTCTCTGCCATGCAACAGGATCCTTAATATCTCCAACACCTGCCTAGCCAACGCCATCAATGCTTCCGAGTCATCCTGCGCATCATTATGGTGATTTACTGCTTTATCAACCACTACAACCAGTTGATATTTACCTAACGAAAGGCTTTCAGGCAATGTTAGCTCAACTCTATGATCTTTGTTGATTTCAACTTCATAATTTAGTGATAACATCCGCTCTTCCTCATAATTTTAGTCAAAAAAAGGGGCTAGGTCTTTACTTTTTACCTGACTTATAAGTTTAGGAGTATACCTTAGCCTGTGTAGGCATAACAACTACTATCTATCAAATTTATCAACGCAATGATGGTAAATTTTATATGTGAGCTGAATAGTTACGAATTAAGCTTCTCTTTTAATCCACTAATTCGCTGAATAGAGTTGTTTATAGTATTACGGATCAGGGTCTCTGAAGCGGATATAATAACTCTCTTTTTAGCTCTTGTTACTGCCGTATAGAGAAGCTCTTTACTTAACAGGTTGGAGATACCTACACTATCATTCGCATTTTCTTGCATACTGTTAGAGTGAGATGGATCAAGAATTAAAAGCACCTCGCCAAATTCTGAACCTTGACTCTTATGGATTGTCATCGCATAAGATGTCTCATGTTGAGGAATCCTCAATGGTGAAAAAGAGCGCACCCCATCAGCCAATAGAAAATAGATTGCGCCATTTAAATGTACTCCAATATCACCATTAAATAGCCCTAAGTTGTGGTCATTCTGTACAACCATTATGGGTCTTCCTTGATACCATTGAGCGTGATCACTTCCATCATTTAATAGAATTGTCTCACACAATCTATTAAGCCCATCAACACCAGATCGCCCCTGTCGAGTAGCAGTTAAGATTTGAAATGAGTTAAATATTTCAAATATTTTTACAATATCTTGCTCCGTAACAGTAACATCTCGTTTAACCATCTCAGCTACAGAGGCAACATAACGACTATATCCATCTTTAATTAATTTAGATATGCTATTACCCATCTCTAACCAGACCACAGAGTCACTGTTTTTTTGTAAAACTGAAATTGCGTCATTACTATTTTGGTGGTTAATTGCTGTAGCAAGCTCTTTAATCGCTCCTCCAAAACGGTAACTATTCTGAAGCTGCACCCTATTGTTATGCAGAGCTTGATAACAGTCCGAGAGTACTGCTCCCGACTCTACCGAAGAGAGCTGATCTTGATCTCCAATTAAGATCAATTTAGCCCCCGATTTTAGGGCTACAAGGAGCTTACTCATCAAAGCTAGATCTACCATAGATGCTTCATCAACTAGCACCACATCTGCTCCAAGTGGATTGGTAGCGTTATGTCGAAAATGGATAGAGTTTGGTATCACTCCGAGTAGACGATGAATAGTTCTAGCTTCGCTTGGTATTGAGTCAATCAACTCCTCAGCAAATTCAGCTAAACCATTTACTTCGCTATCTCTCTTACTTGCCTCAATCGATTCTTGAAGGCGCATTGCCGCTTTACCTGTTGGAGCAGAGAGTGCGATATTTAGCGGTCTCTCCTGTGCACTGCTCTGCTGAAGCAGTAGTGCAAGAATCTTTACCACTGTGGTCGTCTTTCCAGTACCTGGACCACCAGTTATAATTGAGAGCTGACTACGAAGCACTAACTGAGCAGCCTCTCTCTGATACTCATCCGTAAAGTAGTTATCAATATCCAGTCCATCTTGAGATAGAGTATTGGCAAGCTCTCGCAAGCGTTGCGCCAACTGCTCCTCATATAACCAATAACGCTGCATATATAGTCTTCTATCTTCTAACACAAAAGGAGCATCCTTCCCCACTAGTTCACTCTCTTTTACCAGCTTCTGCTCCTCTCCATCTAAAAGTATGCAGCTGTCACCTGCTGACTGCTGTTCGTTAAGACGCTCTAAAATAGCCCTGAGAAGATCAAACTTACCTCCACTCTCTGGCACAAAGAATTTAGCCAACTGGCTACTTAATAGAGTCATCTTTCACCCCCAACCCCATTGCTATTAAATATATATTGCACTTGGTTAAGCAACTCCTCTGAAGCACGATAGTTGAAAATGCCATTATCACAGCTCTCACCATCCATTCCTCTCACAAATAGATATTTAACTCCGCCAAAATTATCCTCATAACTATAATCTGGATCTCTATTAAGTAGATATTGATGAAGTGCCATACTGTAGATGGTAAATTGAAGTCCGTAGTTGTGCTCTCTCATAGCCTCAAAAATAGCTTCCTCTCCATAATCTGTATAACTGTTACCGAGAAAGTTACTCTTGTAGTCCATTATGAAGAAGCGTCCATTGTGCTCACACACAAGATCTATAAAGCCATTCAGGTAACCTGAAATTGTGCTTGCTTGGATAGGCTGAAATGGAATGTCGCTCTCAGCCAAGAGTAGCCTATTTAACTCTTCAAGATCTACACTATCTATACTATAGAAAAATGACATCTCTTTAAGAGTCCGCTCAGGATCAGTCCCACTCAGAGTAAAATCTAAATCAGCTGGATTATCCAAATTAGATAGTGGAGTTGTTACCACCTTTATTAATAACTCTTCGAGATGATCTTCTCTATCCTCTAAGCTAACTCCATACTGCTGACACTTACGCTTTAGGAGCTCTCTGTTCAGAGAGATAGCAAGCTCTGAGAAAGGTATATTTTCCAATAGATCATGAATCAGATTACCGAAATGCGCTCCTTTAGGAAGCAGAGCCTTCTCTTTTATTATTGATTGTTTGGATACAACTCCAGCAACTCTATCTCTATCTAGCCCACTAAAACTTGTCATTCGATAACTTACATCTACTTCATTACGAGCGAATATTACTGGAATAAACTCTTTTTTATCATCGTTAGAAGTATGTAAAACTGCACTCGTTGCTACCTTCAAATATTTATGCTGAAATGGCTCACCAACAGGAAGTGCTTGCCCATTAAGAAGCTTACCAAGCGCTGACTTGTGAAAATCTTTCAAACCATCCCCAACCACCAGATAACAGCGAGATTCTGCTCTAGTTACTGCTACATAAGCTATTCTCAATGCTTCAAGATCTAACTCTATCTGTGCCTTTTTTTTTCTTTCATCTAAAAGATCTGACCCAAGATCTATAAGAGTTCCAGCTGCGCTATGCACCTTGACAATCTTATCTCTATTTAATTTATGTTTCCAGAGAAATGGACAAAATACGATCTTGTACTGCAACCCCTTTGATGAGTGCATAGTTACAATCTGAACAGCCTCTGC
>JABHVM010000013.1 GCA_018658305.1 Thiotrichales bacterium | reverse complement strand
TTAGTTGTTGGTGGATTTGAAAAGGTGTATGAGATCAATCGCAGTTTTCGTAATGAGGGTCTGTCAACGCGGCACAATCCAGAATTTACTATGATTGAATTTTATGAGGCATATTCTAACTATCTAGATCTTATGAATATGACTGAGGAGATGCTGCGCGGCATAGCACAAAAAGTGATTGGCTCAACTGAGATTAGTTATCAAGGCGAGAGTTATGACTTCGGTAAGCCATTTGTGCGGATGACAATACGAGAGTCTATTCTTCACTTTAATCCTGAGTTGAGTGCTGAAGATATAGATGAGTTGGAGAGTGCTCGTAAGGTGGCACAGAGTCTCAATATACCACTAAAAGATGGTTACGGTTTAGGTAAAGTACAGATTGAGATATTTGAGAAGACAGTAGAGCATCGTCTGATGCAGCCAACCTTTATTACTGCATATCCAACGGAAGTCTCTCCGTTAGCACGGCGCAGTGATGCTGATCCATTTGTAACGGATCGTTTTGAGTTCTTTGTGGGTGGGCGTGAAATTGCTAATGGATTCTCTGAGCTAAACGACTATGAAGATCAAGCAGAGCGTTTCCATAAGCAGGTAGAAGAGAAAGAGGCTGGTGATGATGAAGCTATGCACTTTGATGCTGACTATGTGACAGCATTAGAGTATGGAATGCCACCCACAGCAGGTGAGGGAATTGGAATTGATAGATTGGTAATGCTCTTTACAGACTCTCCATCTATTCGAGATGTGCTACTCTTTCCCCACATGAAACCAAATAATTGAAATCAAATAATTAAGTATTGAGGTAAATTAAAGATGATACCAGTAGTAGAGACAATAGATACAGTAAGTTTAAATTGGGCTGATGCAGTCATACTAGGAATAATTCTAGTCTCAACTGGCATTAGTTTGATGCGAGGTTTTTTTCAAGAGGCGATCTCTCTTGCCACTTGGGTTATAGCTCTCTGGGTAGCATTCACCTTCTCGGCAGAGCAGGCTTCTCTTCTCGATCAGTGGATAGAGACTCCATCTATTCGTACAGGAACGGCATTTGCGCTCCTATTTTTTGCGGTCTTGATTGTCGGCTCTATAATTAATAAAGTTATGCAAAGTATGGTAGAGTTTTCTGGTTTTAGTGGGATGGATTATATTCTCGGACTCTTCTTTGGAATGGCGCGTGGCTTAATTATTGTATCTCTGTTAATTTTAATGTCAGGGCTAACTCCACTGCCCCAAGACAGCTGGTGGCAAGAGTCGCAACTTATACCGAAAGTGCTGGAGCTCTCTATGTGGGTCATTGAGCATCTACCAGAACATCTAAGAAGTTATTTTGATTACGGACAGATGGTTTAAAGTAGTATTACTCATAATTTAAAAAATATTTAGAGAGAATATATATATGTGTGGAATTATAGGGATTGTCTCAAACCAAGCAGTTAATCAAGAGCTCTATGATGGGCTTACTGTACTTCAACATAGAGGGCAGGATGCGGCGGGGATTATGACCTGCGACGATGGAAAAGTTTTTCTGCGTAAAGCCAACGGATTAGCTAAAAATGTCTTTCAGACTCGTCATATGTTGCGTCTAAAAGGTAATATGGGGATTGGACATGTACGCTATCCTACAGCAGGATGTTCCTCTAGTGCTGAGGCGCAACCATTCTATGTAAACTCTCCGTATGGAATAGCACTCGCCCATAATGGCAATCTAACCAATGCTGCTAAAATTAAGAATAATCTCTATTTAGAGGATTTACGACATATTAATACAGATTCTGATTCGGAGATTCTACTTAATGTGTTTGCGCATGAGCTTCAGTATTTGGGAAAAATGCGCATAGAAGATAATGACATATTTGAAGCTGTGGCTGCGGTACATAAGCGTTGTGAGGGTGGTTACGCTGTAGTGGCAATGATCACTGGAGTGGGAATGGTAGCATTTAGAGATCAATTTGGAATTCGTCCCCTCTGTATTGGCGAAAAAGTTTTGGATGATGGTAGTAAGAGCTATATGGTCGCTTCTGAGAGTGTAGCTGTGGATGCTTTAGGCTACACGCTATTGCGCGATGTGGGTCCTGGAGAGGCAGTTTTTGTTAGTATCAATGCGGAATCTGGTAGCGTCCTCTCGACTAAGCAGTGTGCAGATAATCCTAGGTTAACTCCATGCATATTCGAACATGTCTATTTTGCGCGTCCAGACACTATCTTAGATGATGTGCATGTACACAAAGCGCGTCTACGGATGGGGGAGAAGTTAGCAACTAAGATACTTCGTGAATGGCCAGAACATGATATTGATGTAGTTATCCCCATTCCCGATACCAGTCGCACCTCAGCATCACAACTTGCCTATACTCTGAATATAGTGTTTAGAGAGGGCTTTATAAAAAATCGCTACATTGGTAGAACCTTTATTATGCCTGGACAGAAGCAGCGTAAAAAATCTGTGCGCCAAAAATTGAACCCTCTAAAATTAGAGTTTGAGGGGAAGAATGTACTGTTGGTTGATGACTCAATAGTTCGTGGCACAACTTCGGCTCAAATAATAGAGATGGCCCGCAATGCAGGAGCACGCAAAGTCTATTTCGCTTCTGCGGCACCACCAGTTCGTTATCCAAATATTTACGGTATAGATATGCCTGTAGCTTCAGAGCTGATTGCTCACGGACGCAGCGAAGCTGAAATTGCAGTTGAAATTGGTGCTGATAAGCTTATCTATCAAGATTTAACAGATCTTATTGACTCCGTGCAAGAGGGTAATCCACTGATAAAAGAGTTCGATACTTCAGTATTTGATGCAAATTATGTTACTGGTGTTGCCGATGGGATTGATGATGAATATTTTAAGATTCTTGAGGATGCTCGTTGTGATTCAGAGAAAGAACTACAGTCCGAAGATGATGATGAAGTTTTAGGAGTTTACAATTCCAATTAAGGGGGGCACAATGATAGATCCAGAAGAGTATAATTTTGCAACAATAGCAGTTCGAGCAGGTCACCAAAGAACTAATGAGGGAGAGCACAGTGAGGCTATTTTTCCCACCTCTAGCTATGTGTTCGACTCTGCAGAGCAGGCAGCTGCTCGTTTCTCTGGGGATGAACCAGGTAATATCTACTCCCGCTTCACTAATCCAACAGTTAGAGCGTTTGAGCAACGCTTAGCAGCACTAGAGGGCGGGGAGCGCTGTGTAGCAACTGCATCTGGAATGTCCGCTATTCTCACAACTTGTATGGGAGTACTGAAATCTGGTGATCATATTGTCGCTTCTCGTTCTATCTTTGGGACAACAGTCGTGCTCTTTAATCAGTTTATGCAGAAATTTGGGGTAGAGATAAGTTTCGTATCTCTTACTGATCTAGATGAGTGGGAGCAGGCAATAGAGCCAAATACAAAATTACTATTTATTGAGACACCAGCTAATCCAATGACTCAAATTGGAGATATGCGAGCTCTGTCAGATCTTGCTCATAAGCACGGAGCGCTCCTAGCTGTAGATAACGCCTTCTGTACTCCAGCTCTGCAGCGCCCATTAGAGTTTGGCGCGGATATTGTTATTCACTCAGCTACTAAATATATTGATGGGCAAGGTAGGGCAATGGGGGGAGCGGTGGTGGGATCTGAAGAGTTGGTTGGTAAAGATGTGTACAGCTTCTTGCGCACAGCAGGTCCATCTATGAGTCCGTTTAATGCATGGATCTTCCTTAAGGGGTTAGAGACTATGAAGTTACGGATGGATGCCCATACAGTAAATGCAACAGCTCTGGCTGAGTGGTTAGAGCAGCAGTCAATGGTTACTGAGGTTCACTATCCTGGTCTTAAGAGCCATCCTCAATATGAGTTAGCCCGTAGTCAACAGAGTGGTGCAGGGGGGATTCTCTCCTTTGAACTGGATGATAGTAAGATGAGTGGTAAAGATGCTGCATGGAAACTGATTAATGCAACAGAGATGCTCTCAATTACTGCAAATCTTGGTGATACCAAAACTACAATTACTCACCCTGCAACTACAACCCACGGTAGACTATCTCCAGAGGAGAGAGCGCAGGCTGGTATTAGTGATGGACTTATTAGAGTCGCAGTTGGGTTAGAAGATATTGAGGATATTAAACAAGATCTCAGTCGTGGGATCGAATAATCTTTTTATAGAGACTGAACAGGTTCTCGCACTCTCTGATTTAGAGGATAAGCTCCAAGCTACGGAGGAGCTCTATCAGCGCTGGATGTTAGAAAAGCTTAGCACTGAATCTATAACCACTCCTCAGCCCATAGAGCAAGCTGGACATCCAGAAAAGCCGGATCTTGTTCCGCCACGCAAATTAAAGCGGCGTAGGCTTGGCAGTCCAGAAGGGCATGCTTCAATGCTGCATGCGATAGCGCATATTGAGTTTAACGCCATAAATCTAGCTCTAGATGCGGTATATCGTTTTCGTGATATGCCATTAGAGTATTATGCCGATTGGATACGGATTGCTGATGAAGAGCGTTACCATTTTCAGTTGGTGCGAAAAAGGCTCAATCAGCTGGGATATGAGTATGGAGATTTTCCATCTCACAACGGACTTTGGGAAGCTGCAGAGATGAGTGCTTCTGACCCTCTCTTGCGTATGGCGCTAGTGCCAAGAGTGCTTGAGGCGAGAGGGCTTGATGTTAATCCAAAAATTATGCAGAAACTCTCCTCAATAGGAGATAAGCAGAGTGTAGATATATTAGAGATAATTTTAAGGGATGAAGTTGGGCATGTGAAAGCTGGTACAAAATGGTTTCACTATCTCTGCCAACAGCGTAAGCTCGATCCAGAGCAGACATTTAGAGAGCTAGTTAGTGAATATATGCTTTACGCAATTCGTGGACCTTTCTATCTCCCAGGTAGAGTAAAGGCTGGTTTTAGTGAGTCAGAGCTAGATTTTTTACAGAGTGTAGATGGGAACAGTGCTGTTTAATTAACGAGATCGTCAGCGAGATGAGAGTTGCCACTTCAGTAGTGGTGGGCCTATGATAGAGGTTGCAATTGCCATAATAACTACCGCAGAGAAGAGTGAAGAGTCCAGAATTCCCATCTCTTTTCCCATAGTAGCAAGAATTAGAGCAACCTCACCTCGTGGAACCATACCTGCTCCAATCGCTAAGCGAGGAAGCCCTTTCTTTGCTCCCAATCCACTTATTAGTTTACCTGCCACTGCAACTACAGTTAATGCAGTAGCTAGGATTAGAATTTCTGGTTGGAGAAAGATCTCTAGCTTAACTTGTGTTCCCATTAAGACAAAAAATATGGGCGCTAGAATTGCCTCAAATGGGCGAATCTGCTCTTTAACCTCAGATTCCAAACGGCACTCTTTTTTATTTAGATCATCACACCCTTTTTTCCAATATATGAACTCGTGATTGCTCAGGATCAACCCTGCAGAGAAGGCTCCGACAATTGCAGAGAGACCAAAAAAATCAGCAAGCCAAGAGAGAGTAGTTAGGAGGAGGAAAGAGACAAATAGTTCAGCTTCCCACAGTTTAAAGTGGTGAATATGTCGTATCACAAAGTAGATAATTTTTGGAGCTAGAAAAAATACTGCAGATAAAAATAGCAGAGCCTGAATAATAGCGTAGCTGATATTTGCCATATCTAGGCTATCCCTAAATATAATATCCACTCCAATGGCTAATAGAATCAACCCTAAAATATCATCAATAACCGCTGCGCTAAGTACAATACGCCCAACTTCGGTATGAGTCTGGTTGAGCTCCTGAAATACTCGAGCGGTGATTCCTATGCTAGTTGCACTAAGAGCAATAGCGACTATCAGGTTAGAAGACCAGTGGCTGTTAGTAGCAAATATCTCCATAACTACCAGAGCTAAGAGGAAGGGAACGAATGCTCCAATAAACGCAACTCGCAGTGCAGAGCCAGCAGATTTACGAATCATATCTGTAGATGAGTCTAGCCCTACTGCAAATAGGAGAAAGAGTAGCCCAAGTCGAGAAAAATTATCTACAACCTTAATTACTGTTGTTATCTCGCTCCCTTGAGGGCTTGACAAGATTGGCATTAGTTTGTTGCTAAGGCTCTCCCCTAAGTTTAGAGTAAGAGCTTGTTGAAGCGAGATCTCTCCCTCTAACGAGAGATTTATAGCGCTGAATACGGAGCTAGAGTCGCGTAAAACTGTAATTAGATCACTTCCCATCCAATAGCCAATATTTCCGATAAGTATGCCGATGGCAAGTTCACCGAGTACGGATGGTTGATTATAGTTTTGGGCAATTGATCTCCCAATTAAGGCGAGTATAGTAATGATAGTTAAGGCGAGCAAGATAGGGACTACAGGATCTACATGTGCTGCATTAACAGTGCTCCAGCTCAGTAGTGGAAGCATAATAAGAGCGGTAAAGAGGATGATTACCTTTTTAGATTGTTTCATTATGCATCTCTATTTAATCATATGCTCTGTTGAATAAATTCCCCACTTTTATAGCTAACCACATTCTGCTCTGACTCCCAATCTCCAACTACAACTCGTAGTGCAGGTTTTCCATCTAGCTCAAAACTATGAATAGCAGGACGATGAGTATGTCCGTGAACCATAGTAAAACAACTCCAACTACGCATAATCTGTTCTACTTCAGATTGAGTTACATCCATAATAGAGCTCTGTTTGCTGGTTTTAGACTGCTCACTATGGGTGCGAACTTTACTTCCGATCAACTCTAGCACAGTTGCTGGCAGATGGTGCAGTATTGACTCAATTAATGGGTTACGAATAAAGCGACGGTAGCGTTGGTAAGAGATATCATCTATACAGAGTTTATCACCATGAGTTAGGAGAATTGATCTTCCTTTAACCTCTATGCGGTGAGGGTCATCAATTAGGGTGGCACCAGTCGCCTCTAAAAAATATTCTCCTAGTAGAAAATCTCTATTTCCATGTTGGATAAATATTGCAGTTCCACTGGTCGTGAGTTTATTTAGCGCAGTTATGGTTGATTGGTAGTTGGATGCTGATGCTCGATCACCTAACCAGACATTAAATAGATCACCTAGGATGTAGAGTGCTTTATGTTGTGAGGCATCTTGTTTTAGGAATCGTCTGAAACGCTCCACCTCTTGCTCTTGATTTGGCGCAAGGTGGAGATCAGCTATAAAGCAGATTGACACAATTTTGTCTCTATCTACTCTTTAGATCTACTCCTCCTCGATAACAGAGATGCTCTCTATAATAATCTCTTCAGTTGGTACATCATCATGAAAGCCGTTGGTTGCAGTATCGACCTTCTCAATTTCGCGGACTATATCCATTCCGTCAACTACTGCACCAAATACACAGTATCCCCATCCATCTTGTCCTGGATAGTTTAGGAAATCATTGCTGTTGGTGTTGATGAAAAACTGTGCTGTAGCTGAGTGAGGATCCATAGTGCGAGCCATTGCTATAGTTCCAACATCATTCTTTAACCCATTATCTGCCTCATTCTCTACAGGCTCATTAGTGCTCTTCTCACTCATACCTGACTCCATTCCACCACACTGAATCATAAAGTTTGGAATTACGCGGTGGAAGATAGTACCATCGTAAAATCCATCTCTACAATAGGTTAGGAAATTCTCGACAGTTTTAGGTGCCGCTTCCTGTTTTAGCTCAAGGGTTATATCTCCCATAGATGTTTTCATTAATACATTCATTTTAGTCTCTCCGTAAGTTTAAATTATGAGTTTGAATTCTGAATTTGAATTGTGAGTTTATATTTAAATATTTAAGGTTTAAAGCGTTTTGCTGAATTTATAATAACCATCTCTTTTGGTACATCAGATCCAAATATGCCACCGGCTCCAGTCTTGATCTTCTCAATTTTGCGTACTACAGCCATCCCCTCAACTACTCGCCCGAAGACGGTATAGCCCCATCCATTACGAGATTTTCTGGTATGGTTGAGAAATCCATTGTTTGCAGTATTGATAAAGAACTGACTAGTAGCTGAGTGAGGGTTGCTGGTACGAGCCATAGCGATAGTTCCTAGACTATTCTTTAGACCGTTATCAGCCTCATTATGAACCTCATCTCCAGTCATTTTCTTCTGATAGTCAGTGGTAAATCCTCCACCCTGAGCCATAAATCCTGGAATTACACGATGAAAAATTGTGCCGCTATAGTATCCGCTATCGACATAGTTGAGAAAATTCTCAACTGAGATGGGAGCTCGCTCCTGATCTAGTTCAATAGTTATATCTCCTTGGTTAGTTTCAAGTACAACTAAAGGCAATTCTGCAGCTTGTGCAGTGATAGAGCTTGAAATAAGAAGAGTTGCTCCCAGAATGGAGCTTAATAGATTGGTTATTTTCATGGCATTAATTCTCAATTAAAGTTGGTAATGATAACATTCACAGCGGTTATAAGTTGCTATAATATTCAAATGCTAAAAATATATAATACCCAAAGTCGTTCTAAAGAGATCTTTAAATCAATAAATGAGGGCGAAGTCCGTATCTATGTCTGCGGTATGACCGTCTATGACCTCTGTCATGTGGGGCATGCGCGCGTTATGGTGTTTTTTGATATCGTTGTCCGCTATCTACGCAGGCAAGGTTACAAGGTGGAATATGTACGAAACATCACCGATATTGACGATAAGATAATTACGCGAGCCAATGAGAATGGGGAAGATTTTAATGTGCTAGTCGAAAGATTTATAACAGCACTCCATGAAGATTCAGAAGCTCTTGGTATTGAGCCGCCAAGCCAAGAGCCGCGTGCGACTCACTCTATGGCTGAGATTATCTCTATGATTGAGAAGTTGATAGAGAATGGTAAAGCGTATGTAGTAGATAATGGAGATGTCTACTGTGAAGTCTCTGCAGTCGAAGATTACGGGAAACTATCTGGAAAGAATTTAGAAGATCTACAAGCGGGTGCGAGAGTGGATATAGATGAAGTGAAACGCAACCCTGTAGATTTTGCACTCTGGAAATCAGCGAAACCAGATGAACCAAAATGGGATTCTCCATGGGGCGAGGGGAGACCTGGCTGGCATATAGAGTGCTCGGCAATGTCAACCCAGTGTCTCGGGAACCATTTTGATATCCATGGCGGCGGAATGGATCTGATCTTTCCTCATCATGAGAATGAGATTGCCCAAGCAGAAGGTGCAACTTGTGAGAGTTTTGTTAACTACTGGATGCATGCTGGTTTTGTGCGAGTAGATGATGAGAAGATGTCTAAATCTTTAGGTAACTTTTTCACTATTCGTGAAGTTCTTAATAAATATCCTGCTGAAGTGGTGCGCTACTTCCTGTTAACAAGCCACTACCGAAGCCCACTTAACTACACTGAAGAGAACTTAGATAATGCTCAGGCAGCTCTAACCAGACTATATACTGCTCTAAGATCTGTAGGAGTAGATTCGTCAGAAGGAGAAGCTACAGCGGAGACAGTTGGTTGGGAAGAGCGTTTCAACGAAGCGATGGATGATGACTTTAATACTCCAGAGGCTCTATCAGTTATGTTTGATCTAGTGCGTGAAGTGAATCGCCTGCAAGATGCAGGAGATGAAAAAGATGCGGTAACTCATGCGCTACTCTTAACCAATCTTGCCGAGACTTTGGGGTTGCTGCAGAGTGATCCAAAGAGGTTCTTGCAAGGAGGAGGAGTGGTAGTTGAGGGAGGGATTAGTGATGAAGATATTGAAGGGTTAATTAAACAACGCAACTCGGCGCGTGCTAATAAAGATTGGGCTGAGTCAGATAGAGTTCGTGATCTATTAGCAGATAGTGGAATTATTTTAGAGGATAGTGCTACAGGAACTATTTGGCGCCGTAGTTAAGTATACCTAAAGCGATAAGCGAGTAGTGTATTCTGCATTAGAGTGGCAATAGTCATCGGCCCCACACCGCCAGGTACAGGGGTGATCCACGAAGCGCGCTCTTGAGCAGCAGAGAAATCTACATCCCCAGTTAAGCTTCCATCTTCTAGGCGATTAATTCCAACATCAATAACTACAGCCTCATCGCGTACCCACTCACCATTAATAAAGTTAGGAATGCCGACAGCAACTACTAAAATTTCAGCCCTTCGTATATGAGCCTCTAGATCAGTAGTCTTGCTATGGCATACGCTAATAGTACAGCCAGCAGAGAGAAGCTCCAGAGCCATCGGACGACCAACAATGTTTGATGCGCCAATAATTACAGCCTCTTTACCAATAAGATCTATACCAGTACGCTCCAGAAGAGTCATAACTCCACAAGGAGTGCAAGGGCGAAGTAGCGGCATCTTCAAAGCGAGTCTGCCCATATTGTATGGGTGAAAGCCATCTACATCTTTATTTGGGTCTATGGTCTCTATCACTCGATCAGCATTAATATGGGAGGGGAGGGGGAGTTGAACTAAAATGCCATCCACCCGCTCATCACTATTTAATTGCGCTACAATAGCCAGAAGTTGATCTTCACTAGTTTCTGCAGAAAGATCGTGCTCAATAGAGATGATTCCAGCCTTATCGCAGCTACTCCTCTTGTTGCGCACATAGACGCTAGATGCTGGATCAGCACCAACTTGAATAACAGCAAGTCCTGGCTGGCGTTTTCCTGCTGCAACTAGAGCCTCAACCTCTATCCGTACGACCTCTTTAATATCTGCCGCTATCGCTTTACCGTCAAGAATTTTTGCACCCATAATCTAGTCTGCCTTCTCATCTGTAGTGTTAGTATAAAAACTTAGACTATTATAGCATGTGAAGTAAAATATTCCTTGACCTATTAGATTTTAGTAGTATAATACGCACTCGCTTATTTAGCTAGATAGTTTAGTTATAAGTAAGTTTCGGGGTGTAGCGCAGCCTGGTAGCGCGCCTGCTTTGGGAGCAGGATGTCGGGGGTTCGAATCCCTCCTCCCCGACCAATTTAATTGTAAAAGATGTAAACTGCGCCCGTAGCTCATCAGGATAGAGCATCGGCCTTCTAAGCCGAGGGTAGCAGGTTCGAATCCTGCCGGGCGCGCCAATTTTGTAAAGTTGTAACAAGATGCCTCTATTAATGGCAGTGTGTTAATAAAAGTTAGTAGAATTGTTATAAAAAGTTTATGGTGATTGTAGCTCAGTTGGTAGAGCCCTGGATTGTGATTCCGGTTGTCGTGGGTTCAAGCCCCATCAGTCACCCCAGTTTTTGAAAAGGATAACCTTTTATAGGTTGTCCTTTTTTTGTCTCTTAAATTAATAAATATCTTTTTATGTGAGATAGTAGAGTGGGCAAAAACTGGTGAAGAGGGATTAAAGATTCTGATCGCAGATGATGCTCCAACCATTTGCGCCATATATGCTGAACTGCTGCGCAATGAAGGTTTTGAAGTGGAGAGTGCGCTGGGTGCGAGGGTGAGCAGCTTAAGCTCTTTAGAGTGGATTTTTAATTATGGCTTTACGATTTTTATTAGTTTTCTCTTTTCATGGTCAACTATTGCTAAGTTAGCGGTGCCCATTCCGTTAATGGTAGCAGAGTTATCAAGCATATTGATGACTGTTTCGATACCAGGGTTGTGTCCAACGAGCAAGATAGTCTCAACTGTTTGCGCTTGTATGATTTTATACAGTAGATCTGGATGCGCATTGTAGATGTTATCAACCCACTCAATTTTGTCTCGTTCAATGTTTGCTCTATCTGCAACAATCTCAATGGTCTCTTTCGCACGATAAGCTGGGCTTGCGAGAATACGATCTGGTCTAAGCTGTTGCGCTAGTAGCCACTCTCCGATGCTGGCGGACTGTTCTCTTCCTTTGTCGGTTAAGGTACGTTCAAAGTCGGTGTTACCGTCCCAATTAGATTTTGCGTGGCGTAGTAATAGTATTTTCATGGGGAAAGTATACCTATTTTTAATCAAATCGTTCTACGATCTTTAGAGGGGTAAATATCTCCCTCTACTTCTCTTCTCATAATTTTGTTATGATTTTCCATAACAACCACACCATTTTTAGTAGAAGAGATGTTTATGGATAAAAAATATTCAACAGTAGATGGAGTTAAGCAGACTGATTCCAGGCCAGAGGGTTCAATAGCATCGCTTATAGAGAGTGATCTTAAAGTTGAGGGAGATGAGAAGAGTGGAGCTGGAGCTGCTTGTGATGTTGGACGCAATCCGGAACTCTATAAAGAGGATGGAGAGTGGGAAAATTTTTAATGACTGAGATTGAAATTGATAGAATTGCCTATAGATGAAGATTATATTGGCTCATCGACAGTTGAGTTAAGTGCTGAGCCTTTAGTAGATGAAGATGTTAGTGAGCTTGAACGCTACAAGCGAGATCAAGAGAGAGAGTTTCAACAATTTAAAAGAGAGAGGAGTTTTTAATGTTTAATATTATTTTTTTCGTAACAGGTTTTCTTCTGGGTGGTTTGACTGTTCACTACAATCCAGAGCTTGGCGATATGATATTTTCAGTTAAGGAAGATATTATGGAGGAGGTTAATTCAGCTTATGAAGATAAGTATGAGAAGCCAAAAGCTTGGTATGATATATTTTAAAGTTCTGAAAATGCGTATAGCTCTATGAATACATTAAATTTACATCTGCAAGCAATGGGTATTAGGCAGTGGGTGCGCAGGGATGCTGCCCCAGCCGAGCCAATGTTTACAGAGGTTGGTAATCCACAAGCTCAGCTATCTCTTCTTATATCTCACCCATTAACTGATAGTGATCACCAGCTGTTGCAGAAAATGTTGCAAGCTATTAATGTGAATCTTGCTAATACTTTTCAACTTATCGTAGGTGATGAGAGGTCGTTAACTGCAACTGAGTTCAGAGATCAGCTGTTGCATAGGTTTAAAGAGGTTGGTTCGCAACCGCTCCTTCAGCTTGGTGGTGACTCTATTGGTGACGCCACTTTGATACCACATCCTGCTCATTTGCAGAAGTTTCCTGCGGAAAAGAGAGCTGCTTGGGAGTCACTTAAACAGCTTCAGCACTGTTTAAGTTAACCCTGTCTGCACTAAGAGGAGGGTAATTTTTAATAATGATTCGTAAAATGGAGCGCTCAGATCTGGCTGAGATTATTAAGATAGAGGCTAAAGTTTACCCATTTCCGTGGTCGCAACAGATATTTATTGACTCTATGGATGCGTCAGCACTGTTGGTGGTACTTGAGATGCACCAGCAGATAGTTGGGTATGCAGTCCTCTCGCACGGTGTGGGTGAGTCTGAGATCCTAAATATTGTGGTAACTCCAGAAGCTCAGGGCAAAGGGTATGGTGATATTTTGTTGCACTGGGTGATAGAGCAGGCGCGTAAGGTCAACTCAGAGACCATTTTTCTTGAAGTTAGAGCCTCTAATCTTGTTGCGCAGAATCTATATCAGAAGGTTGGGTTTAATGAGATAGGTGAGCGCAGAGGTTACTATAGGGTAAAAGGAGGCGCACGCGAAGATGCACTCGTGTTTGCACTCCAACTATTTTTTTAACTCTTCAGATAGAAGTGGAGCAATGCGTTTCTGAATTGAGCGTTGTACATTTAATCCGCCAGCAATAATATTGCCTGTCTTCATAAAGTCGGGACCACCAGAGAAATCTGTGCAGACTCCGCTAGCCTCTTGGATCATCAGTACTCCAGCAGCCATATCCCACGGTTTTAGACCGATCTCCCAAAAACCATCTAAACGACCAGCGGCAACATAGGCAAGATCAATAGCTGCCGAGCCAGCGCGGCGAATCCCTGCACTATCTGGGAAGAGAGCCTTGAAGGTCTCAAGATATACTGTTAGGTGGCGTTGATCTTTAAATGGAAAACCAGTTCCAAGAAGTGCGCCTTCAATCCCTTTGCGAGGAGTAGTGCGCAATCTTCTATTATTTAACATAGCTCCAGAACCTTTGCTGGCAGTGAAGAGTTCATCTCTGAGCGGATCATAAATTACCGCATGGAGTAGTTCATTCTTAAAAGCGAGTGCAATGGATACTGAAAATACAGGGTAGCCATAGAGGTAGTTAGTGGTGCCATCTAGTGGATCAATAATCCACTGATACTCGTTACCATCTATTGATCCATTCTCTTCAGCCATAACAGAGTGGTCAGGATATGCGGTTAATAAAATTTTAAGAATTTCATCCTCCGCTTTTTTGTCGACATCTGAAACAAAATCATTTTTACCTTTTGATTCGATGGTGAGTTGATCTATATGGTCTATTGAGCGCAGGATAACAGAGCCAGCACGGCGTGCTGCTTTAACTGCGGTATTAAGCATTGGATTCATATTATTGTAGAGCTCATAAATTTAAAAAAGATATTATACTATTGTTCCGTTCTCCTGATTAATAAAAAGTGAGTGAAAAGTGAGTAAAAAATTAATATGGTGTAAGATTAATGGTTATGAATAGCTCAAAAACAGATTCGAAAATAAAATTTATCTTAATGGAGACCTCTCATCCAGGAAATATTGGAGCTGCTGCACGAGCTCTAAAAAATATGTCTCTTGATCAGTTAGTGTTAGTTAATCCAAAACAGTTTCCATCAGCAGAGGCTACAGCACGGGCATCAGGAGCTGATGATATTCTCTATAACGCTACAGTAACAGACTCTCTTGATCAAGCTTTAGAGGGGTGTTCTTTAGTTATTGGCACTACTGCTCGTCCGCGCAGTCTCTATCTTCCAGAATTAAATCCGCGCGAATGTGCGGAAAAGATAGAGCAAGAGATTAAACAAGAGTCAGTGCAAGAGGGCGATGCTCCTGATGTAGCAATTCTTTTTGGGAGGGAAGATTCTGGCTTAAGTAATGAGGAGTTAGATCGCTGCAATATATTGATGCGCATTCCAACCAGTCAAGAGTACTCTTCGTTAAATCTTGCTGCAGCTATTCAGGTTCTAGCTTATGAGTTGATGATGTTGCGGGGAGCTGAATTGAAGAAGCCGATAGGTAATTCAGAGCGCCTATATCCACTGGCAACTGCAGATGAGATGGGTGGGTTTTTTGACCATATCGAGAAGACTATAGTTGATACGGGGTTTCTTGATCCAGATAACCCTAGACAAGTGATGCGCCGTCTGCGCCGTCTCTTTAATCGTGCTGAGGTAGATCGTAACGAGATTAATATTATGCGTGGTATTCTAACTTCAATTCGGGAGCGCATAGAGGGGTGAGAGTAAGCGCATCAGTGGTAAGCAATATCTGGAGTAGTGGGGTATAATTGTCTGCTATGTTTAATCGAATAAGAGAAGATATTAAGTGTGTCTTTGATAGAGACCCATCAGCACGCAACTCACTTGAGGTGATAATAGCGTATCCAGGCGTTTTGGCAGTTCTTCTGCACCGCCTAAATCATAGAATATGGGGTGTAGGACTTCAGCTAGTGGCGCGTTGGCTTTCAACAGTTGGGCGTCTGTTAACGGGTATTGAAATTCATCCTGCAGCGACCATCGGAAGACGGTTCTTTATTGATCATGGAATGGGTGTGGTTATTGGAGAGACTACAGAGATTGGTGATGACTGTACTCTCTACCATGGAGTTACTCTGGGTGGCACGAGTTGGGATAAGGGTAAGCGCCATCCAACGCTAAAAGATAATGTGGTGATTGGAGCTGGTGCTAAGGTGCTCGGACCAATTACTCTGGAGAGCGGAGCGCGAGTAGGTTCTAACTCTGTAGTGGTTAAAGATGTACCAGAGGGGGCAACTGTGGTCGGTATTCCTGCGCGAGTTATTCAGCGCAAAAGAGCGATCAACCCTAATGTGGAGGAGTTTGCCAAGAAGATCGGTTTTGATGCTTATGGAGCCTCTAGTGAAATGCCAGATCCAGTTGCTAATGCTATCAACTGTATTCTTGATCATGTCCATGCAATGGATAGCCAGATGGAAGAGATGTGCGGCGCGCTTAAAAAGATTGGTGGTGAGATTGAGGGGGTTGACCTTCCTGCGCTAAATATATCGGGTTCTATTCGTCAGCAAGATTGTGATATCAACTGCAAGAATGATGAGTGCTCTGTAAATATTGATATTGATAACAGTCAACGGGTAAATCTTAAAAAATAATTAAAAATAAACTTGACCTTTTTGGTTGGTTAAAGCATTATAACCGCAGTTAATTTCTGGTTATATTAGTTTTAGATTTAAAAAAGGATTTATTATGAAGCTTACAACAAAAGGCAGATACTCGGTGATGGCAATGCTGGATCTTGCTCTTAATGAGAGTAGAGGCCCAATAACTCTATCTGAAATATCTGGTAGACAAGATATCTCACTATCATATCTGGAGCAGCTATTCTCTAAATTGAGAAAGCAGGGGCTGGTAAAGAGCTCCAGAGGTCCTGGTGGCGGTTATGAGCTGGCACAGGAGGCTGGAGATATATCTATCTCAAAAATTATTCTTGCGGTTGATGAGAGTGTGGATATTAGACGCTGTAAAGGTGATGGTAATTGTCATGGTGGACACGGCTGTATTACGCATGACCTCTGGACTGATCTTAGTGGACAAATTAATAATTTTTTAGAGTCAATCTCTATTGGTGAACTAATGAAGAGACGAGATATGTCAGATACAAAGCTCTGTAATAATATACAGCTCTAGCCGTATCTGAGGAAGCTCTAAACTAAAATCTAACTAAAATAGCCCTGACTTTAGAGCTCCTCTAGCTTATGAATTTATACTTAGATTGTAATGCAACTACTCCTACCGCTACAGAGGTGGTAGGTGCAATGGAGCCATTTTGGAGTGAGAGGATGGGTAATCCATCTTCATCTCATCGTCATGGTAGAGCAGCTAAATATGCAGTTGAGGTTGCTCGAACTCAAATCTCCTCTCTGATAAACTGCGAAGTTAAACAGATCTATTTTACTGCTAACGGAAC
>JABHVM010000081.1 GCA_018658305.1 Thiotrichales bacterium | reverse complement strand
ATAGTTCCGAGCAGACTGAGATAGCGTTCCATCTCATGCACTTCATGTCGCCCAGACTCCTCTAGACTCTCCTTCATAATTTCTCTAGAGCTATTGCGGTTAATGAGTCCTGAAACTAGCATTCTACCAAGAGGAGAAGATCTATAGATAGAGCGCATATTCTCCTCATTTAACTCTTTATCCCTATGCCACTTTAAGATCTGCTGCACCATATTAGCTGGCACAACTCGACTTCTCCGTAGCTCCCAAAATCTCTCTATAATGATTGCAAATGCCAACACAGAGGAGAGCAGTAGTGGCAACATCAACCAACCACCTTTTAATAACAGTTCAAACATTAGTTAATCTTCTCTTAAAATTATGCTAATTGTTTTTAGCAAATTGTATTCCAAATTACAGACTTAATGATTCTATCACAGAGAGAATAGTACACTGTGTAGACTACACTCTATAGATATATTACTGAGTAAACCATACTCGTTGATTTAGATCTCGCCATGCAGTGGGCTCTCCTCCACCTAGTTTAACTTCAACCGCTCCAGAATCGTCGCTCATCCATAACTTTACCCCTCTTTTTCTATAACGCTCAACTATATCATCCTTAGGAAAACTAAATCTATTTCTATATCCAACTGGAAATATCGCCAAACGTGGAGTAGTAAGATCTAACCAACGCTCTGTGGATGAAGTTCTGCTCCCATGATGTGGAACCACTAGAGCGTCCACATTTAATATTTCTGGATCTAAATTGTCGACCATCAACTGCTCTGCCTCGTGTTCAATATCTCCTGTTATCAGAAAACTGTCGCCATTAGCAGACTCAACCCTAACTACACATGACCCATTATTCCCACGAAAGTGGTTCAAAGTTGGAGGGTGAATAATTTTAAATTTAACTTCAGACCACTCCCAACTCTCTCCAGCTATGCATCCAGTAGCTCCTTTTACCTTCTTAGGAACAGATGATTTTGCCTCTACAATAGCCACCTTTTCCTGTATAGATTTAAGCCCTCCTATATGGTCACGATCTCCATGACTAACTATTAGCATATCAATCTTATCCCAACCACGCGCCTCTAGAAATGGGGTTATAACTGCAGATCCAGCATTAAATGTTCTACTAAAACGATCTCCTGTATCGTAAAGCATAACTCTCTCATTAGTCTCAACCACAACCGCAAGCCCCTGCCCCACATCCAATACAGTAACCCACGCTTCACCCTCTACTGGTCTAGGAGGAGCTGACAAAATCAGGGGAAGTATGAGTAGAAGAGAGAGTGCGCGCGTCGTTCTGCGTATAGTTTTAGATGGTGGAGAGATAGCAACTACAATCCCCACAGTTGCCAACAATACTGTCCATAACTGAGGCTGATGAAATCTAAAATGAGATATTGGAAGCTCTGCTGACCAATTTAATAGTGGTCTTAACAGTTCAAAACTACTTCCCGTAAGAGTTAACAGCAGTTCAGCTCCTGCAAGTTCAAGTATATGCAACATAGCAGCCAGCAGATTAAGTGGAACCACGACCATACTTATCCATGGAACTGCTACAATATTTGTAAATGGTGCAACTAAAGATCCCTGCCTAAACAGTAATAGAAGCAGTGGTAACATCCCTAAAGTAAGGACTAATTGAATATGCACAACGGATCGAATTCTACTCATTACCCTACTTAATCTACTCTCTACAGCAATATCTGCAGACACTTCTGTAGACCCTCTGCGTGGCAGCGCATATAAAATAAGTCCGACAGCCCCAAAGGAGAGCCAAAACCCTGCAGATAGAACTGCAAAGGGATCTAAAACGAGCAGAACAAACATAGCTGTTAAATAGATACTCCAGAGAGATACCGCACGCCTAAATAGAATCATCCCCATAACCACGCTAACCATCACCAACGCTCGTTGAGTTGGAATGGCAAATCCAGCCAGTGCTGCATATCCGAGAGCACCTACTATTCCACCCACAGCGCCAACCTGTTGAGCTGGAATATAGAGAAGCAGAGGTGAGTAAATAGACCATAGCCAGCGAAATAGAAAGAAAAATAGTGCGGAAACTAATCCAATATGAAGTCCAGAAATTGCCATTAGATGACTCGTACCAGTCTGCCTAAATATATCCCACTCTTCAGTTGATATCCCTTGCCTATCCCCTACAGCCAGTGCCGCAAGAACTCCACCATTTGGTGAGCTCGTGCGCATCCACTCTGAACTACTCTCTCGTAGTGAAGATATAGTATCGGTATTTTTTCCAACAACTCTATTCTGTACAACTCTATTCTGTACAACATACCCTGTAGCTCTAACCCCTTTTTGAAATAGCCACTGCTCCCAACTAAACCCTCCAGGGTTCATAAATCCATGCGGCCGTTTCAGACGAACCTTCAGAGTCCAGCGCTCTCCAGCCTTGGGCTCTGCTTGATCTCTCTCTCTTAGATACCAACTCAACCTTACCTGAGCTGGAAAATAGAACTCTCTCTTACCATTACTATCATCTAAATTTTGAGAAGCTTTCTCAATTTGAAATAGAAAGCGTATAGAGTTTGGACTTTTATGTTGCGGAATATCAACCACTCTTCCAACAAGCTGAAGATCAACCCCCTCCATCTCCTCTGGCAGATCTATAGCAAGACGGAACTCTGTCTGAATAGATGCCCACAAAACTCCTGCTACAAACCAGAATAGCGGGCGCACAATTTTCACTCGCCACCCCACCACCAATAGAGGCAGCAGAACTACTGCCCATTTTGAGGATGGGAGCTCCGAGAGTTGGAACAGCAGCATAATTCCCAGAGTAAAGGGAAGCACTACCCATCCAATTCCAGCTATT
>JABHVM010000080.1 GCA_018658305.1 Thiotrichales bacterium | reverse complement strand
TATTTAACTAATAAATGGCAAATAATGCAACCCCTAGCAAGAGGCGGTAGAGTACAAATGGCAACATTCCAACCCTATCCAAGAGGGCAAGAAAGTAGTGAATTGAGATGTAGGCACTAACTGCAGAGAATAGTGTCCCCATCAACAGCGCCTGCCAATCTACTGCGCTGCGCTGCTGAATCAGAGAGACAGTCTCCAATCCTCCTGCAAGCAATATAACTGGGATAGATAGTAGAAATGAGAAACGGGCAGCGCCTTGCCGAGTTAACCCCATCGCAAGAGCTGCTGTCATAGTTACGCCAGAACGCGAAGTTCCTGGTATTAAAGCAAGCACCTGAGAGAGTGCAATCACTCCAACCGTCTTCCATCCCATCTGATACTCATCCACTTTAGGTTTAAGCTCTGAATTAGAAGTTTGCTCTTCGCCTTTACGGTCAGCCCACCACAGCAGAACTCCAAAAAATATGGTGGTAGTTGCAATCACTAGTGGAGAGCGCAAGTAGAGCTCTATATAATCTTTAAGTAAGAGCCCCGCTAACCCAACAGGAATTGTCCCTATACCAACAGCCCAAGCAAGTTTTGCGTCAGGAGTGAACCCTCGACCAATTAATGAGCCGCCCCACTCACTTAACATTTTAACAATCTCAACTCTAAAATAACTTACTACTGCAAGCAGCGTTCCGAGATGCACTGCAACATCAAAGGCGAGACCTTGATCCTCCCAGCCACTTATTTGTGGCACGAGAATAAGATGGGCAGAGCTAGATACCGGCAGGAACTCCGTTAGCCCCTGCACTAGAGAGAGAATTAAAATTTGTAATGTATCCATAGCGACAATTATAGCGTGTAGAGAATATCGTGCTGTGTAAAAGTTTCTGGCAGATCAACATTTTTAGTTAATCCCATAACTTTGACTACCTCTCCCATCTGTGCAGGAAGTGTCAGTTGCTGAATTGCTTGAGACACTTTTAAGCGCTGGCGCAGATCATCATCTCCATATTTAGCAAGCTCCTCTTCTGCAAGTTGCGCAATACCGCCTGCCAACAGAAAATAGGATTGAGAACTAAAGCCAGCAACTCTTAACCCTGCCTCATCTGCTGCCTCCGCAACCGCAGTAAAATCAACATGAGCTGTAATATCTTGCAGACCAGGAATTACCAGTGCATCTGTATGTTGATGGTGACGATAGAAACAGCTCAACGAACCACTACTCCGCTCAGGACGATAGTACTCTTTTCGTGAATAACCG
The DNA here is from genome assembly GCA_018658305.1 of Thiotrichales bacterium. Lineage (GTDB taxonomy): Bacteria > Pseudomonadota > Gammaproteobacteria > Thiopontia. The sequence goes on along the minus strand of JABHVM010000080.1, from coordinate 3,676 downwards.
TAATCTAGCAATAGCACCATTCCTGAATGGAGAGTATCTGCAATTGAGTTAATCCATCCGCTTAATGCTGGACGCAGCTCTGAACTATACCCCTCAACACTTATCTCATCTATCTCATTATCACTCAACAAACTGGGGCTTAGGAGTGCAGCTGGGTTCTCTTGCAGAGCCAAGATGCACTGCTCACTTTCGCCACTCTCATCTGCGCTACATTTCAAACCAACTCCAAGCGCCACCGCTCTACCATCACGGATAACGAAGCGTTCAAATGGTATTGCATCCATAACTTCATTAGCTATCACTACACCGTTGAACGGCTCCTCTGGAAGTTCATTTAACCACTCGACCCTCTGTAATAGGTGAGGTGCTCGCTCTTTGAGAGTCTGCTGCTGTCTAGAACGCAGCGCGGCACTCAGCTCAATAATTTTATAGCTCTGCGGAAGTTCTCCACAACGCTCCAGCTCTAACAGTATATCTGCAGCCATAACGCCAGACCCAGCCCCAAACTCTAAAATTGATAGCTCACTATCTGCTGACAACTTTAGAGAGCTTAAAACAGGAAGAAGTTGACGCGCCACAACTTGCGAAAAGAGCGGCGATATCTCTGGCGCAGTTATAAAATCAGCGCCCTCACCTATTCCATAGAGTCCGCTATAGTAGCCAAGCTGTGGTGTATAGAGCGCCTGCGCCATCCACTTATCAAAAGAGATCCATCCACCTGCCGCACGAATAGAGTCCGCCATAAGATCTTGCAACTGCTCTGATGCAGAGAGCATATCTAGCGGTATATTTTCAATTAACTCTGTAATTTCTGTTTTCATTAGAGGTATAATTTAACATTAAAGCTGTCTGAGGTTTTGTAGTGGTAAATAAATTGATCTAACAAGATGGAACTTAATGGTTGAATCCAAAAATAGTAAGGTGGTATTAATAACTGGAGCTGCCCAGCGCATTGGTGCGGTTACAGCTCGTCTTCTCCATAGTCTGGGGATGAATATTGTACTCCACTACCGCAACTCGGAGCAAGCTGCGCGCGAACTTCAAAATGAGCTGCTGCAGATAAGGGGAGACTCGATCTCTCTACTTCAAGCAGACCTAGCAGAGATTGATAAGCTAGGAAAAGTGGTCGAGAGTGCTGCTAGCGTTTGGGGAAGGTTAGATGTATTAATAAATAACGCATCTTCTTTCTACCCAACCCCTATCGGCTCAATCACTGAAGAGAGTTGGGATGAACTAATCATTCCAAATTTGAAAGCTCCACTCTTCCTATCTCAAGCTGCTGCACCACTCCTTAAACTACAGAGTGGCTGCATTGTAAACATTGTTGATATTCACGCAGAACGCCCCTTAAAAGAGCATACTGTATATAGCATGGCTAAAGCAGGCTTAGGAATGTTGACCAAATCATTGGCGCGCGAACTTGGTCCAGAAGTTAGGGTTAACGGAGTTGCCCCTGGAGCTATTCTCTGGCCCGAGTCAGATCATCAAAAGGGTGAACTAAGTGTAGAGATGAAAAATGAGATTATCTCACGCACAGCTCTAAAGCGTTCTGGCACACCATCAGACATTGCCCGCACCATCCAATTTTTAATTGAAGATGCTAACTATATGAGCGGACAGATTTTAAAAGTTGATGGTGGCCGTACTCTCACTAATTAGTCTACAGATGCAGGAAGCTCCACACTGATATTGTCACTATTCACCTCAACAGTCTTTTTACCTATCCCAAAAACTTTGGCTAGATCTTTGATATGTTTAAATGGGCCATGCTCTTCACGATAGTCAATAATTTTTTGAGCTTTACCTTTTCCAACCTGCTCTAGAGTAGTTAAAGTTTTAAGACCAGCTGTATTGATATTAACCACTCCATCGGCAAAACTAAACATTGAGACGCTTAACAGAGATGCTGCTAAAACTGTTTTAATTGCCATTTTTATAGTATACATATTATTTACCCCTTTAAGGTTAGATTTAAGAGTCTCTTAAACTAACAGTGAAACAGGAGTATAGCAACGATAGAGTGGGGGCTATTTTTATAGATCCCAACTCATAGCAACTCTAAAAGTTAATCCCAACCACCCTCTGTAGAGGTTGCATTCTCCCCTGCTCACTCTTCTCAAACTCCTCCCAGATACGACTGTAACTCTTCCCTGTCTGCGGATGAAGTTCAGCTCCAGCAATCTCCGCTAGTGGTTTTAACACAAAAGCGTACTCAAAAATTTCTGCCCGAGGTAGATCAACGCCTTTATCTTGAAGATCTAGTTTGCCATAGATAAGTAGGTCAATATCTAGAGTCCGCGACTTAAACTTCTCCGCACTCCGCTCGCGTCCATTATCATCTTCAATCTTTCGTAGCTGCTGTTGAATATCCTCCCAAGACAACTCACTTTTAAACCCAACCACCAAATTGTAAAAAGCATCTCCAGCAAAACCAACTGCGGCACTCTCATATACGGCAGATATTACTAACTCGCCAAACCTATTTTGTAGAGCTCGCACACCTTGCACCACACTATACTCTCGATCTATATTACTGCCGATACTAAGGTATATTTGAGTCAAAGCTGCTCCCCACGCTCTATAACAACCCCCACATCTCGTGAGCCCGTTACTGCTCCAGGCTTACTAACTCTTAACCTAACTCCAGGAACAGAAAATTCAACTCTCACAATCTCCGCAATGCGCTCTGCCATAGTCTCAACTAACTGAAAACTGCTCTCCTCCACAAAGCTTATAATCCTCTTAGAGACAGCCTTATAGTCTAAAGTATGCTCAATCGTATCACTCTGCGCCGCTTGACGAATATCTGTTCCCATCTCCAGATCTATACTGACAGTCTGCTTTATCTCCCGCTCCCAATCATAAATACCAATTACAGTCTTAATTTGTAAATCTTTAATATAGACAATATCCACTTTCATACTCCTTAAACCTTAAATCTTATAGTCTCACACAATAAAGTAGTGGATTATCTCACAGATAATCTCTAAACTTACTATTTATGATAGACATAACACTGATAATCTCCGCATACTTAATTGGCTCCATCTCTGCTGCCATAATTGTATGCCGCATAATGGGATTACCTGACCCTCGCTCTGGCGGCTCCAATAACCCAGGAGCAACTAATGTTTTAAGACTTGGCGGAAAAGTAGCAGCACTACTTACGCTATTAGGCGACACCGCCAAAGGTCTACTCCCTGTTGCAGTTGCAGTGCAACTAAGCGTATCTGATACCACCCTTGCTCTAACAATGGTGGCAGCTTTCCTAGGGCACATCTACCCACTGTTTTTTGGATTTAAGGGTGGCAAAGGAGTTGCGACTGCTTTAGGAGTTCTATTTGGTCTCCACTGGAGCATAGGATTAGCAACAATTATAACTTGGCTAGCAGTAGCTGCGATTTTCCGTTACTCCTCTCTAGCCGCACTTAGCGCAATACTACTTGCACCAGCTTATGTCTGGCTATTGATGGATAACAATCCACAGCTACTGACCTTTGCTATGGGACTTATAACAGTTATTCTCTATTGGAGGCATAGTAGTAACATTAAAAAATTGCTTGCTGGAGAAGAGAGTAAGATTGGAAGCAGAGACTAAGATCCAAAAAATATATTATAGATCGGCTAGTGACCAGCGTGCCTTAGGCTGAATTGAGAGAGGACTCTCCTCTCCTGC
>JABHVM010000012.1 GCA_018658305.1 Thiotrichales bacterium | reverse complement strand
TCTTTACTTTTGCATAAATAGTGAATCATAAATATGGATAGGAGTAATGAAAATAAGATGATCAATAAAGATTTAATCTATGTTTGAGTTAGGAAAAATAGTATAATCATCTATATATGAAATTGGATGGAGTTATGGCTGATGTCGTTAGCCTGAAATTTATATGTAATCTATCTTAATCTGAGGAGTTATGTGTTATGGATAAAACAAAAGTTGATGATATGCTGATAGAGATGATCACGCCAAAAGTGAAGGAGATTGAGGAGAAGTTTGGCAGGGGAGAGGGTTTAAGTCAAGATGATATCAATACTTTACTTTTAAAAAGTCAGTACAATCATATTAACCATCTTGATATAAAATTAGATGAAGTGACAACTGATGTCGCTAGTTTAAAAGGTGAGTTCAAAACTTTTAAATCTGAGATAAGGGCAGATTTAGCAGAATTTAAAACAGATATTCAACTCACTATTAACAATACAATGAAATGGTATATAGGTAGTATAGGTGTGGTTTTAGTTTTGATGAAGGCTTTAGATATTTTAATTAAGTAGTGAAGTACCGAAGGGCAAGAGTTGTAAATTAAGAAAGTTGTAACATATGTAAGAGAGTTGTAAACTAAAAAAGCTGTAAAATAAAAAGCTGTAAAATAAAAAAAGTTGTAAAACATAAAGGAGATACAAGTGAATACAAGATCTAATGAAGATAAGTTGAGCCATAAGTACGCCCGTTTTGTGCTGAAGTTTAGATGGGTAATTATTATGTTGTTAATAGCCTCTACGGTGGCTGGAGCGTTATTTGTTGATCAGCTCGATATTCGAAATGACCCCGACACGCTGCTCCCGCCTACTGATCGCTATGTAGCTACTAATCTTTATGGTGAGCACACTTTTGGAATGGGCAACTTGATGGTCTGGGGGATGAAGCTTAAAGATGGTGATATCTACCAGAATGGCGACCCTTGGTTTATCAATATGGTGCAGCAGCTCCATAACGATGTTACTAATCTTAAGCACTCTAATACACCTAACTTTATCGATATCGCCTCCTCTAAGGTGAAGTATATGGGGCTGGATGATGAGGGGAGTCTTCAGTTTAAACGGATGTTGCCAGTACAGGGGATTCCAACGGATGATCCAGCGCAGGCGAAAGCAGATCTTGATTTCTTAGAAAATGCACTTCACAACCACCCTGCGATGGAGTCGATGTTGGTCTACTACGAAGATGCAGCTGGGAATAAGTGTGATCTACTCGATGTGGATGGAAAACTTACGGATGCTTCACGCGCCCATGCCCATAATGACTGCTCGCCCAAGGCGCTCTTTATTATTGGTGATTACAATGATGATGTGAAGGCGGACTATCTGCCGTGGATTCGGAGTGTGACCGAGCTAGTAGATGGTTACCGTGATATCTATGGAGAAAAAGTTGAGTTTATGACAGCGGGTGAGCCATACTTCCTCGCCTATATGTTGCTGGATCTGGTCAATAAAGCGTGGCTCTTTATTATCTCGCTTCTGATTGTAGTTGGCGTACTTTGGTATGAGTTCCGTACTTGGCAGGGCGCACTGTTGCCGCTGTTAGGTGTGGGAATGACGATCATCTTAACTTTAGGGTTGATGGGATTTACTCAGTTCAAGCTTACTACAATGATGGTGCTGACTCCGATGTTGCTATTGGCGATTGGTATTGGTCACTCAGTTCAGATTACCCGACGCTTTATGCAGGAGCTCAATAGCGATGTGAAGAAAACTGCAGAGCGTGCGGCAGAGGTGGCTATTGGTTATACAATGGTTCCAGCTACGCTTTCGATAATTACAGATATGGTTGGTTTCTTTACACTCTCATTTGTAGATATCTCATTCTATAAGGCGTATGCCTATTTTGGAATGTTTGGAATGGCAACTCTATTGTTGACCACAACAACCTTGATCCCGTTGCTGTTAGTGACCTTCACTCCTAAGAAGAGTGGTGAGGTTGAGGATGGTAGGTCGTGGGAAAAGAATATGGGTAACTCAATTTCAAGGTTGCTTGCAGGGCCTGGTAAGTGGATACCGGTCGCTCTGGTTGCAGGGGTGATGGTTGTCTCAGCAAACTATGCTCAGCTCGGAACTGGTATTGAGGGGATGATGGCAGATGATCCTACGCCAGAGCAGATGCGAATTCAACGAGAGTGGGATATTATGCCAGGGGTGGAGAAGGGGGTAAACTACTCTCGTGCTGCCTTTAAAGATCACTTTATGTTGGGTGGACTCTTCGGTGAAGAGGATATTATGATCGGTAAAGAGGATAACCGTAGACAATCTAATGTGGCAGCTATTCATGAGCTGGAGCGACTCGGCAATATTATGCCAGGAGTTATCTCAGTCAATATTCCTATTCGTCCTCGAACTCCAATTCTTCCGGAGTGTGGCGCTGATGCCTATGATGATGAGGGAGAACGCTTGATAGGCCCAGAGATCTGTTACGATATGGATGAGGATCCAGTGCAGGGAATCTTTAACGATGCCTCGGTATTGGCGGCACTCAACGAGATGGAGGAGTGGATGCGTGGGCATAAGTCTATAGGCTATACGGGCTCTTATGTACAATTTGTAAAGACTGTTAATATGATTATGGCAACGCCAGATGGCGCAACTCCTACCGATAATTTGAACCTATATGATATTCCGACAGAGAAGCATATGACGGATGAGAAAAATTGGTACGCCTATAAGGATGATGAAGATCCAGAGTATATTCCATCACCTGATGATCTAGTGCAGACCTATAATGGATTGCTAGAGGTCAACACTTCAGCTGGTGATCTAGACTCTTTCGTCAATACTGAAACTTGGGATGAGGGAATTGTGATGGGTTTTGTTAACACTATGGATCCAATCGCAACTCATAAAGTTGTAGAGGATATTCAGGCGTTCTTAGTTGAACATGAGAATAGCCCTGGTTTCGATAAGCTGATTATTGGTTTCCGTAATGGAGATCCTATAGATCTTCATGTTGGTACTCCAGGTGAAGCAGGTTATCGCCATGTTACTCAGATTGATGGTGATCCGGCAATTACTGCTCCAGCGGTTGGTGGTTTCTTAGGTGCGACAGAGGCGACTCGTGTAGTTGCGATGGGAGAGTGGCTCAAGAGTCCATTGACTACTGCGCTAGCAATATTTATTGTGGCTGCACTAATGTTTAAATCTCTAACTGTAGCTGGAATTTTGGTAACTATGCTCTTCTTGACGCTATTCTCTCAATATGGAGTTGGTGGTTATATGACTGAGATAAAAGAGTGGTCAGCTAATCTCGCATTCCATGTGCAGGTTGCGCTAAGTATTGCGATGGGGTTAGGGGTTGATTATGGTATCTATATGATATCAAGACTCCGAGAAGAGATGAAAGAGACAGGTGGTAACTGGAGTGAAGCACTGCGTAACACTCTAAGCACTACAGGCTCGGCAGTAATCGTGTCAGTAATCGTGTTACTAGGAAGCTTCATTCCACTGATGAATACTGAGTTGGCGAATACTTGGTCGGTAAGTCTATATATCGGTGAGGCGTTGATTCTAGATGTGATTACTGCTTTAACCATATTGCCACTGTTAGTCTTCTGGCTGAAACCAAAGTTTGTATTTGGTGACCAAAAGTAACTATTGAAAAAACTATTTCAACTATCTATTGAGTTTCCAAAGGCGGTAATCTTAACTCTGCTTGCGGTCACTCTGCTCTCTGCTACTCAACTTCATAAGTTGCAGGTTGATGTGTCGGCACAGAGTATGATGGTGAAGGAGGGGATGCTCTGGAATATCTACCAGCAGAGCCTGCGCACTTTCGGTTCAGATAGTGTGGCAATGGTGGTGGTGCGTGATGCCGATCTATTTACTCCAGATAAACTGAAGATAGTTGAGGGTATGGTGGCTCAATTTGAGAGCCTCGATTTTGTGGAGAGTAGTAGTAGTCTCTTCTCTGTGCCTAATATGCAGGAGAATGATGATTTTATCTCACTAGAGCCATTTCTAAAAACTATCCCAAGTGATGTTGAGGATGGAGTTGCGTATGGAATAGATGCGAGTAGAGAAGAGTTGCAGGGGGTCGTAGAGGATGCCTTGGAAAATCCTCTGGTTGCTGGAAATCTTATTTCACTAGATGGGAAAACTGTAGCGATAAACTTGGTGTTGCGTGACCATAATCACGATCTTGGGCATGATGCAGAGGTGACAACAAAGATTGAAGAGATCATCACTCAACACAGTAGTGAGTTTGAACAGCTATTTCAGATGAGTACTCACTTCGTGCGCAGTGAGATATCTACACAAATTTTAGAGGATCAGTTTGCTATCATGCCACTGGCACTGCTAGTACTTATTGTTATCTTAGGAATAAGTCTCCGTAGCTTTAACTGTGCAGTGGTTCCACTCTCAACTTCAACTATTAGTATTGTAATCACCCTTGCTTTAATGGCTCTGTTTGGTATAACTCTTAATGTTTTGACCTCTATTATTCCAGCACTGTTAATTATTGTTGGATCAACGGAGGATGTGCATTTAATGGCAGAGTTCCATGATGAACTGCGCCATAAACTCAGTCGTGATGACGCTGTTGCTAAGCTCTACAATACTCAATCGATGGCAATACTGCTCGCCTTTATCACCACCTTTGTGGGTTTTTTGTCTATTGTAATTAGTGAGCTTGAACTACTTCGAGAGTTCGGATTAATGGTTTCGTTAGGATTGTTGATTAACTTTGTGGTGACGGTGTTATTTGTTCCCGCCTATCTAAAACTGTTTGGAACAGATAAGATCCATATTTCTAAAGTGGATAATATATATCAGAGATCAGTAAGAGCCATCTTCTCGCAGGTGATTCGTTTTAAGGGGGTTACGCTCTCGCTACTACTGGGGTTGCTTCTATACTTCTCTTGGGGAGCGCAGTATCTACAGTCAAATAATAATACTCTCTCTTATTTTGCTCCTGAGTCCGATATTCGTGAGCGTGCAGATGCTATTCATCAGCAACTTGCAGGAATGCAGACATTCTCTATTGTGCTTGATTCAGGTATTGAGGGCACATTTCTTCGTCCTCGTTACTTGCAAGATATTGAGAAGATCCAGAGTTTTATAGATAAGAGAGGAGTTTTTGATCGCTCTCTCTCATTTGCAGATTTTGTTAAAATCGTGCATCGTACAATGGATGGGTTAGATGAGTTGATGCTGCCAGAAGAGAGTGAGTTGGTCTCAGCATATATGGGGTTGGTGCAGTTTGAGACGGTGGCACCTTATGTGGATGAGGAGTATAGCGTTAGTAGAATTCTTGTACGCCATAATATCTCGGAGTCTACTGCGTTGATGGATGAGCTGCTGGAGTTACGCCATTTTATTGAGGGTATGGGGAGTCCACTTACTATATCGTTTACTGGAGAGTCGATGCTTACCGATCATGCTGCAGATGTTATGGCATGGGGGCAGTTCCACTCATTGACACATGTGATTTTGGTGATTATGATCTTAGTCTCAATCCTCTTCTTCGATCTACGAGCTGGGATTGTGGCGATCCTACCTAATATATTTCCGTTGATTGTGCTGTTTGGAGTTATGGGATACTTTAAGATACCTCTAGATATTGGAACAGCGATGGTGGCAGTGGTAGCTATTGGTATCTGTGTGGATGATACTATTCACTTCCTGACTCGCTACCACTACTTTAGTACGGTGTATACTGACGGTAGTGCTGGGATTGAGGAGGCGTTGATGAAGAGTGTTTCACACGAAGCAACTCCTATTATTACAACTTCTATAGCTCTTGCATTTGGGTTCTTAACTCTAACTTTTTCTAGTTTCCAACCAGTGGTTAATTTTGGAGCTCTAAGTGCGTTAGTGATGTTTTTAGCTCTCTTCTCTAATTTTATATTAACTCCAATTTTGCTCTCATATATTAGACTTACCACAGCGTGGGATCTACTCTCCACTAATATGCGGAATTCAGTATTGGAGCAGAGTGTTCTGTTTGAGGGGATGAATAGTTTTCAGATGAAAAAGGTGATGTTGTCTGGAGTAATTAGTGACTGCAGTGATGGTGATATTATTCTAGAGCAGGGTGGTGTTGGTAGTGGGCTCTATATAATATTGGCTGGGAAAGTGAGTTTTACTCATCGTGAAAGTGATGGCTCGACACTTATCTTGCGTTCTCTAGGTGCTGGAGAGGTGTTTGGAGAAGTCTCTTCTCTATCTGGTGATCTGCACTACTCTAGAGTTTCAGTGGATGTTTATGCAAAAATATTGACTCTCTCTTGGGAGAGGGTTAATGATCTGAGACGCTTCTATCCTCGTATCAGTAGCAAACTTTTTAGCAATCTATCTATAATATTAAGTAAGAGGGTGCTAGAGCAAGCAGTGGAAGAGGAGCAGGTGAGGGCGTTAATCTAAGCTGTTGCTGGAAATACCTGTTTGAATGGTTTTACTGTAACCTGTTTGTATGCTCCAGACTCCATATATGGATCTGCATCTGCCCATCTTTCAGCATCTTGGATGGATGGAAACTCTGCCACCACTAAGCTACCACTAAACCCAGCTTCACCAGGTTCAATACTATCTATAGCAGGGTGTGGTCCAGCAAGAGTTAGTCGCCCCTCGCTCTGCAGCTGCTCCAGACGCGCAATATGCGCAGGACGAGCTTTTACTCTGTTTGGCAGGCTATTCTCAACATCTTCACTTATAATCGCATACAGCATCTAGATTAAACTCCTAATAAATTTACTTAGCGTCACTCTCGATCTCTTCTTCATCCTGCTCTTCTACATATCTAGTCATATAAAATGCTTGTGCAATTACGAATGCAAAAGTTAACCCCATAACTCCAAACAGTTTAAAGTTAACCCAAATATCCTCTCTCTCTGCTGAAGATAGCTCTAATCCATAGTAGAATGCAACATAGATATTGATGAAGCCTACAGTAATAAAAAATAGTCCCCAGCTCCAGTTGAGACGCATCCAAATTTTATCTGGTAGCGAAACACTTCCCCCCATCATTCGTGCGGCTAGCGGCTTTTGACCAATATAACCGCTACCGATAAATACCAGTCCGAAGACCCAGTTTACTACGCTCACTTTCCACTTTATGAAATCGGCATCTTGAAAAAATAGAGTTGCTCCACCTAAGACTGTAATTAATCCTAAAGTTATAAGGTGCATCTTCTCAAAGCTACGATTTTTGAGCCAGAAGATTGCAACCTGTAGCGCAGATGCGGCGATGGCTACAGCAGTTGCAACAAAGATTCCCTCCATTTTGTATGCAATAAAGAAGAGGATCACTGGAAAGAGGTCAAATAGAAATTTCATAAGGTGTAAACTATACCATATTATGAGCATCAATTATGACCTCCATAGTCACTCTACAGTATCTGATGGGACGCTAACCCCTCGGGAGCTGGTGGAGCGCGCGCAGCAGAAGGGAGTTGATGTGTTAGCGTTAACTGATCACGATGAAGTGGTAGGTTCTCTGGAAGCGGTAGCAGCGGCGCAGGAGTTTGGAATAGAGCTTGTTGCAGGGGTAGAGGTCTCGGTAACTTGGCGGAAACAGACAATCCATATTGTTGGGCTCAATATAGATCCTCATAGTAAAGAGTTAAATTTAGGTTTGGGGAGATTGCAAAAATATAGAGAGTGGAGAGGAGAAGAGATTGGGCGTAAATTAGAGAAGGCTGGAGTTGAGGGAGCGTATGCTGGCGCGCTGGCGCTGAAACAGGGTGATCTGCTGACTCGCACCCACTATGGTCGTTTTCTCCATAATTCTGGGGTGGTTGGTAGTATGCAGGAGGCATTTAAAAAATATCTTCTCCCAGGAAAAAAAGGGTATGTAAGGGGGGAGTGGGCAACTATTGAAGAGGCTCTGAGCTGGATTAATGCGGCGGGTGGGGTGGCAGTAGTTGCGCATCCAGCGCGTTACAATATGAGTAGAACAAAACTTCGTTCAATGTTGGGGGAGTTTATTGAGTGTGGTGGTGTTGGGCTTGAAGTGGTCTCATCAGCCCATAACAATAATGAGGTAATAACTATGGCAGACCATGCCCAACAGTTAAAGTTAGCAGCATCGCGTGGATCTGATTTTCACGATCCAAAGAATAGTTGGGTAGAGCTTGGGCGCTTACAGCAGATACCAAAAAAGTGTGATCCAATCTGGGAGAGGTTTTAGCGTGGCAAAAATTTTAGAGATTCACCCGAAAAATCCACAACCTCGACTGATTGAGCAGGCAGTAGATATAGTAAGTAGAGGAGGGGTGATTGCATATCCAACTGACTCTAGCTATGCGCTCGGCTGCCATATTGGAGATAAGCAGGCGATGGATCGTATTCGAACTATTCGTCGGGTGAGTGATGACCATAATTTCACCTTAGTCTGCCCCAATCTTTCAGATCTGAGTCTCTATGCAAAAGTAGATAATAGTGCTTACCGAATGATGAAACATGTAATGCCTGGACCATATACTCTGATTCTGAAGGCAAGTAGAGAGGTTCCGCGCCGTCTACAACACCCTAAACGAAAAACCATCGGACTACGAGTGCCAGATAATGCGATTGCCCATGCTTTAATGGAGAAGCTCGGAGAGCCGCTTATGAGCTCAACCTTGATCGCTCCTGGTGATGAGTTTCCACTGCATGAAGCGGTTGAGATTGAGGAGCAGATGGGGCATGCATTAGATCTTATTATTGATGGCGGACACTGCGGTCACGAGCCAACTACAGTAATAAATATGGTAGATTCTATTCCTAAGATTATCCGTATTGGGTGTGGCGATCCGACACCATTTCAGGGATAATTACATAATGGAAGAATTTAATATGATACAGACGGTGGCTATATGGGTGCTGCCAGTTCTCTTTGCAATTACTGTGCATGAAGTTGCGCACGGTTGGATGGCTAAAAAACTTGGCGATAAAACTGCAATGATGATGGGGCGACTGACTCTCAACCCAATAAAGCATATCGACCCTATGGGTACAATTTTACTCCCTCTACTGTTAGTGGTAATGCAGACGGGATTTGTGTTTGGTTGGGCTAAACCTGTGCCAGTTACTGCGCAAAATCTTAATAATCCAAAAGTAGATATGGTTTGGGTTGCGCTGGCTGGTCCTGCCTCTAACGGTATTATGGCGTTACTTTGGCTAGGTGCTATTGTCTTGGGGGTTGTGGTGCACGACTCATTTCCGATGGTCTCAGAGCCGTTGATATATATGGGTCAGGCTGGAGTGTTGATTAATGTAGTGTTGATGGTGTTGAATCTACTTCCACTGCCACCACTTGATGGTGGACGAGTGGTGGCAGGACTACTTCCAAATCGACTCTCTTATCAATATAGTAGGCTTGAACCTTACGGCTTCTTTATTTTGATTGGACTCCTTGCAACTGGTATTCTAGGGCAGATTCTGGGGCCAGCAATAGGTATAATAAGCAACTCTCTTTTTTCACTAGCTGGGTTTTAATTTATGAATATGGTTACGAAATATGGCTATAAATAGTCGCGCTACAATCCCTTCACAGTTTCAGAGGGTTGTCTCTGGAATGCGTCCAACAGGAAATCTTCATCTTGGGCACTATCATGGAGTGTTAAAGAATTGGGTTAGACTCCAAAATGATAAGGAGTGTTTCTTCTTTGTTGCAGATTGGCACGCCCTCACTACCCACTATGAAGATAGCAGAGTAATTGAGGAGAGTGTCTGGGATATGGTTATTGACTGGCTTGCGGCCGGGGTTAATCCAAAAAAGTCTCATATCTTTATTCAGTCACAGGTTCCAGAACATGCGGAGCTCCATACGCTACTCTCAATGATGACTCCATTGAGCTGGTTAGAGCGAGTTCCAACCTATAAAGATCAGCAAGAGAAGTTGAAGGAGAGAGATCTCTCAACTTATGGATTTCTTGGTTATCCTCTTCTTCAGAGTGCTGATATTTTAGCTTATCGTGCTGGTGAGGTTCCAGTTGGTGAGGATCAGGTAGCGCATGTCGAGTTGACTCGTGAAGTGGCAAGGCGTTTTAACCATATATATGGGAAGGAGTCAGGTTTCGAACAGAAGGCTGAAATAGCCGCTAAAAAGATGGGGAAGAAAAATGCGAAGATCTACGCTCGTCTGCGTAGAAGTTTTCAGGAGGAGGGTAATCACGATGCACTAGAGACAGCCCGCGCACTCTTGGAGGATCAGCAGAATATAACGATGGGGGATCGAGAGAGACTGTTCGGTTATCTAGATGGAGGAGGTAAAGTTATTCTGCCAGAACCTCAGCCACTCCTGACTAAAGCATCTAAGATGCCAGGGATAGATGGACAGAAGATGTCTAAATCTTACGGCAATACAATTTCGCTGCGTGAAGATCCAGAAGAGGTTAAGAGAAAAATTAGAACTATGCCAACAGATCCTGCCAGAGTTCGTCTTACCGATCCTGGTGATCCAGCTAAGTGCCCAGTGTGGGATTTTCATAAAATCTATACTGACGAGAGTGTGCGCGGTGAGTTGGCGCAAGGGTGTAAAAATGCATCTATCGGCTGTGTAGATTGTAAACAGTATGTAGTCGAAGGGGTGCTGAAAGAGCTCTTACCTATGCAGGAGAGAGCCCGGAATTTTACTAAAGATCCAAAGATGATACGAACTATTATTGAAGAAGGTGGTGAGTTTGCACGAGAAGAGGCGCGGCGAACTATGGTTGAGGTTCGTCATGCGATGGGACTCTCATACTCAAAATGAGCAGAGATTTCTCTTTGGTTGAAGAGCAGCAAGATGGTAGGATAGACTCTAGCCCGATCTCGATTAAAGATATTTTAATCGAGGGAGAGCAGTTAGATGAGTTGCCTAAAGATCTCTATATTCCACCAGATGCACTCAAAGTAATTTTAGAAAATACATTTGAGGGTCCCCTCGATCTGCTACTCTATCTTATCCGTAGACAAAATCTTGATATTCTCAATATTGAGATTGCTGAAATTACTAAGCAGTATATGAGTTATGTGGAGATGATGCGCTCTATTAATCTTGAATTGGCAGCTGAGTACCTAGTGATGGCGGCGATGCTGGCAGAGATAAAATCTAGGATGTTGTTGCCACGCCATGAGGAATATGAGGATGAAGATGATCCAAGAGCAGAGCTAATTCGCCGTCTTCAGGAGTATGAGCAGTTTAAGCAAGCAGCAGAAGATATCGGTGAGCTTCCCCGTCTGGAGCGAGATATAAATTTAGTAGAGATTGCCGCACCAGAACGCAGTGAGCGGCCAGAGCCTGAGGTGGAGCTCCAATCTCTATTGATAGCATTTAGTGATGTGCTGAAAAGAGCGGAGCTATTTAATAGTCACCATATTCAGCGTGAACCTCTCTCTATTCGAGAGCGAATGACCTCTGTGTTAGATAGTTTATATAGTATAAGCGAGGATGGAGAGTTTGTGGAATTCTCAACTCTATTCGATGTTAAAGAGGGTCGTTTAGGAGTTGTGATAACTCTAATGGCAGTGCTAGAATTAATTAAAGAGATGTTGATTGGAATAGTGCAGAGCGAGCCTTATGGAGAGATCTACATCTGTCATCCATCAGAGAAGATAATTGAAGAGAGAGCGATAGAGAGAATAGATGATATGAGCGAGGGTCAGTAATGGAGACAAATTTAAAAAATATTGTTGAAGGGGCATTGATGGCTGCTGGTAGACCTCTTAATATTAAAAGTTTGAAAGCTCTATTTGAGGAAAACTCCCAACCCGAAAGAGGTGAGATATTAGCGGTATTACAAGAGCTTCAGCAGGAGTCTCAAGGCCGAGGCTATGAGGTAGTTGAGGTTGCAAGTGGTTGGAGAATGCAGGTACGGCAAGGTATCTCAACCTGGATCAATCGGCTCTGGGATGAGAAGCCAGCTCGTTACTCAAAAGCTTTACTGGAGACTATGGCGTTGATAACTTATCGACAACCAATTACTCGGGGTGAGATTGAAGAGATTCGTGGAGTTGCTGTGAGCAGTAATATTATGAAAACTCTGCATGAGAGAGAGTGGATTAGAATGTTGGGGCATCGAGATGTTCCTGGTCGACCAGCAATGTATGGTACTAGTAAAAAATTCTTAGACTATTTTGGGCTTAAAACCCTAGAAGAGATGCCAACTCTGATGGAGATTAAGGAGATAGGCGCTCTTAATGAGGATCTTGATCTTGAAAAAGAGGAAAAGGTTGATAGTGAGAAGGCAAGTGGTAATATCAAAATTAAAGAAGATGAGACTAAATAGTAATGAGTGATAAAGAGCAAGAGCAAATAGATACTTCACCTGAGCAGGGTGAACGACTACAAAAAGTGATGGCAAGAGCTGGTATAGGTTCTCGTCGTCAGGTAGAGCGCTGGATGAAAGAGGGTAAGGTGAAAGTAAATCGGGAAGTTGCTCCTCTTGGGGTAAGAGTTACTGCAGAAGATGAGATTAGACTTAATGGTAGCCTTATCCACCCATTTCCTAAAGAGGGGGTTAGCGTGAAGAGTAGAGTTATTCTCTACCATAAACCTGCACGGCAAATAACTAGCCGCAATGATCCAGATGGGCGAGATACTGTATTTGACCATCTCCCTAAAATTAGGGGGGCTCGTTGGATCGCTGTTGGCAGATTAGATTACAACACATCAGGACTTCTCCTTTTTACTACAGATGGAGAGCTTGCCCATAAGTTGATGCATCCATCAGCAGAGGTTGAACGAGAATATGCGGTGCGTACTTTAGGTGAGGCTACAGAAGATCAACTTAAGAAGTTAATAGATGGAGTAAGCTTAGAAGATGGAGTCGCTAAATTTACAGATATAGTTATCTCTGGAGGGCAGGGGGTTAATCACTGGTACCATGTCGTACTCCAAGAAGGAAAAAATAGAGAGGTGCGGAGGATGTGGGAAGCTGTTGGGCTTACGGTGAGTCGTCTGATGCGAGTCCGTTACGGACCAGTCTTTCTCGATAAAAAAGTGAGAGTTGGTAAAAGTAGAGAGTTAAAGCCAGAAGAGATTATCGAGTTGAAGAGAGCGGCTGGTTTAGGATCAGTCAGCTGAAAATATAAAATATAAAAATATATTGCAAAAAATGTCAGCTCCTGTATAATAACCGAGCTTTTTAGTGTGGCATTGGCTTGCAGTTAAATAACTGGTAGTAGATACCGCAATTTATATTTTAATTGATTAATAAAGTTCAGGAGAAAATATTATGAATGTAGATCAACATATTAAGGTGGCACAGTGGCATATGGAGCAGGCTAGAATGCATGCAACTGATAATGGTCATAGTTGTGGATGTCCTGCAAATGAGCACGATCAGAAGGCGATTGATGCAGTAGAGTCAGGGAATATCGAAGAAGAGACAGCTTGCGCAGTGTAACTTCCCATCTCACTACTAGAGTCTGTCATCTCTTTGTCAGAAAATGATCATTTGCAATAGCAAACTCACATTTTCTTCCTCGAGCTGACAGATTCTAGCGGCAATCTGGAAAGTTAAGAAACACTCTCAATATCTAGTATATTGGGAGTTTTTTTATGCGTTAAAGCGCTGCCCTGTTACTGCTTCACTCTCTTCACCCATTAGATAGAGATAAGCTCCCATCAACTCTTCTGGCTTTGGATGAATGTTTGGGTTTTCTGCCGGAAATGCTTTTGCACGCATCACGGTTCTTGCTATACCAGGATCGATAGTATTTACTCGCACCCCATCGCCATCTAACTCATCAGCTAGTATCTGTGCCATCCCTTCATTAGCAAATTTTGAAGCGGAGTAAGCGCCCCAATATGCAGCTCCCTGTTTGCCAACTCCAGAGCTGGTGAAGATCATTGAGGCATTTTCTGCTCGGCGCAGTAGTGGAATGCAGAATTTACTCAATAGAAACTGTGCGGTGACATTTACCTGAAAAGTGGTCTCCCACTGTTTGAGTGAGAAGTGCTCAATCGGGCTTAGATCGCCAAGATGAGCAGCGTTGTGAAGTAGTCCATCTAACTTTCCAGCTTCATCATATATTCCGCCAGCAAGTTCGCGATAATCTTGTTCTTCCGCTTTAGCGAAGTCGATAGAGAATATATAGGGTTGTGGGTTGCCTGCTTCAACTATGGCATCATAGGTGTCTTCTAATCTAAATTGGGTGCGTCCCAGCAGCATAACCGTTGCTCCATGTGCGGCATACGCGATTGCTGCTGCAGCTCCCAATCCACTACCTGCACCGGTAACTAAGATAGTGCGACCTTTGAGGAGGTCTGTTTTAGGAGTGTAATCTCGATAACTACTCTTGCTCATTGCTGTTCTCATCTAATTTGTGGTTTGATGCTATATTTTGATCTATGTGTCTAGGGGTGCGAGTCAACTTCTCAATTGGCGGAATATCTTTAATCTCTTTTTTAGGATTAATCCCCATCTCAGTAAAGCGGCGTGCAGCTGGCATTACCATCTGATCGAGTGAGCCAATAGCTTTATTAAAGGCATCTACACCGCCATCTAGATTTTTCCCTAGTTTACTAAGGTGGGTGCTAAAAGTGGCTAGACGGTCATAAAGTGAGGTTCCAACTTTACGAATCTCCGCAGCATTATGAGCGACCTCTTGCTGCTTCCAGCCAAAAGCGACCGCACGGAGAAGAGCCACTAAGCTAGTTGGGGTTGCTAGAATTACTCGCTCTTTAAGAGCATCCTCTAATAGAGAGTAGTCACGCTCTAATGCACTGCTTAAAAATTGATCTCCAGGAATAAAGAGCACCACAAAATCTGGACTCTCTTCAAATTGCGACCAGTAACTTTTTGCGGCAAGCTCTCTTACCCGTTTCCGTACATTGCTAGTGTGGCGTTCTAAAGCAATATCTCTCTCTTTGTCTGTGGTCGCTTCGGTAGCAGATATATATCCATCTAGAGGAGTTTTTGCGTCTACAATAATTGCGCGTTGGTCAGGGAGATGAATCACCATATCTGGGCGAAGTTGGCGGCTCTTTTCATCCAGATCTCCCTCAACTCTAGTAGACTCTTGCTCTATAAAGTCAGCGTGTTCAACCATTCCCGCAAGTTCTGCTAACCGTTTCAGAGTTAGCTCTCCCCACTGTCCACGAACCTCTGGGCGGCGTAGAGCTTGTACTAAGTTGCGAGTCTCTTGTTGGAGTTGATTTTGAGTTAAAGTGATACTTTCGAGATGGTGGGTGAGTGCGCCATACTGCTCTTTGCGCTCTTTCTCAATTTCTCGCAGCTGCTTATCACTCTTCTCTAGAGTATCTTTTATAGGTTTTAAGAGAGTGTCAATAGCTTGTTGACGCTGCTTAAGGTCACCATCTGATTGAGTATGGTGCTTTTTCAGAGACTCCTGTGCTAACTTCAAAAAAGAGTCACTGTTATTTTTAAGAGCCTGAGTGGTTAATTCGTTAATTAGCTGGTTGAGTTGCTCTCTGTTTTCACTCTTTGCCTGTGTAACCCTATCTTCCGTATGTTTGCGTTCACTCTCTAGAGTTGTCTCTATACGCGCATACTCTTCTCGTAACCTGCTATTCTTATCTCTGCTCTGCTCTACTCTACGCCATAACTGTAAAGCTATAGCTAATGATATTATCAGTAGTACCGCTAATACTATCGTTAATATAGTTATCTGTTCTGTCTCAATCACTGTTTATCCACTCCATAATTTCAATAGGATGATCTATTACTCCCTCTGCTCCCCACTCATCTATCTTATCGTCTGGTGCAAGATAGCCAAAGCGTGCGGCGAGTGTGGTCATCTCAGCTGCTCTGCCTGCCACAATATCTCTCTCTGCATCTCCGATATATATGCAAGTTTGAGGGGTGACCGACATCTCTCGACAGGCATAAAGCATAGGTTTAGGGTGTGGTTTTGCTTGATCAGTTGTATCACCACTCACCGTTGTAGCAGAGCGATCGGCTAACCCTAGCTCAACCATCAATGGATCGGTGAACCGTTTTGGCTTGTTAGTGACTACGCCCCAGAGAATATGCTGGCGCTCTAAATCTTCCAGAAGCGTCTCCATTCCAGACATCAGACAGCTCTGGTTAGCGATGTTAGCACTATAGATATCAAATAGGCGCTGCCGAGCCTCCTCAAATTGCACCTCATTAAGGCTCTCTCCAAGGCCCAGTTTAAGTAGAACAGTACTTCCGAAAGAGGCAACCTCCCGCACTTTTTCTATCGATTGTAGCGGTAGGCTGTATGAGTTCAAAACCTCATTTAGCGCATAAGCAAGATCAGGTGCAGTATCAATCAGAGTTCCATCGAGGTCAAAGAGTATAGCGTTGGTTTTCATGTTTTAATTTTTGAACTATTAAGAATTATTTAACAGTTGTCTCTTTAATGTTTTTATTTCCACAAAATTGGCATTTTTTACTCATTTTCATTTACCCTCTTTCGTAAGGATTTTTGAGTAGACAATATTACAATTTATCATGGCTCAACCAATCTTCACGCTTATGCCTTACTCTCAGAATAAAGAGGTCACTATTATCTTCAATTTGATAAATTACAATATGAGAATGAGTAGGATGTACTCTAATATTTGGTTTTAACTCTATTCTTAGTGGTGCTGCCTCGGGGTTATCCGATAGAAAATAGAATGCCTCTTCTATTTTATGGTGATATCTATCTGCCTGTATTGAACCAAATTGAGAGATTCCCTCAAGATAGATATTGATAATGTCCTCTTCAGCTTCGTGACTCAGCTTATATCCCACCTAAGATTACCCAGCTCGTCTCAACGCAACCTCTTTGAGTTCTGCCATTGTATGGGTTCCAACACCACTTTTGATTCCTTCATCAATCTTTTTTTGTAGGGTTGATATTTTTTTGTGGTTGTCATTAATAAGTAAGATAACTTTAGCATGAACTTTTCCCACTTCTCGTATATTATCAGGAATATGAAGTACGCCATTTTCAATATCTGCTTCAAACTCTAGTGCTTGCATCTCTTCTCCTAAAAAAAGGGGGCAGGCCTTTACTTTTTACCTGACTCATAAGGCTAGGAGTATACCTTAGTATGTGTAGGCATAACAACTACTATCTGCTACTTTGCGTTACTATTTTATCTGATTTCTTTTCTGTTCTATTCACTGTTTTACTCCTTTATTAATGAGTATAGGGGAACTTCCTGAGTTTTCATAGAGTATCCACTCATCAACTAATGGTTTGTACAAAGTTTCAAAATTACTTAATCCTACTTTAAATCGTCGGCGTATAACTATTTTTGGTATATCATGACCGCCCGATGCAACCCGTTGGGCGACACGGGCAACCGCCAGTTCAGGCGTTTTGAGTCTCAGAAAGAAAAGTTTTACGGTATATCCGTCTGCCTGCCATTGAGGAATCAAGCGTGCATATCCACGCCCACTAAGGGTTGTTTCAAAGGCGAAACTCACTGGCAAAAGTTGTTTTGCCAGCACCATTAGGACCAGAAATAATGATAATTTTTTTGCTCATATATTACTCTTCGGATACTTTATCGGAATTTTTAATAATCTTATCGGCAACTGCTTGATCAAGATCAGGTGCAGTATCAATCAGCGTACCATCGAGGTCAAAGAGTATAGCGTTGGTTTTCATAATTGAGATATTGTAGGGTTAGAAAGTTGATTAACATTTTAATTAAATGCTTCTAATATTAGTACGTTGCATCGTACTTTTAATGCTTTACTTTATGCGTTATTGCTGGCAGGTTTAGCATGTGCATAATAATTTACATCTAGGTTTGAGCCTAATGAGTAGACCATAGTTAGTGGATTATAGTGCATCCCAGTTAGGTCATCTATTTTTATATTAGCGGCTCTACTCCACTGTTCCATCTCTGATGGTTTTATGAACTTGTCGTGCTCATGGGTTCCTTTGGGGAGCATATTCAGTATGTACTCTGCTCCTATAATTGCCATCATATAAGATTTAAAGTTACGGTTAATTGTAGAGAAGAAGAGGTCACCCTCTGGTTTAACTAATTTGCTGCAAGCGAGAATGATGGAGGATGGGTCTGGGACATGTTCTAACATCTCCATACAGGTTACTATATCGTAGCTGTTTGGCTCGGCTATGGCGAGCTCCTCTACACTTATTTTCTTGTACTCAACATTCAGTTTAGACTCAAGGAGGTGAAGTTTTGCAACGGAGAGGGGTGCTTCTCCCATGTCTATACCAGTTACTTCAGCTCCTGCTTTCGCGAGACTCTCTGAAAGAATTCCGCCACCACAACCAACATCAAGAATCTTCATTCCAGCTAAGCTGGCGAACCTTTCAATGTAGTCTAGGCGGAGTGGATTTATATCATGGAGCGGTTTGAATTCGCTATCACGATCCCACCAGCGGTGGGCGAGTGCCTCAAACTTAGCGACCTCTTTAGGGTCTACATTATCATGCTCTATTGTTGCGTCATTGTGCATACTTATTTACCTTGCAGTTGAATTGTTTAATATATTATGAGTTGTTTAACTTCTATTAATGGTCTATTTTAACCTGCCAATTATATGCCTGCTGTTTAACTTTCTCTTTATCTAAAGTGATTAACTCTCTATTGCGAAGTAGATGTTTTCCATTAACCCAGACCTCTTCTACTTGATGACGGTTGGTTGCATATACTATATGTGAGGCTACATTGTAGAGAGGGCGGCTCTCTAATGCTGATAGGTTGATGGCTATTATGTCTGCGGCTTTACCTGCTACTAGTGATCCAGTTATCTCATCTATCCCTAGTGAACGAGCACCGTTTATGGTTGCCATCTCCAAAGCACTATGAGCAGAGAGGGCGGTAGGGTCTCCAGAGACACCTTTTGTAAGTAGTGCTGCAGTTTTCATCTCACCTAACATATCTAGATCATTGTTACTGGCAGCTCCATCTGTGCCTAGCGCAACATTAACTCCAGCCTTTATTAGTTTGTTTACAGGACAGAACCCACTCGCAAGTTTCATATTAGATTCAGGGCAGTGCACAATATTTACGCTATGCTCTGCTAAAAGTTCGATCTCTTCATCTGTAAGTTGGGTCATGTGAACAGCAATTAGGCGTGGACCAAGCAGTCCTAGTTTCCATAAACGCTGTATAGGGCGCTCTCCATACAGTTCCAGCGATTCATCAATCTCGTGAGCTGTTTCGTGAAGGTGGATATGGATGGGTATATCTAGCTCTTCGGCAAGCATCTGAATTTTTTCTAGCGGACCATCTGAAACAGTATAGGGAGCATGTGGTGCAAATGCGGTATGGATGTGAGGAGAGTTGCGACAACTGTCGTGCAGAGCAACTCCTTTCTCCAGATACTCATCAGCGTTCTCACCCCAAGCTGTGGGGAAGTCTAGTACTATCAATCCAATTACTGCACGAATTCCTGTATCAATTGCAGCCTTAGCTGTTGCATCAGGAAAAAAGTACATATCGCTGAAGCAGGTAGTTCCACTGCGTAACATCTCAGCAATGGCCAGCTCTCCTCCCTCTCTCACAAAAGATTCAGTAACTAACTTCTGTTCGGCGGGCCAAATATGCTCCTCAAGCCACTCTTTAAGCGGAAGATCATCTGCAATGCCACGCATAAGAGACATCGCAGCATGGGTATGAGTATTGATTAAGCCAGGCATAACTGTATGCTCATCGAGATTAAAAGTGTGAGTTGCTTGGTATTTTTCTATAGCCTTACTGTTTGGTAATAGTTCTAGAATTAACCCATCATGCACGGCAATGGAGTAGTTCTCTAATACTGTATCAGCTGGCTCAATAGGAATAACCCATCGGGCGCTTATTAATGTATCAATCTGCTGCACTTAAATGATCCTCTGTAATTAATCTTTAATGCCCAAGCTTGGATGGCAAAGGTTTAATCACTAAAGTTGAATAAACAAAAATTAATGCTTAAAACTAATATGTTACCATATAAAGATAATTAGATAAGGAGCTAAAATTTATGATGATGGATAGGAGCGAGTCTCCAGCTGTGCAGTGGGATGGTAAAAACCTTTTCCTCTTAGATCAGAGGATTCTTCCGCTACAAGAGAAATACACCACTTACTTTACAGTTGATGAAGTGGCGCAGGCAATTACCGATATGGTGGTGCGAGGTGCGCCAGCTATTGGAGTAACCGCAGCGTATGGCGTGGTGTTAGCCGCCAAGATTAGAATCTCTAAGGGGGGAGACTGGCGTGCAGAATTGAACGAAGACTTAGTTATGTTAGCGAACGCTCGTCCCACAGCAATAAATCTTCACTGGGCGATTGAGCGGATGCGTCCTCTATTAGATGGTGAGGAGAGTGGTTTGGTAGAGAGACTCTCTACCGAAGCGGTCGCAATTCATCAAGAGGATATCGCTGCTTGTAAAACAATGGGGCGTTTGGGGTCTTCTTATATAGATTCTGGAAGTGGAGTTCTCACGCACTGTAATGCTGGTGCGTTAGCAACGGGCGGATATGGTACGGCTCTCGGTGTGATTAGGTCAGCGTGGGAAGAGAATAGATTGAGCGAAGTATTTGCTGATGAGACAAGACCGTGGTTGCAAGGTTCGCGTTTGACTGCATGGGAGTTGACACAGGATAATATACCAGTTTCACTGCTCGCAGATGGAGCCTCTTCATGGCTTATGAAGCAAGGTAAAGTAAATTGGGTCGTAGTTGGTTCAGATAGAATTGCAGCAAATGGAGATGTTGCAAATAAAATTGGAACCTATGCGGCAGCTATCGCAGCAAGACATCACGGTATTAAGTTTATGGTGGTCGCTCCCACCTCAACAATAGATCGAGCAGTTGCAGCAGGTGATGATATTCCAATCGAATCAAGAGAGTCAGAAGAGCTCTTCTCCTGTAGTGGCAACCGTATCGCAGCCGAAAAGGCAAGCGGCTGGAATCCGGTTTTTGATGTTACCCCAGCTTCTCTCGTTGATCTGATCGTAACAGAGAGAGGGGTAGTAGAAAATCCGACTAAGGAGAAGATTGCAGCGCTGTTTGAGTGAGTCAGGACTGTTGCTCAATTAACTTATATACAAAAATTGACAATCTTTGTATTCTCAATTATATTTAGTTTTTATTTATTGTTCAAGGAGAAAAAAACCTAATGCATATTTCTCTAACACCAGAACTTGAATCTCGGGTTAAAGCTAGAGTAGATAGTGGTTTGTATAGCAGTGCCAGTGAGGTGATTAGAGAAGCTTTGCGTTTTGTGGATTCTCACGAAGAGTGGATTAATCAAATTAAACTCGCTAAGCTCCGTGAGCAACTGCAACTCGGTGTTGACCAGTTGGATAGTGGTAAAGGGGTAACTATTAAATCTAAGGCTGCGTTAAACGATCTGTTTCAGAGTATTAAAGAGTAAAATAGCTGCGCTATGACTGTATATACACTGCTTATATCACCTGTTGCTCAAGATGATTTAAAAAATATTTATCGATACAGTCTCCTTAACTGGGGCAAGTCTCGTGCAAATGGTTATCTTGAAAAGATTCAGGCACAGTTATGGATATTAACCGATCCCCCTGAAATGGGAGTTGATCGTGATAATATTCTTCCAGTTATGCGTAGTTTGGCAGTCGAAAGTCATACTGTTTTTTATCAAACTGATAATCAACAGATAAAAATTGTTCGTATATTGCATAACAGACAAGATCCACAACGGCATATAAAATAACCTCTTGCTTGATAAGTGACAACAATAATTGTTCCACTTAAAAAGGAGTGGCCTAAAGTTTTTTATTTAATTTATTTTAGTGAAAAGTAACTCTAAATGAAGAGCAACTCTAATCCTCTATTTTTTGATAGTCACTATCGATTTTGATGCGTTCACCATCCTCCATCCACTGGTATAAATCTGATATAATTACCCGCTTATATTCCGCTCTTTGTTGAGCTAAAAAATAGACGGTAGCAGACAATAAAAATGACAGATTTTGCCAAAGAAGTTCTTCCTGTAAATATTGAAGAGGAGATGCGTCAGTCGTATCTCGACTATGCGATGAGCGTGATTGTGGGGCGTGCGCTACCTGATGCACGGGATGGACTTAAGCCTGTGCATCGTCGTGTACTCTATGCTATGCATGAGCTAGGTAATGACTGGAATAAGGCATATAAAAAATCGGCTCGTATTGTCGGTGATGTGATCGGTAAGTATCATCCACATGGTGATACAGCTGTTTATGACACTATTGTAAGAATGGCGCAACCGTTCTCGCTACGCTATATGCTGGTGGATGGGCAGGGTAACTTTGGTTCGGTGGATGGCGACTCTGCGGCAGCGATGCGTTATACTGAAATTCGGATGTCTAAGATGGCGCATGATCTTCTGGAAGATCTTGATAAAGAGACTGTTAACTTTACCCCTAACTACGATGAGAGCGAGCATGAACCATCTATCTTACCAACTCGTCTGCCTAATCTACTGATTAACGGCTCTGAGGGTATCGCAGTTGGAATGGCTACTAAAATTCCACCTCATAATTTAACCGAAGTAGTTAGTGCTACTATTGCTCTAATTGATGATCCTGAAATTGATGTGCCAGGGCTGATGGAGTATGTTCCAGGACCAGATTTTCCAACTGCTGCGATCATTAATGGGGTTAAAGGGATTCATGAGGCGTATCGTACAGGGCGAGGAAAAATATATCTACGAGCTCGGACTCATGTTGAAGGGGAGGATGGTAAGAAGCAGACTTTAGTAGTTGATGAGCTTCCATATCAAGTTAACAAGGCAAAGCTTCTTGAGCGAATTGGGGAGTTGGTGCGAGATAAGAAGCTTACAGGGATTTCAGCACTGCGCGATGAGTCAGATAAAGATGGTATGCGCATGGTTATTGAGATCAAGCGCGGTGAGGTTGTTGATGTAGTACGCAACAATCTTTTTAAGCAGACTACGATGCAGAATGTGTTCGGCATTA
The DNA here is from genome assembly GCA_018658305.1 of Thiotrichales bacterium. Classification (GTDB taxonomy): domain Bacteria; phylum Pseudomonadota; class Gammaproteobacteria; genus Thiopontia. The sequence continues at coordinate 15,750 of JABHVM010000012.1, read as the reverse complement.
ATATGGTTGCGCTGGTGGATGGTCAGCCAAAGTTGATCAATCTGAAGCAGGCGCTAGAGGTGTTTGTGCGTCACCGTCGTGAGGTGGTAACACGCCGTACACTCTATGAATTACGCAAAGCACGTGAGCGAGCGCATGTGCTGGAGGGGCTGGCAATTGCGCTGACCAATATCGATCCTATTATTGCGATGATTAAAGCATCTGCGACTCCTGCAGAGGCTAAGGTTAAGTTGGCGGCGCAAGGGTGGGAGCCAGGTATTGTCGTTGATATGTTAAGTAGTGCTAACTCTGACGATACTAGACCAGAGAGTTTAGAGGATGGTTTTGGGTTGGTGGATGGTCTCTACCATCTCTCGCCTGTTCAGGTTCAAGCGATTCTTGATCTAAAACTGCACCGTCTAACTGGGTTAGAGAAAGAGAAGATTTTAGATGAGTATCGTGTTCTGCTTGAAAAAATAGCAGAGCTTCTCAATATTTTGCGTAATCCAGATCGTTTGATGGAGGTTATTCGCGAAGAGTTGGTTGAGATGAGAGAAAAGTATGGTGATGAGCGTAAAACAGAGATAGTTCAAAATCAAGAGGAGCTCTCATTAGAGGATCTTATTAATGAGGAGGATGTGGTAGTTACTCTATCTCATGGAGGTTATGTTAAGGCGCAACCAATTGCAGACTATAGAGCGCAAAAACGAGGTGGACGAGGTAAGAGCGCGGCGGCAACTAAAGATGAAGATTTTATTGAACGCCTGATTGTAGCTAGTACTCACGATACAGTTTTATGCTTCTCTACCCGTGGACGACTCTACTGGCTTAAAGTTTATCAACTGCCACAAGCGGGTCGTACTGCTCGTGGAAAACCGATCAATAACCTTCTATCGCTAGAAGATGGTGAGCGGATTACTGCATTCCTCTCTGTGCGTGAGTATGCAGAAGATAAATATATCTTTATGGCAACAAAGAGAGGAATAGTTAAAAAGACTCCACTAACGGCATTTTCTAGACAGCGCAGTGCTGGTCTGATTGCCGTTGAATTGCGAGATGATGATGAGTTAGTGGGGGTAGAAGTTACCGATGGAGAGAGTGATATTATGCTCTTTGCTAGTGGTGGTAAAGCGGTACGCTTTACAGAGTCAGTAGTGCGCTCTATGGGTAGAACAGCACGAGGAGTTAAGGGGATGAAACTTGATGCTGGTGAGACTATAATTTCTCTTATAGTGCCAGATAAGAGCCATATTTTAACTGCAACTAAAAATGGATATGGAAAGAGAACTCCGCTCGAAGAGTATCCATGTAAAGGACGAGGAACTAAAGGAGTGATCTCAGTTCAGACTTCTGAACGCAACGGCGAGGTTATAGGTGCTGTTCAGGTAGATGATAGTGAAGAGATTATGATGATCTCAAGCGGTGGTATCTTAGTTAGGACTAAGGTCGCAGAGGTCGGTAGTCAGGGTAGAAATACTCAAGGTGTAAGATTGATTCGTCTCGATAAAGGAACTGAGTTAGTTGGCCTTGAACGAGTTGAAGAGAGTGAAGAGATTGCCGATGATTCTGACGATGACTCTAGCAACGATGCTGAAAATTAATTAAAATTAGTCAATGAAAATATAAGGATATTAATTATGGGAAGAAGTTATAACTTTAGTGCAGGACCTGCAATGTTGCCTACAGCAGTTATTGAGAGAGCACAGCAAGAGATGTTAGAGTGGAATAGTGCTGGAATGTCAGTGATGGAGATGAGTCATCGTGGTAAAGACTATATGTCTATAGCCGCAGCTGCAGAGAGTAATCTGCGAGAGGTTATGGCAATCCCTGATAACTATAAGATTCTCTTTTTACAAGGTGGCGCATCTAGCCAGTTTGCGATGGTTCCACTAAATCTTCTACGAGGCAAAGAGAGTGCTGACTACTTAAATACAGGGATGTGGTCTAAAAAGGCAGTATCTGAGGCTAAACGCTACTGTAGCGTAAATCTAGCTGCTGATACTTCAGAGTCAGGCTTCGCCTCAGTACCTACGCAGGAGTCGTTGCAGCTTGATAGTAACGCAGCCTATGTACACTTCACTCCAAATGAGACAATCGGTGGTGTTGAATTTGACTATCTTCCAGAGACAGGTGGTGTGCCACTAGTTGCAGATATGTCATCGACAATTCTTTCGCGTCCTATGGATGTATCAAAGTATGGAGTTATCTATGCAGGAGCGCAGAAAAATATTGGCCCAGCAGGGTTGACTATAGTTATTGTGCGTGAAGATCTTGTTGGTGGTGCTGCAGATAACACTCCAGCAATGTTTAACTACGCAACGCATGTAGGTGCAGACTCTATGTATAACACTCCGCCAACATACAGCTGGTATATGGCAGGATTGGTTTTTGAGTGGATTAAAGAGCAGGGTGGTTTAGAGGCGATTGGTGAGATCAATAGGCGTAAGGCTGAGAAGCTCTATGCGGCGATTGACAACTCTGATTTTTATGCTAACCCTGTAGCTAAAAATGGACGCTCTTGGATGAATATTCCATTTACACTTGCTGATGCTGAGTTGGATGGAGCTTTCCTTGAGGGGGCGGCAGCTCGCGGTTTAGTCACTCTTAAAGGGCACCGTTCAGTTGGGGGGATGCGTGCTAGTATCTATAATGCAATGCCAGAAGAGGGTGTTGACTCATTAATATCTTATATGCAAGAATTTGAAAAAGAACAAGGATAAATTATGAATAAAATTTTAACTTTAAATAATATCGCGGCAGTTGGGCTTGACCGTCTGCCTCGTGATAATTATGAGATAGCTTCAGAAATTCAACACCCTGATGCGATCTTACTCCGTTCATATAAAATGCACGATATGGAAATTCCAGAGACTCTAAAAGCGGTTGGTCGTGCAGGGGCTGGAGTAAATAATATACCTGTTGTTAAGATGACAGAGCGTGGTATACCTGTATTTAATGCTCCTGGAGCAAATGCAAATGCAGTTAAAGAGTTAGTTATCTCCAGTATGTTGATGGCAAGTCGTAATATTGCACAAGCTTGGAATTATGCTAAAAATCTAGAAGGAGATGATAGTTCAATCGCAAAAGATGTAGAAGCTGGTAAAAAGAAATATGTCGGTTTTGAACTTCCTGGACGCACTTTAGGGGTTATCGGTCTTGGAGCAATTGGTGTTGAAATTGCAAATGCTGCTATTTCGTTAGGAATGAAAGTTGTCGGCTATGATCCAACAGTTACAATTCAGAGTGCTTGGAAGCTCTCTGCTGATGCTGTGCGTGCGCATAGCGTTGACGAGCTACTTGCGAAAGCTGATTTTGTCACTTTTCATGTGCCGTTAATTGATGCTACAAAAAATATGATTAATGAAGAGCGCCTAGTTAATATGAAAGATGGTGTAGTTATTATGAACTTTGCTCGTGGTGGTATTGTTGATGATAGCGCAGTTCTAAAGGCTCTAGACTCTGGTAAAGTATATGCCTACATTAATGACTTTCCAACTAATGAGAATAAAGATCACCCTCGTGTTGTCTGTCTACCTCATCTTGGTGCATCAACCGCAGAGGCAGAAGATAACTGTGCGATTATGGTTGCAGACGAAGTTAAAGACTATCTTGAAAATGGAAATATAACCAACTCGGTAAACTTCCCAGAGATGAGTATGCCGAGAGCTGGCGATACCCGTATAACTGTTGCTAACTCCAATGTGCCAAATATGGTTGGGCAGGTAACCTCTATATTGGCTGAAGCAGAAATTAATATTGTTGATATGATGAATAAATCTAGAGATGATATGGCATACAATCTACTTGATGTGGAAGGTGAGGTTGCAGAGAGTGTAGCTGATCAGATCAGGGCGATCGATGGTGTGCTTGCAGTACATGTAGTTTAGGCTAGTAGGATAGTTAAATTGACTGAGAATTTGCAACAGATACGAGTAGAGATTGATCAGTTAGATCTAGATATACAGGGTCTTATCAGTCGCAGAGCTGCGCTTGCTCAAGAGGTTGCTACAATAAAAACCTCTGCAGGGGGTGGCGGCAGTTTCTATAGAGCAGAGCGAGAGGCTCAAGTTTTAGCGCAAGTGATGAAACGAAACGATGGTCCTCTTAGTGATGAAGAGATGGCTCGGCTGTTCCGTGAAATTATGTCCGCATGTTTAGCGCTGGAAGAGCCGCTTCAAATCGCATATCTTGGTCCTGAGGGTACATTTACTCAGGGTGCAGCCCTTAAGCAGTTTGGGAGGTCAGTTAAAACTCGTCCACTTAGTTCAATTCCAGCTCTGTTTCATGATGTTGAATCTGGTGAAGCAAACTATGGTGTGGTTCCAGTTGAGAACTCAACTGAAGGTGTTATTACTCATACCTTAGATATGTTTATTAACTCGCCGCTGCAGATTAACGGTGAGGTTGAGTTACGGATTCATCACCACCTTATGGGTAAGATGGATTCTGCTAGCGAAATTAATAAAGTCTACTCTCATCAACAAGCACTGGCGCAGTGTCGAGCTGGATTGGAAGAGCATCTCTCTGGGGTTGAACAGATTGCAGTATCAAGTAATGCGGAAGCAGCTCGTTTGGCTTCACAAGAGATCGGGGCAGCAGCAATTGCTGGTGATATGGCTGCAGATATATATGGTCTTAATCTGTTGGTTAAAAATATGGAAGATGAGCCAGATAACAGTACCCGTTTTTTAGTTATCGGTAAGGAGTCCCCAGCAGCTAGTGGCAATGACAAGACCTCACTTCTTATCTCAACAGATAATAAGCCAGGTGCTCTCTATGAGTTATTAACTCCACTCTCTGAGAGAGGTGTGTCTATGAGTAGAATAGAGTCTCGCCCCTCACGGAGAGGTAATTGGGACTACCTATTTTTTGTCGATATTGAAGGGCACGCAGAAGATGAGAATGTTAAGAGTGCCCTCCAGCAGTTGGAGTCTGCGGCAAGTATGTTCCGTATTTTAGGATCTTATCCTAAGGCAATTATCTGATCTATATATATGAGCTGCGACCTCTATAACTACTCTATGGCTGGGGTTCAGGGGCTTCACCCCTATCAGCCAGGTAAGCCAATATCTACCCTATCTCGTGAAATTGGGATGGATGAAACAGAAATAATAAAGCTAGCTTCTAATGAAAATCCTCTTGGTCCATCGCCAATGGTGGTGGAGGCTATTAAGTCGTACTTAACTAGTGCTCCAAGTGAGCAGGCTCGTTATCCAGATGGTGGAGCTATACTCTTACGAGAAAGATTGGCAGCACACCATAATTGCACTCCAGAGCAGATAACTGTGGGCAATGGCTCGAATGATGTGTTGGATCTGATAGCTCGAACTTTTCTAGGGGAAGGAAGAGCTTCGATTTTCTCTGAACATGCTTTTGCAGTATATCCACTAGTCACTCAAGCTGTAGGGGCAACTGCTGTGGTAGTACCAGCCCTTGATTGGGGGCATGATCTTACAGCTATGGCAGCTGCAGTTGATGAGACTACGCGTGTGGTATGGGTTGCGAATCCCAATAATCCAACGGGTAACTGGGTTAGTAGAGAACAGCTATATAAATTTTTAACAAATATTCCTGAACAAGTTGTGGTGGTAGTTGATGAGGCATATATTGAGTTTATGCAAGATAGAGTTAATATAGATACTGCTGCAGATATTGCAGCAGATACAGTGGATAGTAGTAAGTGGTTGGCAGAGTTTCCTAATCTAATTGTAACTAGAACCTTCTCTAAAGCGTATGGTCTAGCTGGATATAGAGTTGGTTATTCTCTATCAAGTGAGCGGGTAGCAGAGCTCTTGAATAGAGTGCGGCAACCATTTAATGTTAACTCACTAGCGCAGACAGCTGCAGTTGCAGCCCTCAGTGATAACTCACATATTAAGAGAGTGGTGGAGCTAAATAGAGAGGAGATGGCTAAGTTTGAATATGGGTTTAAGCAACTCAATCTTAAGTGGATTCCATCAGCAGGAAATTTCATCGCAGTTGATCTGGGGATTGAGGCTGCTCCAATTTTCAGAGCAATGGAGCAGCAAGGAGTTATTACACGCCCCATTGCCAACTACGGAATGCCTGATCATCTGCGTATCTCAATTGGTCTACCCGAAGAGAATAGACGCTGTTTAAGTGTATTGCGAGGTCTATTATGAGTTTACAGATTAATCCAGTAAAGTTTAGAAGGGTTGCGTTGTTAGGGGTGGGACTAATAGGAGGATCTTTAGTGCGTGCTCTGCGTCAGGTAGGAGCAGTTGGAGATGTGGTTGGGTATGGCAGAGGAAGAGATAATTTAGAGCATGCATTAGATCTTGGAGTTATAGACTCTATTGCAGATAGTGTGGCAGAGGCTGTAACTAACGCAGATTTGATTGTGGTTTCAACTCCTCTTGGTGCTATTGAAGATATATTTAGAGCGATGGTAGGGCACATCGCAGAGAATGCGGTAATAACAGATGTTGGTAGTGTTAAAGGTGCAGTAGTAGATAGTGCAGTTGCAGCTTTTGGATTGGTTCCTACTAACTTTATTCCTGCTCATCCTATTGCTGGAACTGAGCAGAGTGGAGCGGCGGCATCTTTTGCAGAACTCTATCAAAATCGTAGAGTGATTCTTACACCTCTTGCAGATAGTGATTTGCAGGCAGTTAAAACAGTAACTGAAATGTGGGAATTAGTAGGTGCTGAAGTCGTGGAGATGGAGGTTGAGCACCATGATGAGGTGCTGGCTGCTACTAGCCATCTTCCTCATCTGCTGGCTTATGCGTTAGTTGATTCTCTAGCTAGGGATGAGTCACACCAAGAGATATTTCGTTATGCGGCAGGAGGATTTCGTGACTTTAGCCGTATTGCATCAAGTAGTCCAGTTATGTGGCGCGATATATCAATGGCAAATAGAGATGCACTCTTGCATAAGCTCAGCGTATTTAGAGAGGAGCTAGAGCAGATCGAGGAGTTTATTAGAGCAGAAAATGGTGTAGAGTTAGAGAATATTTTTGTGCGAGCTAAACAGGCTCGTGATGAGCACTATAAGAAGTGAATGATTAATTAATGGTTAACAGTGAGTAATATGCAATGAGTAATATGTTATGAGTAGTGGGAAACTTAAATTTACAGTTAACCCTGGTAGTCAACTGTTGGGTGCTATTCGTGTTCCAGGTGATAAATCAATCTCACACCGTTCTATTATGTTGGGAGCGTTAGCTGAGGGGGTGACTAAGGTCAGTGGGTTCTTAGAGGGGGAAGATAGTCTAGCAACTCTACAAGCTTTTCGTGAAATGGGCGTCTCTATTGATGGCCCTGTAGCTGGAGAGGTATCTATTTACGGTGTTGGTATGGGCGGTCTCTCGCAACCAGTTGGAGATCTCTATCTCGGTAACTCTGGAACATCGATGCGCCTTCTCTCTGGATTGCTCTCTGGAGCGGCTAAGTTTGAACTTGTTCTGAGTGGAGATGAATCACTATCAAGTCGTCCTATGCGTCGCGTGACTGATCCTTTGCAGAGTATGGGGGCAGAGATAGCTAGTGAAGATGATGGAACTGCACCACTAAAAATTAGCAAGAGCGATCATCTCTCTGGGGTTGAGTATGAGATGCCTATGGCGAGTGCTCAAGTTAAGTCATCGTTACTTCTGGCTGGTATATATGCGCAGGGTGAGACTTGTGTTACTGAGCCTGCGCCAACGCGTGATCATACGGAGAGAATGTTGCAAGGGTTTGGGTATGAGGTTAGAAGAGAAAATTTTGGAGATGGGGAGTCTAAAGTATGCTTAACAGGCGGAGGTTCGCTAAACGCTGTAGCTGTAGATGTTCCTGCTGATATATCATCCGCAGCTTTTTTTCTGGTGGGAGCATCTATCGCACAAGGGTCTGATCTGCTCTTAGAGCATGTAGGAATCAACCCAACTCGTATTGGTGTTATTAATATCTTACGAGAGATGGGAGCTGATATCGAACTTCTAAATGAGACTATCTCTGGAGGTGAGCCAGTAGCTGACTTGCGAGTTAAATATGCACCACTGCATGGGATAGAGATTCCATTGGAGCAAGTGCCATTAGCTATTGATGAATTTCCTGTACTGTTTGTGGCTGCTGCTGTAGCTGATGGACAGACCTTGTTAAGCGGTGCGGAAGAGCTTAGAGTTAAAGAGAGTGATCGGATTCAAGTTATGGCTGATGGTCTTGCCATACTTGGAGTTGAAGTTGAGGTTACTCCTGATGGAATTATTATTGAGGGTGGAGATAGTTTTAGCGGGGGAACTGTAGAGTCTCATGGGGATCATAGGATATCTATGTCGTTTGCGATTGCAGCACTGCGAGCTACTGCTGAGATTGAGATTTTAGATTGTGATAATGTAAATACATCCTTTCCAGGCTTTAGTCAATTGGCTAGTAGTGTTGGCTTAAAAATAAGAGAGAGTTAAATGTCTGTTGAAATGTCTATAGAGAAACCGTTAGTAATTACAGTGGATGGGCCAGGCGGGGTTGGTAAGGGAACTATCTCACTACTTCTCTCAAATAAACTTGGACTTAACTACTTAGATAGTGGCGCACTGTATAGAGTGTTAGGGCTCTCTGCTAAGAAAAAGGGGATAAGTTTTAGTGATGAAAATTCTCTCGGTGCAGAAGCATCTAAGCTTGATATCTCATTTGGAACAGAAGATCCAGATTTAGGAGTGCGTGTAATACTTGATGGAGAAGATGTTACTGCAGATATTAGAACGGAAGATGCAGGGAGTGCAGCCTCTAAAGTGGCAGCAGTTCCAGCAGTTCGTGAGGCACTACTCCAAAGGCAGCGTGATTTTGAGATCAATCCTGGAGTAGTTGCAGATGGTAGAGATATGGGCACAACAGTGTTTCCAGACGCTCCATTAAAAATATTTCTGATAGCTAGTGCAGAGGAGCGTGCGAAAAGACGATATCTACAATTAACCAATAAAGGGTTGAGAGAGAAAGAAGATAGTGTTAGTATACGCACCCTCCAAAGCAAGATACAGCGTGAGATTGAAGAGAGAGATCGTAGAGATTCTGAGCGTTCTGCCTCACCGCTGCGTGCAGCAGATAATGCAGTTACCATAGATACAACTGAGATGGTTATTGATGAAGTTATATCTACGGTGTTGAATTTGGTAAAAGATCGTAGTTTAGGTAAGATGTAAAAGTTGGTAGATATTAGTTTGGTGCACAAGTAGCGGCACTTTTTTTATGAACGGGATAATGAAATCCCCACAACAGCTTTATTAGAGTCACTAAAATAGATAGTTATAGATGACCTATAGAGTTATATTTAGGAAAAATTATTATGAGCGAGAATTTTGCGGAACTTCTAGAAGAGAGCTTCAAATCCACAGTGATGGAGAGTGGAGAGATGGTCAGTGGAACAGTGATCGATATTACAGATGAAGTTGTATTGATTAATGCAGGTCTGAAGACTGAAGCTGCAATTGCAACGGATCAGTTTATGAACCGTGATGGTGAGTTAGAGGTTGCAATTGGTGATATTGTAGAAGTTGAGCTAGAGTCAGTAGCTGATGGCTATGGTGAAACAATTCTCTCTCGCGAGAAGGCAAAACTTCAAGAGGCGTGGAAGCGTTTGGAAGTTGCGCAAGAGGCTAATGAGACTATTATCGGTGTTATTAGTGGTAAGGTTCGAGGCGGCTTTACCGTAGATCTTGATGATGTGCGTGCGTTCCTTCCAGGATCACTGGTTGATGTGCGCCCAGTTCGTGATACTTCATATCTTGAAGGTAAAGATCTTGAGTTTAAAGTTATCAAGATTGATCAGAAACGAAATAATGTTGTTGTCTCCCGCCGTGCGGTGGTTGAGGCTGAATACAGCGCAGAGCGCGAAGAGCTTCTTAAGACTCTTGAAGATGGTATGCAGGTTAAAGGTATTGTTAAGAACCTTACCGATTATGGCGCATTTATCGATCTTGGCGGTATTGATGGTCTACTCCACATTACAGATATGGCGTGGAAACGAGTTCGTCATCCATCTGAGATCGTAACAGTTGGAGATGAGATTGATGTTCAAGTACTCCGTTATGACCGTGAAAAGAGCCGTGTCTCGCTTGGTCTAAAACAGTTAGCAGAAGATCCTTGGATGAATATAGAGCGTCGTTACCCTGCATCTACAAGAGTGTTTGGTAAAGTTACAAATATTGCAGACTACGGTTGCTTTATTGAAATTGAAGATGGAGTTGAGGGGCTAGTCCACACTTCTGAAATGGATTGGACTAATAAAAATGTTCACCCATCTAAAATAGTAGCACTTGGTGATGAGGTTGAGATTATGGTGCTAGATATTGATGAAGAGCGCCGCCGTATATCGCTTGGTATGAAACAGTGTAAAGCAAACCCATGGGAGCTATTCACAGTATCGCATAAGAAGGGTGATCGTCTTACAGGTAATATTAAGTCTATCACTGAGTTCGGTATCTTTATCGGTCTAGATGGCGATATTGATGGTCTAGTTCACCTCTCTGATATCTCATGGAATGAGAGTGGAGAAGAAGTTATTAAGGGCTTCACGAAAGGAGATGAGGTTGAAACTGTGGTATTGGCTATCGATGCAGATCGTGAAAGAATATCTCTAGGTATCAAACAGCTTGAGCAGAATCCATTCTCAACTTATGTTGCAGAGAATCCACGAGGAACTATCGTAACTGGAACTATCGGTGAAGTTGATGCTCGCGGTGCGGTTATTCAGCTAACTGAAGATGTTACTGGATATCTAAGAGTTGCAGAGATCTCACAAGAGAGAGTTGAAGATGCACGAACTAACCTTACTCAAGGTGAAGAGATTGAAGTTGCTATTCTAGGTGTGGATCGTAAATCAAATACACTTAACTTGTCTGTTAAACAGAAAGATTCATTGGATGAAGAGAAAGCAATAAAAGAGTACAATGATGCTAATGCTGTAGATGAAAAATCTGGTAGTACTACTATCGGAGATTTGATCAAAGAACAGATGGGATCATAAGTTTATAAAAGAGGAGTAAGTAATGACAAAATCAGAACTAATTGAGTCGCTATATAGAAAACAACCACATCTAGCATATACTGATGTAGATACGGCGGTAAGAGCTATTATTGATTCAATGAGCAGTGCACTCGGAGCTGGTGAACGCATAGAGATCCGTGGTTTCGGAAGTTTCTCTCTGCATCACCGCAGAGCTAGAATGGGGCGCAATCCTAAAACTGGAGAGGCTGTTGCTCTGCAGGAGAAGCATGTGCCACACTTTAAGCCAGGTAAAGATATGCGTGAACGAGTTAACGAGGCTTGGCTTAAAAACAAGTCTTGAACTCATTTATTCCCTACTTAGGGTTTATCCTCCTCCCAGTGGCAGCCGCCTCTGGGTGGTGGTTTGCCCGTCAAGGTGGTACGCAACGCAGTGATCAACGCTGCTCAACTCTCTCAACAGACTACTTTCGTGGTCTAAACTATCTAATTAACCAAGAACAAGATCGAGCTATCGATCTATTTACACGCTTGGTGGAAGAGGAGCCAGAGATGGTTGAAACCCATCTCGCTCTTGGTACTCTATTTCGCCGTCAAGGTGATACATCTCAAGCTATTCAGCTCCATAATAACTTAGTCAGTAGCGGTAACTTAACTACAAAACAGCGAAGCCATGCTCTTTTAGAGTTGGGGCTTGATTATATGAAAGCTGGACTTCTAGATCGAGCCGAAGAGCCGTTACAAGACCTGTTGCAACTCGGAGTATATCAAGAAGAGGCTTATAGTCAGTTAGTAATAATATATCAGCAAGAACGAGAGTGGGATCGTGCTATTGAGATGTTGCGTAAACAGATCGATGGAAGTGGTAAGAATAGAGTTAATGTTTCAGAGAAAAACTCTCCAGTGATTGCGCAGTTTATATGTGAACAGGCTGAGCTTGCAAAAGATCAAGAAGATATTGATGAAGCCTTGAAGTTAGTGAAGTCAGCTCTTAATGAGGATCCTAAGGCTGTTCGTGCGACCATACTTCAGGCAGAGCTGCTGCTGCTACAGGGTGATCGAGCGGGCGCAATTGTTAGTTATAAGATGGTTGAAGAGCAGAACTCTAGCTTTATTCCAAACATTATAACCCCACTAATAAAAATCTATCGTCAAGAGGGTGATGAGGCTGAAGTATACTCCTATCTTAATAGGCTTCTTCAAGAGTATCCTAGTACCACAGTTCTACTTGCAACAGTAGAGCAGATTCAGCTTATGCATGGCGAGAAAGTTGCAGAGCAATTTCTCATAAAGCAGTTGATGCAACGCCCATCAGTGCGCGGTTTAGAGAGGTTGATTAAGTTAAATTTGGCCCATGCTCAAGATGAAAAGTCTAAGCAAGGGCTGCTGGGGTTGCAGATGCTAACTAGTCAGCTTCAAGAAGAGAAGCCAGAGTATCTCTGTGGGCAGTGTGGTTTTCAAGCCCATAATCTACATTGGCAGTGCCCAGGGTGTAAAACTTGGGACAGTATTAAGCCTATTTTAGGAGTGTCAGGCGAGTAGACATGCGAGTAGAGATAGGCGAGCAGGGTTAAATAGAAGCTAGTTCTTCAGTGAACTATTTATACTATGTAAAGCTGCTACAGGGTCTGGAGCTTGGGTTATCGGTCTCCCAATTACTAACCAATCACTACCCATTTTAACTGCATCGGCAGGAGTCATAACTCTCTTCTGATCACCAGTCGCAGAGCCAGCAGGGCGAATTCCAGGGGTGATTAATTTAAAATCTCTATTTAACTCATTTCTGAGAAGCTCTATCTCCAGAGGAGAGCATACTACTCCATCCATTCCAGAGCTTTGGGCAAGAGTAGCTAGTCGAGATACTTGTTGTGCAGGATCAATCTCTAATCCAATTTCAGTCAGATCACTCTGATCCATACTAGTCAATACAGTTACAGCAATAAGGAGTGGTGACTCTCCTCTTTTTGCAAAAATCTCAGCAGCTGCCTCCATCATCTTTCTGCCGCCAGAGGCATGGACATTTACCATCCATACTCCAAGATCGGCAGCTGCCGCACAGGCGTGAGCAACGGTATTTGGAATATCGTGGTATTTAAGGTCGAGAAATAGATCAAATCCATCAGCTACAAGTTTCTCAACTATACCCCTCCCAGCTCTGGTAAAGAGCTCTTTACCAACTTTAAGTTTGCACTCTTCAGGGCTGAGTTTAGCTGTAAGTTCTAATGCTGCAGCCTCTGTTGGAAAATCTAGGGCAACAACTATTTTAGAATCATTGATCACTAATTTACTCCTCTAAATCTAATTATATAAAATTATATACGTTTGGCTTGAGAGATAGCATTGCCAATATAGTTGCTCGGGGTTAGCTCTCGCAGAGCAGCTTTAGCTTCGTCAGGAATATCTAACTCCTCTATAAAACTCAAGAGAGCATCTCTTGTGATACCCTGTCCACGGGTCAGATCTTTTAGCTTCTCATACGGATTCTCTATGGCGTAACGCCGCATAACAGTCTGGATAGGCTCAGCAAGCACTTCCCAACTGTTGTCGAGCTCGTTTAGGAGCTTTTCTCTATTGATCTCAAGTTTACTAATTCCACGCAGAGTAGAGTTGTAGGCGATCATGCTGTGAGCGATGCCAACTCCAAGGTTTCTCAATACAGTGGAATCGGTTAAATCACGCTGCCCTCGCGAGATCACTAGCTTCTCAGCAAGATGTCCCATAATCGCATTAGCAATACCCAGATTGCCTTCAGAGTTTTCAAAATCTATAGGGTTCACTTTATGAGGCATGGTAGAGGAGCCAACTTCACCCTCAATAGTCTTCTGCTTAAAGTAACCTTGTGAGATATAACCCCAGACATCACGATCATAATCTAGCAAAATAGAGTTGAAGCGGCTGATCACATGAAAGAACTCAGCAATGTAGTCATGAGGTTCGATCTGAATGGTATATGGATTCCAGCTAAGACCAAGAGATTCCACAAACTGCTCCGCAATCTCCTCCCAGTTAAGTTCTGGATATGCTACAAGATGGGCATTATAGTTACCAACTGCGCCATTGATCTTGCCATAGAAGTTGATCTGAGTAAGCTGCTCGCGTTGGCGGCGCAGACGGTAGACTACATTCGCAACCTCTTTTCCCATGGTTGATGGAGTGGCAGGTTGCCCATGAGTTCTACAGAGCATAGGTGCATCAGCCAACTCATGCGCCAAATCACTAAGTGCATCTATAATCTCATCCATCTTTGGAAGAATAGCTTGAGTGCGTGATTCTCGTAGCATCAGAGCGTGAGATAGATTGTTTATATCCTCAGAGGTGCAGGCAAAGTGGATGAATTCACTAATAGCCTCTAGCTCACTATTACCACTAATTTTATCTTTAATGAAATACTCGACCGCCTTAACATCGTGGTTTGTAGTACTCTCAATATTCTTAACTCGCTGGGCATCCTCTTCACTAAAATTATCAACCATAGCATTAAGGATATGCTGAGCACTCTCCGAGAGAGGAGGTACTTCAGCAACTCCAGAGTTGTCCGCCAACATCTGGAGCCAACGCACCTCAACTAAAACACGGTGATGAATAAGTCCATATTCACTAAATATAAGCCGTAGATCGCTAGTGGCACGACCATAACGACCATCAACGGGAGAGACTGCGGTAAGAGAGCTGAGTTCCATAGAGATTATCCTTCTAATTTATAGAGTGGCAAATAGTAAAGTTGGAAGTTTTAAGTATAAAGTCCAAGTATAAACGCAAGTATAAAAGAGGCTATTTTAACACATCAGAAAGAGGAGATCTCTTCCAACTTTTCGGCGTAGAGTGCAAAAGTAAAGACCTGACCCCTTTTATACTTTTATACTCTTGACCCCTTTTATACTAGACTCGGCTACAAGATAGAATAAACTCTAACATCTCAATTGTATCGCCTGAATTATAAAACCTAATCATCTTCTCATTGAACGCTTGTTTACTCTTAGCAGGAATGCTAATGGCTTCATATCCAGCGCTAAGTATAATTCCATTCATCATTAAACGCCCTGTTCTTTTGTTGCCATCATAGAAAAATTGATTTCTTGCCATATAAAGAAACAAGCAAATACCTTTTTCATAAGGATTTGCTATTGTCTCTATATCTTTAGTGACACTTTTAAATATTGCATCTAACGCTTCATGAGCTGGTGGCATCCACTCTGTACCAGCAATATAGACTTGACCATCTCTAAAACTCCCCCACTTTAATGCTTCTTCTTTAGCAACTTTTGTATGAAGTTTTAAGACAACTTCTTTAGATATAGTAAATTCATTTTTCTTAACCATCTCTAATAATAGTTTCCAACTATTAGATTGATTAATTATTAGCTTCTCATCATCTAGTTTATGCCCACCAACAGTAATACCTTCCAATAGGGTTTGTACTTCAGGAAAGGTGTACGGGCTTCCTTCAAGATATGCAACATCATAAATAATTTCAGCAAAAAGTTTATTTGCTAAAAACAAAGATCTCTCTTTATCTTTTACTAGGGTGAGTTTTTTTAGAACTTTATTAACAGAATCTAATAAGTTACCTCTATTTTCTAATAGGCTGTCTGCGTGACTATCTTCTATATTTGTTTTAGAGTTAAATTTGTTCATTGTAAAATCATTAATTACTTAACCTTTAAAAAAATAATCAGAAATAATCAGGGTCAGAGTGTGATTTATTTAATATTTTCTTTGCCCCCTGCTTTTCTACTGCTCAGTTCTAACCCAAAAGTCAGAACATTTTTTTTAGTAAAGGCAATACAGTTGCAGCTATTACTACACCAAGCATCCATTTAACGAGT
>JABHVM010000079.1 GCA_018658305.1 Thiotrichales bacterium | reverse complement strand
CTGATGACTTTTTTTAGTATCTCTTTTGTCTCAAGCTCTACTCCTAAAGGTAATTTTTTTGGGATAAATTCTTCCATAATTAAATACTCCTCCTTATCCTATCGTAATAATTTTACTCTACCCAGCTGAGCTACGGGCGCAGATATTTGAGCGGTATATTATATAGATATTGTTATATAGATATTGTAGCTTTAGTCAACCTTTTAATTGCTTATTTATTGATTGCAGACTAAGCTGTATCACCTTAAATGTAGCAGCTTGTGCCATTGCTGCGGTTACAGAGACGCTAGAGCCGTAACCAAAAGCGCAATCTAAGGATAGACCAGCAACTCCTGGTTTACGATATGATACTTCACCACTATCTGCAGTGGTTGGGTAGCGCTGCTGTTCAGTTGAGTAGACGCACGGAATACCAAAACTTCGTTTTTTGTTTCGAGAGAAGTTGTAGTTACGGCGCAACTCAGAGCGTACTTTTGCGGCGAGTGGATCATTATAAGTTTTAGAGAGGTCACAAATTCTTACTTGAGTTGGGTCTAACAGCCCCCCTGCTCCACCTGTCATTACCAACTTAATTTTATTGCGCCGACAGTGGTACGCCATCTGTGACTTTACTTTAACTCCATCTATCGCATCAATCACACAGTTATAGTCTTGCTCTAGAAGCTCTCGCATATTACTAGCAGATAGTTCAGCTTGAATTGGGTTACAGTGACACTCTGGATTTATATCCAGAATACGCTCGCGCATAACTTCAACCTTAGCTCTACCCACACTACTCTCTAGGGCGATAACTTGACGATTTATATTGCTGCGGGCAACGGTATCTCCATCAATTAGCGTAATTGATCCCACTGCAGAGCGTGCCAAACTTTCAGCTACCCAAGAGCCGACTCCACCAATCCCTACTACGCAGATATGGGTTTGTGCAAGCTGCTCCAGACCAGCCTCTCCATACACTCTAGAGAGCGCACTGAATCGTTCTAAAAATTTATCGTTCATTGTGGTCAATTATCTTACCAGAATGTACTCTACCAAGATCTCTTTTATGGGGAATTTAATGAAAAATCAGCTATAATTACACCTATAACTATGAAACTTATCCTCCCTACTATAATAATTGCTCTGCTTCTGCTTACGCTGGATGAGCGTTACTTAGCTACAACTATCCTCCTAGCTGCGATACCTTTTGCGATCGTAACTCTTTTTAGAAAATCATCTAATCAAGTTAAAGTTAAACAGAGCTCCTCACTACAGTCGCAACCGCAGCCGCAGCAGGAGGAGGAGGAGAAGTCTGATAATAGTGATAGCTATATTGAAGAGAGTACAGAATTAATAGCGGAGGAAGAGGAGGAGGAAGAGGAGGAGCAGAGTAATGAAAATTCAAGTCAAGAGGTAGACTCTGCTGAAATTGAAGATGTAGAGCAAGATGCTGGCGCTGATGATGAAGATATTGATGCGGAGGCAGAGGCAGAGAGTGAAGCTAAAATTTCTAAGGCTCTCAAAAATATAACTGCAGAACGAGAAGCTGCTATTAATAGAAAAATAGAGAAAGTATCATCTATCACTAAACGACATGGGGTCACTTTGGATCTGCTCACTAAACGATCAACAAAAAAACCTTTAAAGCGGTTGGCTGTAGAGAGCTCACACCTGCTCAATCTAGTGCTCTCTGCACGGGAGGATAGTGGAGATGATTTTTTTGGACGCACTAAGGGTACTGGCACTGACTTGCTTATTGAATCACTACTCCGAATCCAGTTGCAAAATAGAGTATGTGCTATCTATAGCGAACTAAAAGAGCTGGCTGAGACTAGTGGGAGTGGGTGGCAGAGTAAAGTAGTTGAGCGTCTAAAGGGGGAGTTTGGAGAGGTGGTAATAGATAACCATCTGGAAGCTCTTGAGCAGATGTTCTCTCTAGCTCAGAGTGGCAAAAAGAAGAAGTGCCAAACTGAGCTAATGTTAACCTCGGAAGAGATATATTAATCTTCCTTTAGATAGCACTGTCCCGTAAATTTAGTCTGCTTCTCTTTACTTCCTCTAATTCTTAAGTATGGAGATGGATCAAATTTAATGGATCCTGTAACTCTGCCTGTTTCAGCCTCCATACTGCTCTCCTCTACTTTGACCATATCACCTTTTGCAAACATACGATAACGGTAGTTTGAGTGGGCAGGAGTGATCTCCCACTCTTCTATAGAGTAGCTCTCGCCATCATTAGAGAGTGTCTTAACCTCTCTACTACTCTGCTCAGGAACAGAGATTGCTACATCGTTAATTCGTTTCAGCTCTCCGCTAAGTTTATCAAACTCATCCATACTACAGATTACATCTGTCGCTAAGAGTGAGGTTGAAAATGATGAAGCTGATATTAGCAGTGAAGCCGCTAAGGAGCTGGATAGCAATTTACTCATTATAATTTTCCTTAAAATGTTTTCTTAAAAATGGTTTTTATTAATTAGGTGAGGATTTAGGTTTAGGCTTAGGCTTAGGCTTAGGATAACATATTTTATTGAGGTGGAATGTGAGTTACAATATATATATGGAAAAAATATATGGAAAAAAATAATGAAAATAACGCAGAGATCATAGAGGTCAATGATAGTGCGGATAACAGTGCGGATAACAGTGCATCTACCACTAAAGAGGTTGTTGCCGCTGTAGATCTGGGATCAAACAGTTTTCATATGATAGTTACGCAGCACTTTAATGGTGAGGTTAAAGTTATTGATCGAGTGCGTGAGATGGTTCGCCTTGGTGGAGGATTAGATAAAAAAAATAGGCTGACTAAGGTGGCTATGGATCGTGCTATAGCTGCACTGGAGAGATTCAGGGAACGACTTACTGGGATCCCAGCGAATGCTATTCGTGTTGTTGGTACTAAAACTCTACGCACAGCTCGTAACGCAGAGGAGTTTCTTAAACTTGCAGAAGCTGCGCTTGAACATGAGATAGAAGTGATCTCTGGTTATGAAGAGGCGCGACTAGTCTATCAAGGGGTAACTCACGCCATAGAGGTGATGAGTCAAAAACTACTCGTAATGGATATTGGTGGGCGTAGTACAGAGTTGATTATTGGTGAAGGTCAAACTCCATTTCAGATGGATAGCCTCACTATGGGAAGCGTTAGTATGAGTCAGAAACATTTTGCTGATGGCTCAATCAGTAAAAAACAGATGGAGGCAGCGGAGCTAAGTGCAAGAGCAGAGCTGCGTGGTATTTACAAACAGTATAGAAGCTCTCGTTGGGAGCTTGCAATTGGATCATCTGGAACTATTCGTGCTATTGCAAAAATAATTCTTAGTGAGGGTTGGAGCCACAATAGCATAACTTTTGAGAGTCTTAAAAAGTTACGCAAAGCTGTTATCAATGCGGGTTCAATTGATAACCTTAATTTTGATGGATTAAAAGATGAGAGGAAACCTGTATTTCCAGGAGGTCTTGCGATTCTCTACTCCACTTTTAAGAGCTTAAATATTGAGGAGATGCTAATCTCTGATGGTGCTCTGCGTGAAGGGTTAATTTACGATCAAGTTGGAAGAATTACCAATCATGATATTCGTGAACTAGCTATAGATAAATTGATGCAGCGCTATCATGCTGACCCACAACAGGCAGAGCGGATTCATGTTCTGTCGAGCGCGCTCTTTAATCAAGTTGTTGACCATTTTGATATTGATGAAGAGCGTTTTGAGAATGCTCTGCGTTGGGCTGCTAAACTGCATGAGTTAGGGCTTGCTATTTCACATCGAAAATATCATCAACATAGCGCATACTTAATAATGAACTCAGATATTCCAGGTTTCTCTCGCCAAGAGCAGCGCACTGTAAGTACTATAGTTATGGCGCATCGAATGAAGTTAAAGTCAAAACTGTTTGATAATTTTCAGATGGGAGAGACAATGATAAAACTTACGATCATTTTGCGAATCTCGGTGATACTGCTTAGAGGTAGAAGTAGTAACCCTATCCCTCTACCAAAAATAAGTTTTAACCATGATGGTAATGGAGATGATCAGATAGAAATTATCTTTGAGGAAGAGTGGCTCCAACAGCACGCTCTAACTCAGTACGATCTTAATGCTGAAGCTGCTCAACTAAAAAATATTGGATTTAAGTTGCACTATAGTGCTAATCTATGATTGTATAGAGACGGATAGTTAAGTGTTACTAAAGGAGAGGGTTATGTTTAGAACTGCAGAGTTAGGACGAAAAGTAGGTAAAAAAGAGTATAAAGAGCGAGCGTTAATCTTACGCCAACAGCTTCTTGAAATGCAACAGAAGCTAAATAGTCGAGATAAAAATCCTCTTATTATTGTGTTTGCAGGGGTTGATGGTGCTGGCAAAGGAGAGACTGTAAATCTTCTTAACGAATGGATGGATCCGCGCTGGATCACTACTCGAGCTTACGACACCCCAACCCAGGAGGAGAGGGAGCGTCCAGAGTATTGGCGCTTCTGGCGTGATCTACCTGCTAACGGTAAAATTGGACTCTATCTGAGCTCATGGTACTCTCGACCTGTACTAGATAGAGTAAAAGGTAACATCTCTCTCTCAGAGTATGATGAGCAACTACAGCAGATAATATCGTTTGAAAACTCCTTAGTAGATGATGGAGCAATTATCCTTAAATTCTGGATGCACCTAAGCAAGGGGGCGCAGAAGGTGCGCTTTACTACTCTGGAAAAGGATCCGAAACAGAGCTGGCGAGTCACTAAACAGGATTGGAAACATTGGAAAAAGTATGATAAGTTTCTCTCTGCAGCAGAGCGAGTTATTATGCGTACTAGCACAGGGGGCTCACCTTGGCACATAATTGAGGGTGGAGATGCGAACTATCGCAGCCTTACTGTTGGGGAGATGATCCTTGAGAGTGTAGATAAAAAATTACTCCACTTAGAGCAGAGAGACGCTGCTCGACTAAACAACCCCAACTTTAGTGAGCGGGAGAGTGATAGCTCAACAACTATTACTACCAACGCCAACCAGAGTTCTACCACTCTGCTCAGTAGCTTGGATATGAGTAATATGTTATCCAAAAAAGATTACAAGCAAGAGCTTATTAAACAGCAAGGCATTCTGAATAAACTTCACCGCAAGGCACTCGCTAAGGGGATCAGCACCCTACTTCTATTTGAAGGTGCAGATGCCGCAGGTAAGGGCGGTGCTATTCGCCGTATTACAGCCGCTCTTGATGCACGCAATGTGCAAGTTATACCTATTGCGGCACCAACTGACGAGGAGAAGGCGCACCACTATCTCTGGCGTTTCTGGAGACACCTATCCCGTGCTGGGCGTTTTACTATCTTTGATCGTAGCTGGTATGGGCGTGTATTAGTGGAGAGGGTGGAGAAGTTTGCGAGTGAGCGCGAGTGGCGGAGAGCTTATGCAGAGATTAATGATTTTGAGAATCAGCTCGCTGAGCACAATATAGTATTAGTTAAATTCTGGGTTCATATTGATAAAGATGAGCAGTTAACTCGCTTTAAAGCGCGTGAAGTTACGCCACATAAAAAATGGAAACTGACGGATGAGGATTGGCGCAATCGTGAAAAGTGGGACGAGTATGAGCAGGCTGTCAACGATATGATTGAACACACGAGCACTCACAATAGTCCTTGGGTTTTAGTAGAGGGTAATAGTAAACTCTACTCTCGAATCAAGGTCATTAAAACTGTATGTGAACACCTCTCTCGTGCTCTTGACAATAGATAGATGAAAAATAGTTTTAAAGATATATTAGGTTTTTTTGGTAAAGATGAGGAGATTGATCTCTCTAAATCTATAGAGAAACCAGCCTCCCAAAAAGATAAGAAAAGTGCTAAAGAGTCAACCAAGTTGATAATTGTTGACACTGGAAAAGATGGAGCCTCGACCCCTTTTCTACGCGGAATTTTAACTCGTTCACTTCAGAAGGCTGGGGTCTCTTTTGATGAGTCCTATGCCCTCGCCTCTACTGTTAAAGATTCACTTGCTGGCGGCAGAGCTATCACTAACGAAGAGTTGCGCAGTGAAGTTGTACAACTTCTTAGCAGACATTATTCAGCTGATATTATAGAGCACTACCAAAAACCAACAAATATATATGATGTTATTCAAGTATTAGACTCGGTAGATAATAATAACTCTGCTAGATTCTCTCTTACTCAACATAACCGCAGTATGTATGCAGCAGGACTCTCTCCAGAGATTGCTACCTCAGTCACTAGAGAGGTTTTTAAAGATCTCCATCTACGCAAAATAACCGAACTAGAGTCTAATGAGCTAGGACATCTAACCTGTTCAGTACTACGCAATCAGGTTGGAGAGAGAGCAGTACAACGATATCTTATCTGGGCAAATTTCTCACGCCAAGGGGATCCTCTTCACATCTTAATTGGTGGAGCTACTGGCACAGGAAAAAGTACTATTGCCACTGATATTGCTCACCGTTTAGGAATTATTCGCACTCAGTCAACAGATATGTTGCGGGAGGTTATGCGAATGATGACTCCAGAGCGTTTAATTCCAACTCTGCATACTTCATCTTTCAATGCTTGGAAAGTACAACCACGAACTAGAGAGCAGGAGCAGTTAGAGCCAACTATCGACAACATCATATCTGGCTATCTGGCTCAGGCAAAAGAGGTTTCAGTCTCTAGTAATGCAATTATTCAACGCGCTCAACGAGAGAGCGTATCTTTAGTGCTAGAGGGAATTCATAACCACCCTACCCTAATGGAGGAGATAAAACAGGAGCAGAAAGGGATAGTTATTCCGTTAATGCTCGCCGTTATTAAACGCAGTTCTCTTAAAAAACGGATTAAGGGGCGAGGTAGTGAGGCGACTCACAGAAGAGCTAAACGCTACATCAATCAATTTGATGCAATATGGGATATCCAGAATTTCCTACTTGATGAGGCCGACCAGCTCAACATTCCAATTATCCACAACATTAGAAGAGAGGAGGCGTTAGAGCAGATAATGCTCGCGATCAATAACTCTCTTGCGGAAAAATATAGTATTAGTGAAGATAAGCTCTTTGGTGCTGGAGAAGAGATTACTGGTGAAGAGATTACTGTAGAGAGCAAAATAGATGAGTAGCATCTTAATAATTATTGATGGATTAGGTGATCGTCCTTGCAAACTGCTAGATGGTAAAACTCCTCTAGAGGCTGCTCAGACTCCAACTATGGATAGTCTGGCTCAGCAGGGGCTCTGCGGGTTAACCACGCCTTTAGTTAGTGGATTCCCTGTATCAACCCACAATGGAACAGCACCTCTCTTTGGGCTCTCTATAGAGTCATCACGCAAACTTGCTCGGGGCCCTATTGAGGCAGCTGGAATTGGGATGAAGATCACCCCTAGAGATGTTCTACTGCGTGGAAATTTTGCCACCCTATCTGATAAGCATATCCTCGTAGACCGTAGAGCTGGGCGCATAGATGAGGATCAGACCAGAGAACTAACTGATGCGTTAAATGAGATACCACCACATAATGGGATTGAGATCACGATCAAACCAACTACAGGGCATCGTGCTGT
Source organism: Thiotrichales bacterium (assembly GCA_018658305.1). Taxonomy (GTDB): domain Bacteria; phylum Pseudomonadota; class Gammaproteobacteria; genus Thiopontia. Next base: position 24,305 of record JABHVM010000079.1, on the reverse strand, counting down.
AGTGCGAGTGCGTGGAGCAAATATCTCATCCAAAATCAGTAGTAGTGACCCTGGTCGAATAGAGCTGAAAACTCCACCAGAAATCCACCCGCTTAACGAATATTCAGAAGCTAAACGAACCGCAGTAGCACTTAATGAGTGGTGTCTACAGGTGCGCCAGATCTTAGCAGTTCACCCCATCAATAAAAAGAGAGTTGAAGATGGGTTGCTTCCAGCTAACGGGGTTATTATGCGTGGTGCTGGAGAGTATCAACAATATAAGAATATACTGAGAGAAGTTGGAGTAGCTCCATTGGTGATTGCTGGTGAGGCTACAATTATAGGGCTAGCCAACCTTTTTGGTTTCGAGACCATAAGTAAGCAAAGTTTTACTGGAATGGTGGATACAGATATTAGAGGAAAAATTGAAGCCGCCAAAGAGGCTCTAAAAACTAGCCCTTTAGTTATTCTCCACTTTAAAGCAACAGATATATGTGCTCATGATCTAGACCCTATAGCAAAAATGAGATATATAGAGAGGGTAGATAAAGCCCTTGTAGATTTAGTTGATGATGTTGATAACATAGTGATCAGCTCCGACCACTCTACCAGCTCAGAGACAGGGCACCATACTGGAGACCCTGTTCCATCTATTCTCACCTATCCAGGAAGCCGTAGAGATTCAGTAAAAGAGTTTAGCGAATCTAGCTGTATGCAGGGAGGAGGTTTGAATGGATTAAATTCTACCCAACTTCTCTTAATGTTATTAGATGGAATGGGTGTACTAAGAAACTACCAACATGGATATAGTTGGTTAATATAGACCGTATAAATATACTACCAACTATACTGTAAATTATCCTAATTTGAGAGTAGGCGAATATAGCTAACTAAACCTTCCACATCACTCTGCTTTATAATCCCTCTCCAAGCTGGCATAAACCTACCCTTGCCATCTAAAATTGATTCAGCAAGTTGCTGGTTATTATATATACTAGTCTCATTAGGATTGGTATGATCAGTTGGTACGATACCTATAAGCTTGGTCATAATTCCATCTCCATCCCCATCCTCGCCATGACAAACCTTACAGTACTTATAGTAAATCTGTTGTCCAACTTCTGGATCTCCCATCAACTGGTGTTTAGATCTACTTAAAAAACGCAAAAAAGAGATCAATGCATCGACTTGCTCAGCATTAAAAATATCATTCCACTCTGGCATTGCATCACTAAGTATATTATGGCGATCACGACCTGTAATAGTTTGCTTACCTTCACCTGTAATTATCTTTTTAAGAATAGTGTCACTCCGAGAGCGCACTGTCGTAGTCAAATCAGCTGGCTGAATATGCATCGCCTTAGCTAAAGAACCATCACCTTTGCCCTTAACACCATGACACAACTGACAATAAGAGACATATAGAGCACGCCCTTCATAAGCAAGCGGAGGATTAGCAGAAACAGATGCTGTAGCCAAAGATAGTAAAATTGTAGATAACGGTAAAATATTTTTAATTTTCATCTACTATACCCTCTCCCACTCAAACGGCAAAGAGTGTCCCGTGAGTACCTGCTCTAAGTCACTAATATCTCCAGTTAGTACGTCGTAGAGGTGGTCTTGATGGCGAATCGCTTCGTTTATGTTGGGGATCTTTTTCATCTATTCAGTATAGCATATCACTACAGATGCTGCTAACGGAATAGCACTCACTTGAGCTTATCATTATATCTATTGTTCCGTTGAAACAATCACACTCTGACCCTAATTATTATGACCCTAATTATTACTGCTGTTTGGCGGAGAAGGAGGGATTCGAACCCTCGATGGAGCTATAAACCCCATACTCCCTTAGCAGGGGAGCGCCTTCAGCCGCTCGGCCACTTCTCCAAAAGTTGGCGTATTATCCACAGTTATTAGCTCGTAGTCAACCTATTTATCTTGTTCTAACTCAAATGCATCGTGGAGCGCTCTAACTGCGAGTTCTAAATATTTCTCGTCAATTATGACTGATATTTTTATCTCTGAGGTTGAGATCATCTGAATATTTACCCCCTCTTGTGCAAGCACTTCAAACATTTTACTTGCAATTCCAGCGTGAGAGCGCATTCCAACCCCAACTAACGATAGTTTTGCAATCTTCTCATCACCTACAACTTCTCTTGCAGTTAACTCTTCTCCAACTTGTTGTAGGGCGTTAAGTGCTTGCTCATAGTCATTACGATGAACTGTAAATGTAAAGTCGGTAGTTCCATCATTAGCTATATTCTGTACAATCATATCTACTTCTATATTGCGATCAGAAATTGCTAACAGTATCTTACTTGCCACTCCTGGAGTATCAGGCACTCCTCTAACTGTAAGTTTTGCTTCATCGCGCTGAAAGGCGATGCCTGAGATTATTACATCTTCCATCTCTTCATCCTCAAATGTGATTAGGGTTCCATCACCGTCCTCAAAACTTGAGAGAACTCGTAGTGGTACGCTATATTTTCCTGCAAACTCAACGGCTCGAATCTGTAATACTTTAGATCCAAGACTCGCCATCTCTAACATCTCTTCAAAGGTGATTCTATCCATTCTGCGAGCTGTAGGAACAACTCGTGGATCTGTGGTATAGACTCCATCTACATCGGTATATATCTGACACTCATCAGCTTTAAGTGCTGCGGCAATTGCTACTGCAGAGGTATCAGACCCTCCTCTGCCAAGAGTAGTGATATTACCTTGCTCATCTACTCCCTGAAATCCTGCTACAACTATAACTTTACCACTCTCTAAATCTTCTTCCACTTTTTTAGCATCAATATTTAATATTCTTGCTTTATTATGAGAGCTATCCGTAAGCATTTTTAGTTGTGATCCTGTGTATGAGCGAGCAGACACTCCTCTTGCCTCCAGCGCAATAGTAAGGAGAGCAATTGTTACTTGCTCCCCTGTAGCCATTGCTACATCTAACTCACGAGGTGTTGGGTTTGGATCTATCTGTTTTGCCATCTTAACAATACGGTTGGTTTCACCACTCATTGCTGAGACCACGACAACAATGCTGTTACCAAGATCTCTACAGGCTTTTACTTTATCGGCTACGGCTTCAATACGCTCCACATTAGCTACAGAGGTGCCACCATATTTTTGTACGATTATATTACTCACGAGGACAGAACCTCTTCTGCCCATTTTCTAGCCTTACTAACTGCGGTTGAGATACCTTTCGGATCGCTTCCCCCACCCTGCGCCATATCTGGTCGACCTCCCCCTTTTCCTCCAACGAAAGCTGCTGCCTCTTTCACGAGATCTCCTGCTTTTATTTTAGATGTTGCATCTTTAGTAACACCTGCAGCTATAATAACTTTTCCTTTATGCTCTGTAAGCAGTAGAATAGCTGCTGAACCGAGCTTGTCTTTTAGTTGATCTATGGTGGTGCGTAGAGTTTTACCGTCAGCCCCTTCAACATTAGAAATAACAACATTTACGCCACCAATCTCTTGGGCAGATGTCACAAGATCACCAGACGATGCATTAGCTAACTTAGATTTAACCTGCTCAAGTTCTCTCTCTAGCTCTCTATTCCTTTCAACCAACGCTTCCACTTTATCAGTTAAATTATCTCTGCCAGATTTAGTGAGTGTAGATATCTCCGTTATTAACAACTCTCCAGCATCAATATACTCAAATGCCTTTTTGCCTGTAACCGCCTCTATCCGTCGAACTCCTGCTGCCACACCGCTCTCAGAAATTATACGCACTATTCCAATATCAGATGTTGCAGTTACATGAGTTCCTCCACACAGCTCTGTGGAGAGTTCTCCTACCTTAACTACTCTTACTTCATCCCCATATTTCTCACCAAATAGAGCCATCGCTCCCGTTGCCTTGGCATCATCAATCGACATTACTGTGCTATCAATTTCTACACCAGAGAGAATCTGCCGATTTACCTCTTGCTCTAACTCTTGTAACTGCTCTACTGTCATAGGTTCAAAATGAGAGAAGTCGAAACGGAGACGAGAGCTATTAACCTGCGAACCTTTCTGCTGCACATGTTCACCTAAAATTTTTCGTAACTGAGCGTGCAGTAGATGAGTGGCAGAGTGGTTGCGTGCAGATGAGGTTCTCTCTACTCCATCAACAACTGTAGCTAGTTCAGAACCTACAGATATTACATCTCCAGCTTTTTCACTATTGAGTTTTCCAATATGGAGAATTGCCCCCGATGAACTCTTCTGCGTATCCTCAACAATAAATTCTCCGCCAGTAGTAAGAGTCAGTTTACCGCTATCTCCAGCCTGCCCCCCAGACTCTCCATAGAATGGACTGCTCTCCAACACAACTACTCCATCCTGACCATCAACTAACTCTGTCACTGCCGATCCATTCTGAAATAGTGCTACTACTGAGCTGTGATCTTCTGTTTTGTCATAACCACTGAACTTGCTCTCCAAGTCTATATCTAGACCTTTTGACTGTTCACTTTTGAAATTACTTGCAGAGCGAGCTAGTTCTTTCTGTGCAGCCATCTCCTTTTCATATCCTAAGTAGTCCATACTTAAATCGCGCTCACGAGCAATATCTGCAACCAGATCAATTGGGAATCCGTAAGTATCGTATAGTTTAAACAGCACTATACCTGGAATTTCACTTCCTGAAAGTTGTGCTATTGCATCTTCTAGAATTACCATGCCCTGCTCTAGAGTCTCCGCAAAACGCTCCTCCTCTTTAAGTAATACTTTTATAACTTGAGTAGCAGCCTTGATAAGCTCAGGATATGCCTCCCCCATCTCCTTAACTAATGGTGTCACCAACTTGTGAAAAAACGGTTTCTCCTGTCCAAGTTTATATCCATGCCGAATAGCGCGACGAATAATACGGCGCATCACATAACCACGCCCCTCATTTGATGGAACAACTCCATCTACCGCCAAGAATGCGCAAGAGCGGATATGATCGGCTATTACTTTTACTGAAGTATGGTTATGCTCTTTAGTTCCAACCTCTGCTGCAACTGCTTGCATTAAGTTTTGAAAAAGATCTATATCGTAGTTGCTGTGACCATTCTGCATAATTGCAGCAAGGCGCTCTAGCCCCATACCAGTATCGACAGATGGTTTAGGGAGAGGATTTAGATTGCCATCACTATCCCTATCATACTGCATAAATACTAAATTCCAGATCTCTATGTAACGATCACCATCCTCGTCTGGTGAACCTGGAGGTCCTCCTGCTACATTCTCGCCATGGTCATAAAATATCTCAGAGCATGGACCGCATGGGCCTGTATCTCCCATTGACCAGAAGTTGTCTTTAGCTCCACAGCGTGAGAACCGCTCTGCTGAGACTCCCATCTCTTTTAGCCATATATCTTCTGCTTCGCTATCTTCTTCATATACGGTGATCCAGAGTTTATCTTCTGGCAGTCCCATAGTTTCAGTTAAGAACTCCCACCCATATTGAATCGCTTCTCGCTTAAAATAGTCGCCGAAACTAAAGTTACCGAGCATCTCAAAAAAGGTGTGGTGGCGTGCAGTATAACCAACATTCTCTAGATCATTATGCTTGCCACCTGCTCTAAGGCAGCGCTGCACCGATGTAGCACGATTATAGTTACGCTTATCTTGCCCTAAAAATGTATCCTTAAACTGTACCATTCCTGCATTAACAAAGAGCAAAGTTGGGTCGTTAGCTGGTATCAGCGAACTGCTTGCAACAATCTCATGCTCTTTCTCTGCAAAGAAGGTTAAAAATGCTTCTCTAATTTCACTACTTTTCATTTTTTTCTCTTAGTCTGTGCTTAACTCTCTTAATCTGTTCTCGGGATATTATAATATGCCAAGCTCTATCAGATAGCTATTTTTGTAAATGCCGCTCTAATTTGTTCATGGGTAAATCCCCTGTATTGCAAAAATCGTTTTTGGCGTGCCTCTTCTTTATATTCGACTGGGAGTTCATCTCCAAACTTTCTCCCTCTTACCTCAGTAGCAATACTGTTCCAGCTCTCCTCATAAGGGGCTAGAGCCACCTCTATTAGTTCTGCGTCTATTCCTCTCTCTGCCAGCTCTCGCTTAATGCGATAGGGTCCTTTTCCTGTTCTGGTTCTGAGTCTCACGAAACTTTCAGTAAATCGTTCTTCGTTTATCCAGTCCGCATCTAGTAAGCGCTCAATTAGCGGATCGATATCACTCTCTATATATCCACGCCCAGCCATTTTGCGTCTCAATTCAAGAATTGAGTGCTCTCTGCGAGACAGTAGACGCAGCGCTTGATCCCAACTACTGATCTCTTGTTTCAACTTAAACTTACCTATTTATACTTCTTAACTTAACCTGTTTCAAGCTATCACTCAGAAGTAGGTGTTGCGTCTGTTTTGCTTGGAAGTAACTTCTCTCTAATTTTTTGTTCGACCTCTTGCGCTATAGCTGGATTATCTTTGAGGTATTGACGAACTTTATCTTTACCCTGTCCAATGCGCTCTTCTCCATAGCTATACCAAGATCCCGACTTCTGGAGTAGTCCCTCTTGCACTCCTAGATCTATAATCTCTCCCTCTCTGGAAATTCCTTCACCATAGAGAATGTCAAAAGTTACCTGTTTGAACGGAGGTGCAACCTTATTTTTTACCACCTTAACTCTGGTGTCGTTACCTAGAATTTCATCTCCCTTTTTGATCGCACCTATACGGCGAATATCTAGGCGCACAGAGGAGTAGAACTTGAGAGCGTTACCGCCCGTAGTAGTCTCTGGATTGCCAAACATCACCCCTATTTTCATTCTAATCTGATTAATAAAGATTACTAGAGTATTAGATTTCTGAATATTGGCAGTTAATTTTCTAAGAGCTTGTGACATTAAACGAGCTTGAAGTCCAACATGGTGATCGCCCATATCTCCCTCCAACTCTGCTTTAGGGGTTAGAGCGGCAACTGAGTCTATAATAATAATATCTATAGCACCCGAACGCACCAACATATCTGTTATATCTAGAGCCTGCTCACCTGTATCTGGTTGAGAGATCAGCAGATCATCAATTTTAATTCCAAGTTTTTCTGCATAGAGTGGATCTAGTGCGTGTTCTGCATCAATAAATGCTGCGGTTCCTCCAAGCTTCTGCATTTCTGCAACAGCATGTAGAGTTAAGGTAGTTTTACCAGATGACTCTGGACCATAAATCTCAACTACTCTCCCCCTAGGCAACCCTCCTATACCCAGCGCTATATCAAGCCCCAGAGATCCTGTTGAGACACTCTCTATATCACGCCGCGCGTTCTCATCACCCATTCGCATAATTGAGCCTTTTCCAAATTGACGCTCAATCTGACCTAGTGCAGCTTGTAGTGCTTTTTTTCTATTATCATTCACTGTTTAATACTCTCTAAATTATCTAAATATTTATCTAATTACTATCTTATTTAATGACTATCTGCCATTTTTTGAACTAGTAATTCTACCACAAGCTCCATCTAAAGCCACGATCACACTTTGCGCTCTAACTTCACCTCTATCTCCACTAAAGATGTGCTGAGCCGCTGTAGTGATGACTTCACCACCACTTAACATTGACCATCCAAACCAGACTAACCCCACAGGCTTCTCTTCACTTCCTCCACCAGGGCCTGCAATACCACTAACTGCTAGAGAGAGGGTGGCTCCACCTCGCTGTAATGCTCCTTCAGCCATCTCACGAACACACACCTCACTTACCGCACCGTGCTGACTAAGTGTCTCTTTAGAAACCCCCAACATCTCAGCTTTTGATAAGTTTGAGTAGGTGACAAAACCCCTTTCAAACCAAGCTGTACTCCCAGCTCGATCTGTTAGCAGCTTCGCAATCCAGCCCCCAGTACAGGATTCGGCGGCAGCAATCATAATATTATTATTGTTAAGAGCCACAATGATCTTATCAAGGGAGATTGCTATTTCAGTTTTATATTTAACCATTACTTAAAATATTTCCTAACTTTATTAGTAGAAGAGTTCACCTACTAACTTCTTGCTAAATTATAGTATCACAACACCATAAAATCATTAATTATCGATATCTAGTCATATTATAAGTAAAATAGTCATCACTACACTCCTCTAAATTTCTGTTAAAATCTACCGCCATGAAACAGAGCAAGCCAAACATCAGCGACCATACTCCTGTTATGCAACAGTTTTTGCGGATTAAGGCAGAGCATCCAGACTCTCTGCTCTTCTATCGGATGGGAGATTTTTATGAGCTCTTTTTTGAGGATGCTAAACGAGCTGCTGAACTTCTAGATATCACTCTAACTGCTCGTGGTAAATCTGGAGGTGAACCTATTCCGATGGCTGGAATCCCCTATCATGCTGCTGATCAGTATCTTGCAAGGCTTGTTAAATTAGGGGAGTCTATCGCTATCTGCGAGCAAGTTGGTGATCCAGCTACTAGTAAAGGCCCTGTAGAGAGAGCAGTTGCACGCATTATTACCCCGGGAACTCTAACTGATGAGACATTGCTAGATGCAACTACAGAGAGTCTACTTATCTCTGTAGTTGAGAGTGATGAAAAATATGGGTTAGCTCTTATCTCTTTGGCATCTGGCAAATTTGAGATTATGGAGTTAAATAGTAGAGATGGACTTTGGGGAGAGTTGGAGCGTCTAAACCCAGCCGAAATTCTCTGTATAGAGTATAGCGAGCTAGAAAGTGAATTAAAAACACGCTCAGGGGTGCGTCCGCAACCTAGTTGGAACTTTGATCAGGAGAGTAGTGAGAGAGAACTTACTCGTCAACTAGGCACTCACGATCTTTCTGGTTTTGGGTGTGACGGCTTAACTGTTGCCATTGCTGCGGCTGGCGCGCTCTTAATCTACCTTAAACATACCCAAAGAGCAGCCCTTCCCCATATAAACAGCATTCAAGTTTCACATCCAGAGAGTAATGTAACTCTGGATGCAGCGAGTAGACGCAATTTGGAGATTATAAGCAATCTCTCAGGTGGAAGTGAACACACTCTTGCTTCAGTAGTAGATAACACCTGTACCGCTATGGGTGGACGGATGCTGCGGCGTTGGCTTGGTAACCCTATTCAAGATAGAGATAGATTGGAACAGAGATTGATCTCTATAGAATCTATTTTAGAGCAACAACTACACCACTCATTACGCCCTACTCTTCGCTCTATTGGTGATATGGAACGAATTCTGTCACGCATTGCGTTGGGTAGCGCCCGCCCTCGTGACCTTGCACGGCTACGAGACTCTCTTACCACCCTTCCTGAACTGCAACTTGAACTAGCAAAAAACAGTAATCCTCTTGCCGATAGTGTAAATAGCAACAACCCTCTCACAAAGTTAGCTCAACAGATATCCACCTTTCCAGATACTTCAGAACTATTAACTTCAGCAGTCATTGAGACTCCACCAATGTTGATTAGAGATGGAGGTGTGATTGCAACTGGATATGATAATGAACTAGATGAACTGCGCTCTATTAGTGAAAATGCTGGTGAACTACTGCAAAAGTTAGAGCAGCGCGAGCGTGAACGAACAGGAATAGCTACTCTTAAGGTTGGATATAATAGGGTGCACGGCTACTATATTGAAATTGGTAAGGCTCAAAAAGGAGAGATTCCTGTTGAGTATGTGCGCCGTCAGACTCTAAAGGCAGCAGAAAGATTTATAACTCCAGAACTAAAAGGGTTTGAAGATAAAGTTCTATCAGCTAAAGAGCGAGCTCTAAATCGTGAGAAGTTTCTATATGAGGAGTTAGTTCAGAAGTTAAGAGAATTAATCAACCCTCTCCAGCTATGCGCTAGCGGAGTTGCCAAGCTGGATGTGCTAACTAATCTTGCCCAGCGCAGTGAGCAGTTAGATTGGGTGCGCCCACAGCTGACTGATGAGAGTATTCTGAAAATTGAGCAGGGTCGTCACCCAGTTGTAGAAGAGGTATCTGAAACGCCATTCATCCCTAACGATCTTATCTTAGATTCAGAACGCAGAATGCTGATTATAACTGGACCTAACATGGGCGGCAAAAGTACCTTTATGCGGCAGAATGCGCTGATTGTACTACTAGCCCATATTGGAAGCTATGTCCCTGCAATCTCCGCAACCATTGGAATTGTAGATCGAATCTTTACCAGAATTGGCGCTTCAGATGATCTTGCTGGTGGTCGTTCTACCTTTATGGTGGAGATGACAGAGACGGCTAATATTCTACACAATGCAACTAGTCGAAGTTTAGTATTGATGGATGAGATTGGGCGCGGCACCAGCACTTACGATGGTCTATCTCTAGCTGGCGCATGTGCGGAGTATCTAATTCAGGAGAAAGGATCACTAACTCTATTTGCAACTCACTACTTTGAACTCACTATAATGGCTGAACAGATTAGAGAGGTTGAAAATGTGCACCTAGATGCAGTTGAGCATAAGGATGGAATTGTATTTCTGCATGCGGTCAAGTCAGGACCAGCCAACCAGAGTTATGGATTACAGGTTGCAACTCTAGCAGGCATTCCAAAACCTGTAATAAGTAAGGCGAAAGAGCGCTTACTAAATTTAGAAGAGTCATCTAGCCGAGCTGAAGTTAATAGCTATGATCCTCAACTCTCTCTCTTCTCTCTACCTACTACCCTATCAAAAGTAGAGCAGATGATGGAGGAGATAGACCCAGATCAGATGACTCCTCGTGAAGCACTAGATGTTCTATATAAGTTTAAGTCAACTAAATAGCTACTGCCCCAACTTCTTAATCAGTGCTTTCGCTGGCATATAGCCACTAATTGTTTCTCCATCATCTATCACAATATGGGGAGTGCCTTTAAGACCAAAGTCTGTCGCTAAACTCATCTGAGATAGGATTGGGTTTTCACACTCTATCGCATCTGGAACCATTCCAGCTTTAGCATCAGTCAGTGCTTCAGCTCTATCTTTACTGCACCAGACCGTCACTGCCTTATTGTATGATGGTGAATTAAACCCTGCACGCGGGTAGAGTAGATAACGCAGTTTAATACCTGCAGCCAGCAGCTGTTTGCGCTCTTCATGAAGTTTTACGCAGTATTGGCAATCAATATCGGTAAAGATTGTTAGCGTGCGTTTAACACTCTCTGGAATATAGTTTATCATTTCACTTTCATCTAACCTGCTCAACATATCTACTCTAACTTTGGCAATCGCTTGCTCAGTTAAATTTGCACGAGTTTGAAGATCCAACATTGATCCATCAATAAGGTAGCGACCATCAGCAGAGATGTATAGAATTGTAGTTCCATATCGCGCCTCATATAGACCAGAGATTTGGGTCTCTGTAATAGAGTCTGGTGATTTTGCAGGAACTATACTCTGCAACTTCTCTACTACAGCAGATGGAGCCTCTTTAGATTCACTAGCTACGACATCCAATGTTGCTATTGATAGAGTCATCAATAATGCTCTCGAGATATTTACTATATTTTTAATTTTCATATTTTTTACTCCTTTATCATCCTCGTGGATGGTGTTCTTGATGTATATTTTTTAATCGCTCTTTCGCAACATGGGTATATATCTGAGTGGTAGATAGATCGCTATGCCCTAGCAACATCTGCACTGAACGGAGGTCAGCCCCGTGATTAAGTAGGTGAGTAGCGAAAGCATGACGCAGTGTATGCGGAGATAGTTTACCTTTAATGCCGATAATCTTCCCATATTTTTTCAGCCTATACCAAAAAGCCTGTCGAGTCATCCCCTTTCCTCTTGCAGTTACAAATATGGTATCAGAGACTCTTCCATTCATAAAATCTGGACGGATCTCTTTTAAATATTTCTCAAGCCACAGCATAGCCTCACCACCTAACGGAACCAACCTCTCCTTTCTACCTTTACCAAAAACTCTAACTACTCCTTGCCGCAAATTAAGAGTATCCATACGCAGATCTACTAGCTCCGACACTCTAAATCCACCACCATACATCATCTCAATCATAGTTCGATCTCTAACTCCAATTCTAGAGACTCTATCTGGCGCCTCTAATAGAGCCACTACTTCAGCTTCCGTTAATGTAGTGGGTAGAGAGCGTCCAATTTTTGGAGATATGATACGAGCAGTAGGATCATCTATCCGCGCTCCAACTCTATTAAGATAGTGATAAAAATTTCTTAATGTACTAAGCACGCGGGAGATAGTACGGGCATGCAGCCCTTTAGCCTGACTGAGGTGAGCAACATATAGTTGAAGGTCACTTCTTTCAGCGCTCTCTATACTCTGTTTAGAGTTAAGATCTAACCAAAAGTTAAGCTGCTTTAGATCGCTACGATATGCTGCAATACTATTTTCAGAAAGAGCTCGCTCTATCCATAGTTGGTCGAGAAATTTCTCAATTTTATCCATAATAAAAAAAGGCAGGCAACTTTTAAAGTAGCCCGCCTTCTATCAACTTATATTTTACCTACAGTCTATAACTTCTCTTTAATACGAGCAGCCTTACCTGTACGATCACGCATATAGTAGAGCTTAGCACGACGCACTACACCACGGCGCTTAACATTAACGCTGTCAACCAATTTACTGTGAGTTTGAAATACTCGCTCAACGCCCTCACCATAAGAGATTTTGCGAACTGTAAATGATGAGTTCAGACCTCGATTTTTCTTTGCAATACAGAGTCCTTCAAAAGCCTGGAGTCGTTCACGATCCCCCTCCTTAACTTTAATCTGAACTACTAATGTATCCCCAGGAGAAAACTCCGGAATACTGGTTGACATCTGCTCTGTTTCTAGCTCTTGAATAATATTACTCATCATCTTTTCCATTAATTGTTAGCGGTTACTATTACCGTAAGTGTCATAAAATTTCTGCGGTGAATTATACTCGTTTTACACAGTTATGTATAGAAAAGTTCACCATTAATTTACTATTATTTTTTATTTATGCAACAATAGGTCAGGTCTCCTATTCGTTGTCCTATTTTCTGCCTGTATTCTTCTCCACTTCGCGATTTTTTTATGATCTCCGCTAAGTAGCACTTCTGGAACTTTTTCTACTCCATCCTCCCCATTAACCTTCTCTGGACGGCTGTAGTGTGGATAGTCTAATAGTATCTCTGAACCTAAAGTAGAGAATGACTCTTCTATCACTGAATCTGCATGCCCTAAAACTCCTGGAAGTAAACGGATGATGGAATCCATCAAAACCATTGCAGGAAGCTCCCCACCACTTAAAACATAGTCGCCAATAGATATCTCCTCATCTACTTCCGCCTCGATCAAGCGTTCATCCACCCCTTCATATCTCCCAGCAAGCATTATCACCCCATCCATTTTACTAATTTCAGATGCTCGTTGCTGAGTTAGTGGTTTACCTTGCGGAGATAGATATATAAGGTGAGAAGTTACTCCTGCACCACTCTGCTCTCTACGCACAGCATCTATAGTGCGCTTTAGTGGCTCATACAACATCACCATTCCAGGTCCACCACCGTAAGGTCGATCATCTACTCTACGGTATCCATCAGTTGTATAGTCTCTAGGGTTCCACCCTTTAACTTCAACTTGCCCTCTCTCAACTGCCCGCCCCGTAACTCCATACGAAGTTAGTGCCTTCAGTATCTCTGGAAATATGGTTATTAGATCAAAACGCATAGCTTAGAAGTTAGATTCCCACTCCACTTTAATAACTCCAGCAGCAAGATTAACCTCTTCTATCCATGGTGCAATAAATGGAATCAACCTCTCTTTACCAGCAAGCTTAACTACCATTACATCATTGGCTCCTGTCTCCATCATATCAACCACCTCCCCAAGTTCATCACCATCTTGATTGATAGCTTTACACCCTATCAACTCTGACCAGTAGTATTCATTAGTTGGGAGTTTTTGGAGCTTATCTTGATCAACTGATATTTCTGCCCCCAACAATTGTTCAGCTGTGGTGCGATCTTCAAATCCAGCAAGTTGCACCACAACTCCTTTACCCTGCATTCGACCTTGGTTGACCTTTAAAGTTTTACTATGAGTTTCACCCTCTCTGTTTTCCCAAGTGAGTACCCACTCGTTATAACTGAGAATACCATCTCTTGGAGAGGTGTATGAGTGAATTTTTACCCAGCCACGCACACCAAAAAGTCCACTGACTTTTCCCAGCAGAACTGAGGAGTCAGTGGACTTAGTGTGCATCTACTTAGATATGTCTGTTAAATATATCTATTACGCTGCAGCTGCAGCTGGAACTTTGCTCTTCTCTTTAACCAGACCAGATACACGATTAGAGAGCTGTGCACCTTTAGATACCCAATAATCAAGGCGTGCAGAATCCATCTCTAGACGCTTCTCTTGACCAGAAGCTAGAGGGTTAAAGTAACCTATCTTCTCTAGAAAGCGTCCATCACGACTATTTCTTTTGTCTGTTGCAACAATACGATAAAAAGGGCGCTTCTTAGCACCACCACGAGCAAGACGAATAACTACCATGTTTTTATTTTCCAGTAATGTTCATTTTTTATTGAACGGTTAATATGTAATAGATAAGAGGAGCTGTGTATTTCCTCTAAAACTGCGCTGTATTGTACAGCATTTTATAGAGTTGTGCAATTTTAAAAACGCTTAGGCATTCCACCCATATTTGGCATTCCAGGCATTCCACCACCGCCTCCACCTAGCCCACGCATCATCTGTGCCATTTTCCCACCTTTCATCTTTTTCATCATTTTCTGCATCTGCTTAAACTGTTTAAGCATACGATTCAGCTCCTGCACTGTGGTTCCTGAACCATTAACAATTCTTCTCTTACGCGACCCTTTTATCATCTCTGGGCGTCTCCGCTCTTTAACAGTCATTGAGTTTATCATCGCCTCCATCTGATTAAACTGCTTATCATCAACCTGACCTTTAACCTTGTCGGGAATATTTGACATTCCAGGTAGCTTATCCATAAGTGAAGCAACCCCTCCCATTCCACTCATCTGCTGAAGCTGATCACGAAAATCTTCCAGATCAAACCCTTTCCCTTTATTGATCTTTTTAGCCAGTTTTTGCGCTTTTTTCTTGTCGGTTTTACGTTCTATATCTTCAATTAGAGTTAAGGTATCTCCCATTCCTAAAATACGGGAGGCAACCCGGTCTGGATGGAACGGCTCTAACGCATCAACCTTCTCACCTACTCCTAAAAACTTAATTGGCTTATTGGTGATCTGGCGTACAGAAAGTGCGGCACCGCCTCGCGCATCACCATCTGTCTTGGTTAAAATAACACCACTCAAAGGAAGTGCATCATCAAATGCTTTAGCAGTATTAGCCGCATCTTGCCCAGTCATACTATCTACTACAAATAGAGTTTCTACTGGATTAACTGACTTATGGATTGCCTGAATCTCAGACATCATCTCCTCATCAATATGTAGACGACCAGCAGTATCAATAATCAGCACATCCATAAACTGTTTACGCGCCTGCTCTAGTGCATTTTGCGCAATTTTAACTGGCTGTTGAGAAGCATCGCTCTCAAAGAAGTTTGCCTCCACCTCATTAGCTAAAACTTTAAGTTGTTCGATAGCCGCTGGACGATAGACATCCGCACTAGCAACCATAACTTTTTTACCTTCTCGCTCCTGAAGCAGGCGAGCTAACTTCGCAACGGTTGTGGTTTTACCAGCGCCCTGTAGTCCTGCTAATAAAATTACTGCTGGTGGTTGCGCTTTGAGATCTAGCCCTTCATTAACATCTCCCATTAATTTCTCAAGTTCAGATTGCACTATCTTTATCAGTGCCTGTCCTGGAGTTAGACTAGTAGAGACCTCTTGCCCAATTGCTCGCTCTTTAACTTGAACAATAAACTCTTTTACTGCAGGAAGCGCAACATCCGCTTCCAGTAGTGCCATTCGCACTTCACGGAGAGCTTGCGATATATTTTCTTCGCTTAAACGACCCTGTCCTCGTATGCTTTTAAGGGTTTTACTGAGCCGATCACTTAAATTTTCAAACATAATATTTCATCTACCTCTAAATTTTATCTAGCCTAATTTATATTTTTCAGTTTCTACTTTTAATACTTTGCTACAATAAGTATATATGCAATGAATATTATATATGATTAAGCAGAGTATTGGAGAGCACATGGACTTAGGTATCAATTTTATCACTTCAGGAGTTATAGCTAGCATCCTTTACTTAACTGCGGCAGTTGGATTAGGACAGCTCCTTAGAAAGGGGGTATCCTGTTTTGATAACCCTAGAACTTGGATTAAGATTGTTGGTGCAGCTGGTCTCATATTTCATGGATATGTTATTTATGTATTAGTAATTGAGCAGTGGGTTAACTTAGGTTTCTTCCATGCGCTATCTATAGCTGGCTGGCTACTTGTACTACTATTAGAGATGACTTGGCTACTACGCCATGTTGGAAATCTAGGAATTATAATATTCCCTATTGCTGCAGCAACAGTAATAATGCAGAGCTTAAACCCTGACGCTACTATTCAGAGCGCATCATCTGAGCTTGACACTCATATTTTTATCTCTATGCTTGCGTATAGTCTGTTAGGTGTTGCTGCAATTCAAGCTATGCTACTAGCTGTGCAGGAGAGACATTTGCGCAATAAAAAACCTGGTGGATTTATTCGCGCACTACCGCCTATGAATGAGGTTGAAAACCTAATGTTTCAGTTAATTCGTGGTGGCGTTATTGTGCTAGGTTTAGCTTTAATTAGTGCGATCCCTCTAGTTGACAATATTTTAGAGCAGCAACGAGCTCATACAGCAGTACTCTCTGTCATCTCTCTACTTATATTTAGCGCTCTCCTCTGGGGCAGAGCTCGTCACGGATGGCGTGGCAAAGTTGCCTCTTATTGGACCCTAAGTGGTTTTGGATTCCTTTTCTTTGCCTACTTTGGTAGTCGTTTTGTTATTGAAATCTTGCTTGAAACAGCCGCCGTATCATAATTGTCTCATAGTTTACTCTATTTTATGAACCATCTTTTGTGAGTGATATATCAACAGAGGCGTTAATCGCAATCCTCTTTACTCTAATTCTAGCCTCAGCATTCTTTTCTGGGTCTGAGACCAGTATGATGGCTATCAACCGTTACCGTTTGCGCCACCTTGCTAGAGCTGGGCATCGTGGTGCAGTGTCTGTTTCACAACTGTTAGAGAATCCAGAACGGTTAATAGGATTAATCTTACTGGGGAATAATTTTGTAAACATACTTGCCTCAGCAATTGCAACTATTATTGGAATGAGGTTTTTTGGTGATGCGGGGATTGCTATCGCAACTGGTGCGCTGACTTTTATTATCTTAATCTTTGCTGAAGTAACCCCTAAAACTGTCGCAGCCCTCACCCCAGAACGATTTGCCTACCCTGCCTCTTTTATCTTAGTTCCACTGCTTAAAATATTTTATCCGTTAGTCTACCTAATAAATCAACTCACCAAGCTAGTACTCTATACTATTGGGATAAAGATAGGAAGAGCTGAAAGCGACCAACTCTCTAACGAAGAGCTTCGTACTGTAGTAAAAGAGGCTGGAGGACTAATACCAAAAAAACATCAGGCTATGCTAACCAACATTCTTGATCTTGAGAAAGTAACGGTAGAAGATATTATGGTACCTCGCCATGAAATTATAGGACTTAATATTGAAGATGAGTGGAGTGAAATTATTAATCAACTCACCTCCTCTCAACATACTAGACTTCCTGTATTTAGAGATAGCGCTGAGAATCTGCTCGGCATACTTCATATGCGTGATGCACTTCATCTTCAAATATCCGATGACGATGGTAAAACAGCACTGATCAACTCTCTACGATCCCCTGTTTTTATTCCAGAGCAGACTACGCTCAACATTCAGTTACTCCAGTTTCAAAAGATCAAGAGAAGAGTTGGTCTTGTAGTTGATGAGTATGGTGATATACAGGGATTAGTTACACTTGAAGACTTATTAGAGGAGATTGTTGGTGAGTTCACTACAGGTATTTCTGATAGTATTCCAGAAGTATACCCTCAAAAAGATGGCTCCTATATCGTAGATGGTAATGCTAATCTCCGTGAACTAGATAAGAATATAGGGTGGGATCTTCCGCAAGATGGAGCAAAAACAGTAAATGGACTAATTTTGGAACATCTTGAGGATATTCCAGAGCCTGGAATTAGTATGATGATTAACGGATATCCAATTGAAGTTATCGCTGCCTCAGACAGTATGGTACGACAGATTCAGATATTTCCACTAATGCGTAAAAATTGATTCTAAAATAGTGCTGCGATCGCTTCAGATAGTCTAGATACTGCGATCACCTCTATTCCTTTGATTGCTTTTTTAGGTCTATTTGCCTTAGGGATAATTGCTCTACTAAAGCCTAGTTTTGCAGCTTCTCGCAAGCGCTCTTCTCCACCAGGTATGGGGCGAACCTCACCAACTAACCCTATTTCACCGAATACGACTGTTCCATCTGGGGTTGGTCGATCTTTAAGGCTTGAGATGATTGAAAGAATAATTGCCAAGTCTGCTGCTGGCTCTACTACCTTAACTCCTCCTACCACATTTACAAATATATCTTGATCGTGAGTAACGACCCCTGAATGACGATGCAGTACAGCTAACAACATTGCTAACCTATTCTGCTCTAGTCCTACTGCAACACGCCTAGGGTTAGAGAGGTGACTCTCATCAACAAGAGCTTGTAACTCTACTAATAGAGGACGAGTCCCCTCTTTGGTTACTAGGGTTACAGTTCCTGCCACTGGTGTTTCGTGTCCTGCCAAAAAGATTGCAGATGGATTAGAGATCTCTTTCAGTCCACTTTCGGTCATCGCAAACACACCGAGCTCATTAACTGCGCCAAAACGATTTTTAATAGCACGAATTACTCGATAACGACTTCCACTCTCCCCCTCAAAATAGAGAACTGTATCAACCATATGTTCTAAAACTCTAGGTCCAGCTAAGGATCCATCTTTAGTAACATGACCAACCAGAAAAATTGCAGTTCCTGTCTGTTTAGCATAACGCACTAATCGTGCAGTACTCTCACGCACTTGAGCAACAGATCCTGGTGCAGAGGTTAACTCTTCTGTATAGATCGTCTGAATTGAGTCAACCACCATCACTTTTGGTTTTAACTTCTGTGAAGTGGCAATTATTTTTTCAGCTTGAGTCTCGGTTAAAAGATTAAGCTTTGCTGAGTCAACCTCCAACCTCTTACTACGCATTGCAATCTGTTTGAGTGACTCCTCTCCAGTAACATATAGGGCCTCCATACTCATTGACAATTTAGCCATAATCTGGAGTAAGAGGGTAGATTTACCAATTCCAGGATCACCACCAATCAACACTACCGATCCCTGAATTAATCCGCCACCCAGAACTCTATCTACCTCACCTATTCCAGTAGATTGCTGAGACTCTTGTGTCGCCTCAACCTCTCCCAAAGCAACAACTTTAATCTGTTCTCCAGCATAACCTGCAAAACGCCCACCACTCGCTCCACCACTGGAGGATGATACAACTTCAACTTCACTCATACAGTTCCAACTCTTACAAGATGAGCACTGCCCTGACCACTTTGCAAACGAGTCTCCACACTCACTGCAGACAAACTCTACTTTATCTTTAGCCATCTTCACGCACCACTCTTGAAGTTAGCTGACAAAGAAGTTCATAGCTAATTGTATCTGCAGCAGCGGCTATCTCATCAACGGGTAGACCTTCTCCCCAGAGTGTAACCATATCTCCAACTTGAGCAGCAGGAGTTGAGGTTAAATCAATCGTAATTAGATCCATAGATACTCGTCCAACTAAAGTTACTCGCTCTCCTCTGATAAGAACTGGTGTTCCTGTTGTAAGTTTTCGAGGATACCCATGCCCATAGCCAATTGCAACCACACCAACTACTGCGCCTTCTGGAGCTTGCCAGTTAGATCCATATCCAACACTCTCTCCTTGTGCAATTTTTTTAACTGCAATAAGTGGGGCTTGAAGAGTCATTGCTGGTCTCAAATCATAGCCAGCTTCGCCCTGATTAAGCAGGGGAGAACTTCCGTAGAGAGCTATACCTGGACGCACAAACTGATAGTGCGCAGAGTTATTTAAGATGGTTGCTGCCGAGTTAGCTAAACTGCGCTCAGGTATTGTGTGACAGCACTGTTCAAACCTCTGCTGCTGTTCACCATTCAAAGAGTGCGTTGGATCATTAGCATTGGCAAAGTGTGAGATCAGCACCACTCTATCTATAGATGGGTGACTCTCAAGTACTGGTAAAATCTGCTCTGCTCTGGTTGGTGAAAAACCGAGTCTACTCATTCCTGTATCTACTTTAAGCCATATAGATATTTTTTTCTGTAACACTATGCTCTGTAGTAGCCCCCACTGCTCTTCTGAATGGATCACAGTATCAAGCTTTAGATCTGAAATTGCCCGTAACTCACTCTCTCCCTCAAAACCCTCCAGCAACAGAGTAGGCTTATCTATCGCATTAGACCTCAACTCAGCCGCTTCATCTAGACACCCAACCGCAAACATATCTGCCTTATAGAGTGCGCGAGCCACTCGGAGTAAACCATGCCCATAGCCATCAGCTTTTATAACTGCTACTATTTTGGTTGCTGATTGAAGATGACCCTTGATTTGAGCAAGGTTATGTTGAAGTGCTGCTAAGTGAATTGTTGCAGTTATTTTACGGCTCATTGGAGTAGGAACTATTAGGAGGAGTCATATAGGTTGGTGCAAGATTCTCAAAGCGAGTATATTCCCCCTGGAATGCAATTTTTACTGTACCAATTGAGCCGTGACGCTGTTTACCTAAAATTATCTCAGCTACTCCTCGATCAGGGCTCTCCTCATTATAAATTTCATCACGATAGATGAATACAATAATATCTGCATCCTGCTCAATTGCTCCAGACTCTCGAAGATCTGACATAATTGGGCGTTTATTAGGACGAGACTCTAGTGAACGGTTAAGCTGGGAGAGAGCTATTACAGGAATATTCATCTCTTTTGCCATCGCTTTTAATGAACGGGATATCTCTGATATTTCAGTTGCCCTATTTTCAGATGCAGCTTTGCCAGAGCCAGTCATTAACTGAAGATAGTCAATAACCACCAAATCAAGCCCACTATTGGCACGAGCTATTCTTCTAACCCTAGAGCGCAGCTCTGTCGGAGTTAGAGCTCCAGTATCATCAATAAATATCTTACTCTCCTGAAGCTGACTCACAGCTTTAGTAAGATATTGCCAGTCATCATCATCTAACTGTCCTGTTCTAACTTTATTAGCATTAATCCTTCCCAATGAAGATATTAGACGAGTCGCAAGTTGCTCTCCTGACATCTCCATACTAAATACTGCAACCGACTTCTTCTCTTTAGTTGCAGCATGCTCAGCAATATTCATCGCAAAAGAAGTTTTACCCATAGCAGGTCTTCCAGCAATAATAATAAGGTCTGAGTTTTGGAGTCCTGTGGTTATCTTGTCAAACTCAGTAAAGCCAGTAGCTATACCAGTGACCGCTCCTGCTTCAGAGTTGAACAACATATCTATCTTATCTACTGCACGAGCCAGTAGAGTTTTCATATCTTCGAAGCCCTTTTGATTTCTACTGCCCTGCTCGGCTATTTTAAATATCTCCTGCTCAGCACTATCTAAAATTTCAGCGACTTTACGACCTTCTGTATTAAACGCAGAACCAGCTATATTATTTGAGGCACTAATTAGGCTGCGAAGCACAGAACGCTCACGCACTATATCTGCATAGTGGGCTATATTTGCAGCAGTTGGGGTGTTTTTGGCAAGAGTGCCTAAATAGGCAAGACC
The DNA here is from genome assembly GCA_018658305.1 of Thiotrichales bacterium. Classification (GTDB taxonomy): domain Bacteria; phylum Pseudomonadota; class Gammaproteobacteria; genus Thiopontia. The sequence goes on along the minus strand of JABHVM010000079.1, from coordinate 2,574 downwards.
GCCTACATTTTCTATCTCATTATTACTCTCTAACCATTCGGAGAGAGTAATCACATCAAATGGCTTGTTATCTTCAGCTAAACTCGCTATAGAGCGAAAGATCAGTCTATGATCACCGCGGTAGAAGTCCTCTTCCACTACTCGATCAGCTACCAGATCCCAGCTATTGTTATCCAACATCAACCCTCCCAATACGGATTGCTCAGCCTCAATATTTTGAGGTGGGAGGGTCAGTTGAGATGTTGTCACTTAAAAAACTTAGTCCTCAGCAACTACTACAACATTAACCTCACAACTAACATCGGTGTGAAGTTGAATAGTAACAGCATGATCACCAAGAGTATGAAGTGGTCCATCAGGGAGACGAACTTCACTTTTAGTAACATTTACTCCACCATCTGTTATCGCTTGCGCAATATCTGAACCAGTAACAGAGCCAAATAGCTTGCCCTCCTCACCAGATTGATGTGCGATCTCTAGTTTAATTGCCGCCATCTTATCTGCACGATCTTGTGCTACAGTCAGTTGCTCTGCAGCTGCCTTCTCAAGATCTGCACGACGCTCTTCAAATTCTTTCAAATTCTCTGGAGTTGCAGTTTTAGCCTTGCCATGTGGGACAAGGAAGTTGCGTGCATATCCAGGTTTTACTGAAACCTTGTCCCCGAGATCGCCCAGGTTAGCCACTTTTTCTAGCAAGATTACATCCATTTTTCATTTCCTTTTTTATCAAATTACTCTCTTTAATAGATGGCAGAGAGTTAAGCCATTTTATTAAATCTTGATCTGTAGTCTACCCAAGCATCGGTAACTCCAACCATTGTCACTATAAAACCTAAAGGAGTTAAAAGAGTTAACATATAGAGCGTAATAACCCACCCTTTAGTAGTACCAGCCTTAGTAGAGCCATCTTTAGGAGATAGCTTTATATGCACCACCGCATGCGCAACAGCTAATCCTTGTAACATAAACAGAGTCATCCAGATCTGCATAAGGTCTGGAACCATACTTGGAACTCCATCTCCCATTAACATACTTGGTAACATTACAACCAACCCTAATAGTACTGAATTCTTGCCCAGCTGTAGTGCTAAAAACTCCTCTTTCAATCCTCCTGGATTGTAGAGCATTGCCTGCCAACCGCGTCCTATCAAGAGCATAACCACTAACCCTAAGAAGAAACCAGCAGCTAAAATTCCTGTCAACACTTTCGCTAGACGCTCATCTAACAACACCTCTTCACCTAGCTCAGCAGATGCCATGAATAGCTCTTGCGTAACACCCTGCCACCAGATAGATGGATTGCCCTCAATCAGCATATAGAAGAGGAAGAGCAATACAACTCCAAACAGTGCCGCCATCTGGAACACGATACGCAGTGAACCAACAGATTTTAACACTAAAGCTAGCAACCATACTGGCAACCAAAATAGTGCCAACACAACTAGCGTTATTGCGCTACCACCAGTAAACTGGTTAACCACAACCGCTAAAGCTAGCCCCCCAACTAAGGTTATCAGCCCATCTCGTCCACCATGAATAAGGGTTACTAACGCAATAACTGCGCCTACCAAATAACCGACTGGAGGCAACACCAGCGTGGTGAAGGTCAAGAATGCGGTCATCCCCATAGCATGGAGACGACTTCGCATTACAAACTCAGCTAGAGCGCGCAACATAAACTCACTATATTAACTCGCTCCGTTGAGAGCACTCTATCTATCGTGTGCGTCTGAATATGGAAGCAGTGAAAGAAAGCGCGCGCGCTTAACTTCAGTTGCTAGTTGACGCTGATAACGAGACTTAGTTCCAGTGATTCTAGATGGGATGATAGCCCCAGTCTCTGAAATAAAATCTTTTAATAGTTCAATATCTTTATAGTCAATTGCTGGAGCATCTTTCATGCTGAATCGACAAAATTTTCTTCTTCTAAAATAACGTGCCATAATTTGGTTCGCCTATAAATTCGTAATTAATATGTAATATATAAGTAGAGAGAGGAGTTAAGCCTCAGACTCTACTGTCGCTGTCTCTTCAGAACTGTTCTTTTTATCATCTGCGGGAGCTTCTTTGTCAGCTGAAGGGCTCTCTTTAGTTGAGGACTCTGAACTCTGTTTTGAATTTTCGTCATAACGACTACGAGAATCATCACGATCTCTGCGACTAGACTCTTTCTCAATCGCCAACTTCATAGCTGAGTCACCCTCTGCAGCACTCTTCATACTAATCACTTGGTTACGAATTACCGCATCATTAAACTTAAAGAGATCAGTCAACTCTTTAAGAGCTGGAATTGTACACTCAATATTCATTAGAATATAGTGTGCTTTATGCATTTTATTAATTGAGTAAGCCAACTGACGGCGACCCCAATCTTCTAGACGATGGATAGAACCACCATCTTCTTCAACAATAGAACGATATCGTTCCACCATACTCTCCACCTGATCACTTTGATCTGGGTGAATCATAACTACAACTTCATAATGTCTCATCTTAAAAATCCCCTTATGGATTGATAGCCTAATCACAAATTAATTAACAATTAAATTATTCACAATGTAGGCAAGGAGGAAT
>JABHVM010000078.1 GCA_018658305.1 Thiotrichales bacterium | reverse complement strand
TAAGAGCTCGATTCACAATTTCTGAAACATCTTTAGAGATACCATTAGTCACTATAATCCTCTCTAACTGCTCTCTCATCAAGTGTTGGCGACTTTCATCATACCTTTTCCATTGATTAAAACCACCAACCATTCGTGCGGCAACTTGTGGATTAAGAGGATCTAAACGCAGTACTTGATCTGCAAGAAAGCGGTACCCTTCCCCATCTGCAGTATGAAAATGGAGGGGATTTGCTTGGGTAAATACTCCTACTAGCGAACGGACACGGTTAGGATTAGAGATTGCAAAATCGGTGTGCTCCAGTAGATCTTTCACTCTCTTAACTGTTGCTGGAAGCTGTGAGCCAGCTTGCAGTGCAAACCACTTATCTATCACTAACCTCTCAGCTCTCCATTTTTTATAGAACTGTGCCAATACATTCTCGCGCTCTACAGATTCCACTTTCTCAAGTGCCGCAAGAGCAGCAATTTCATCACTCATATTTTCGGCACTATTAAATTGTGCAAGTGCCAACTTTACAATCTCCTCAGGCTGTTCTAAACGCATTAAGATTAAAAGTATATGATTATGTAAAGTGCGCTCTGCTGCTATATTTACAGGCTGCTGATATATACTCAACAACTGCTCCCGATAACGCTCTACTAATGCTGAAATTGCCTGTTCACGAATAGCGTGAATAGCCTCTACATCAACAACCTTCATCTTCTCTGCCAACCACTTCTCAGATGGAAGAGTTAACATCTCGGTAGCTAGTGCCGGATCATACAGTGCACTCTCAATAACTTTTCCGATAGCACTCAACCACTCCTCACTAACTTTTCCAGAGAGAAGCATATCTTCAGCTACTTGTTGCCCAGCCTCCCAACGATTGAATGAGTCGCTATCATGAGCCATTATAAATAGTCGCTCCTCAACACTGTGCGCGGTTGTCAGTAAGAGCGGAGCTGAAAATCCTCTTAAAATAGATGGAATTACTCCTCCATCAACCTCAGAAATATCACTAACTTTAAGGATAAACTCTTGCTTGCTATCTGTCAGCTCTAGGAGTTGACTCTTTGACTTATCACCTCCAATTAGAATATCATCACCTCCACTCTGCGAGAGCAATCCAACCATTACTGGAATATGGTGCGGTTGCCAATTAGCTTTCTCCTCACTATTAAGTGCTGATGGTGGAGTCTGCTCTAGAGTTAAATTAAGAGTTCCATCTTGCCGGTTATAACTCCACTGTGCATTGAGCTCTGGAGTTCCTCTCTGTTTGTACCAGCTCATAAACTGCCCCATATCTCTACCAGAAACCTCCTCCATACAAGAGACAAAATCTTCTACCGTCACCGCCTCCCCATCATGCCGCTTAAAGTAGAGATCCATCCCTTCTCTATAGAGCTCTGCTCCAAGTAGAGTATGCTGCATCCGCACCACTTCAGCCCCTTTTTCGTAGATTGTTACAGTATAGAAGTTGCTTATCTCAACATACTGCTCTGGACGCACAGGGTGCGACATTGCGCCTCCATCTTCTGCAAACTGTGCGCTACGCAGCATACGCACATCCTGAATCCGTTTCACTGCGCGCGCATTATGGTCTGCGGTGAACTCTTGATCCCTAAATACGGTTAACCCCTCTTTTAAACTAAGTTGAAACCAGTCACGACAGGTAATTCTATTTCCTGTCCAGTTGTGAAAATATTCATGTCCAACTACTGCTTCAATATTTATATAGTCACTATCTGTTGCAGTTTCAGGCTTGGCAAGAATAAATTTAGAGTTGAATATATTTAACCCTTTATTCTCCATCGCCCCCATATTAAAGTCATCTACTACTACTATATTAAAGAGATCAAGATCATACTCTCTTCCATAGACCTCCTCATCCCAGAGCATAGCTCGTTTTAAAGACTCCATTGCATGAGAACATTTATCTATATTATGTTTTTCAGTATAGATTTGGAGCGTTACATCTCGACCAGATGCAGTTGTAAACTGATCTTGGATAACCGAGAGCTCTCCTGCAACTAGTGCAAATAGATAAGCTGGCTTAGGAAATGGATCTTCCCATATTACCCAGTGACGGCCATCTGGATATCCGCCTTGCTTAGTTGGATTACCGTTAGAGAGTAACACTGGACATAGCTTTGGATCAGCCGCAATAGTGACTGTAAACTTAGCCATAATATCTGGACGATCAGGAAAGAATATTATTTTACGGAACCCCTCTGCCTCACATTGAGTACAGAATATTGGACCAGATTGATACAACCCCTCTAACTCTGTATTTTTAGCAGGATATAGCTTTGTCTCCATCTGGAGAGTGAACTCTGCAGGAGGGTTAAAAATAGCTATCCCCGCTTTATCTCTACAGTAACTATCCTCCTGCAGCCTTACTCCATCAATAGATAACGACACCAACTCCTGATCTCCGCCATTTAAAATAAACGGAACAGCTTGCTCTTTCGCATCAGATTGCGGTGCACTATCTCTCACTACAGTCAGACTCGCCTTAACCTGAGTCGCATCTTTCGCAATATTAAAAAATATCATCACCTCTGGAATAAGGTAGGTTGGAGCTCTGTAATTTTTTAGATATGTAGTCTCAATCTCTTTCATCAATTTTTCCTCTGCTCACTGCAACGATTTAATTGAGGTACAATACAGCATTAACACCATTTCATAAAATATTTTTTAGAGAATTAATTAAGAGAATCAATCATGGCAAGAAAGATAAAGATATATAGTACTGGAACCTGTCCTCGTTGCGACAAGTCGAAACAACTACTAACTAAGTGGGGAATTGAGTATATAGAGGTACGAGTAGACCAATCGCAGAAGGGGCTAAAAGAGATGTTAAAACGCACCGATAATGCACGAACAGTTCCGCAGATATTCTTAGGAGATGACTACATCGGTGGATTAGATGAACTAACTGAAGCACACATGGATGGGGATCTTGAGGGTATCAGTTAGGGCGACACCTATTTAGTTGCTTTCTATAGATGCGCCGCATAGACTCCACCTTATGTGCCACCAACATTAACTTAGGGCTACTCTTGTACCTACCGCTTAAAAAGCCACGATGCCCCTCATGGTATACCAAATATAGTTTATAACCATCGCTAAGAGGGATATTTAAACTACGATTAGCTCTACGCATATACCAGCCGATAAAGTTTAGTGCATCCTCAAAAGAGTTTCGATCCGCACCATCGCTATTAGTGCGCTCTATATACTCCTGCCAAGTTGAGTCAAGTGCTTGCGAATATCCGTATGCTGTAGATATTCTCTTTCCTGGAATAAAACCAAAATAACGCCTGCGTGGTGAACGAGCCTCAGCTTCAAAACTTGACTCATAACGAGCCACCGCCATCAGTAGCTCTGCAGATACCCCCCACTTCTCTTCAACCAAACCCATAGTATCCTCCCACCCTGGGTTAGCATCATATATAGAGCAGATATTATCTTTATCAAATTTAGTACTACATCCTGTCACCAGCAGCATCAAGATTAGCAAGCGTATAAAAATATTCATTACTGACTATTTAACCACACTGCTCTATATAAAACAGTTACAATGAGAGTTATAAAACATATAACAGTTGGACTAAACCTACTAAGTGGGCAAATAATAGAGAATAGTAGAGATAAGAGGAGCGGCTTATGAACACAGGAGTTATTAAATCAATAATAGTTACCGCAGTAGTTACTACTGCTTTAGTAACAACTACACTAAAGGCTTATAGTGGTAAAGTAGAGACAGAGAATGGGCTCTGGGTACACTATACGATTGAAGAAGACTTTGACACCATCAAAGAGTATATAGAGGAGGGAATAACTAATCAGGGGTTAGTCGTTGCCCACCGCTCCAATGTCTCTAGAATGTTGCAGCGCACTGGAAAAGATCTAGCAACTAAAGTGAAGAGTGCGGTTCAAGCAGTAGTGCGTAAAGATATGAGAGACAAAGTTCACACAACCACTACAAGCATTATAGATATAGCTAAAGAGCAGATGAATAAATTCTCCTCTGATGATAGTCAGAATAGTGAGGCTAGTAATAAAAGTATCTCAACTAGTGTTTTTATGCGCTCTGAGATTATTGAGTTTTGTAGTGCAAAACTATCTCGTAAAATGACTAATGCTGATCCTGCTAATGTCATCTTCTGCCCCTACTCTATCGCAATCTACACCACAACCGCATCCCCAGATATTGTAAACATCTCATACCTACAGCTCTCTGCTATAGGATCTAAAAAATCACGCTCTGTACTGCTTGAAGTTGAAAACATGCTCGAGTCAATAATTTTGGAGGCCATAGAATGAACACTAAACTAACTTTACTGTTATCTATAACAGTCGCAATATCTTCATCTCTCTTTACCACATCTTCTGAGGCGATAATTTCGTACGCTGAAGCTAAGGGGAATCTAAATCCAGAATTTAGCGGCACTCCTGACTTTGTAAACATTGAAGATCGAAAAGAGCGGAAAAGAGTTTTTATAAACTATATAAATTCAAAAGCAAACCCTATCCTGCATCGCATTCGCAAAGAGCGTACAGTACTTATAAGTCTATATCTACGCCACCGCTCTGGTGAAGTATTAAGTGATAGTGAACAACAGTGGGTATTACGCCTCGCTAAGTTGCGCAAAGTAAATAGCTTTGACTCTGACACAGATATAGAGTGGGATAAACTACTAATCCGCACAGACACAATACCACTCTCCTTACTATTGGCACAGGCCGCTTTAGAGTCTTCGTGGGGTACTTCTCGTTTTGCCAAACAGGGAAATAACTACTTCGGGATCTGGTGTTTCACTCCAGGATGTGGCATAGTTCCCAAAAAACGGACGGATGGTGACAGCCATGAAGTTGAGGCATATACAGATATAGATAGTGCGATTGAGAAGTATATCCATATATTAAATACTGGAACAGCATTTGAAGAGTTACGCAGTTTGCGTTATGAACAGCGCGAAAAATTACTTACACCATCTGGAACATTTATGCTGAACGGTCTCAAGCGTTATGCTGAAAATGGTGGAGAATATATGCGCACCTTAGAGACTCTTATTCGCCAAAATAGTCTTGGCGAATATGACTAACAGAGTTAAATGGTTAAGCATTGAAAACTTAACTGTTTAGTAAAATTTAAGACGAAGATTAAGACAAATATTATGATAAAAACTGAGATAATAAGATATGAATATTAGTAAGGTCAATTGGTATAGAGCTACTGGAGTTCTTCTGTTCACCCTAACTACTCAAAGCGTAGTACAGGCACAATGGCTTGGACCTTGGGGAAGTGGGGATGATCTTGCTGCCGCATGGGGGCTAGAGGAGTCACCTATAAATGATCCTGATGAAGGTCCTGGAGAGACTCTAGACTTTAGTAGATCCGCAGTTGACGGCGCTGAGAAAAATTTTGGGATGAGTGTCGAGTCTGGAAAAAATGTATATACTAAAGCAGCTCCAGTAGTAGTACCAAGAAGAGCTCCGACAAGAGTTCAACCAAGACCAACATCGAGACCCATATATAGAGCAACACCTACATATAGAACAAGAGCACCTGCGCCAAGAGCCCCAGCTCCACGGCACTCCTCTAATCGCCGCTCTTTCCCTGCTCCTCTCCCTCCACTACCAATAATGGCACCAATGGCGCCAATGTCTCCGTACAAATATATGCCGTTACCTTTTGCGCAACCGCGCAAGTATAACTACTAGCACAACAGCAATCGCCATCAGTGCCCATATTCTCCACATTTAATCTAAAACTCCAACCATCTTGCGCCCAACCGCAAGCTCTTTTGGAATACGACCGTCATCATTTTTAATATCGGTTCTCGCTCCTGTCTCTAGTAACATTCTCACCATAGCAGGGTTACCGCGTCGTACAGCTGTATGGAGAACAGTATCACCTTGCTTCCCCTGATAATCTATCTCAGCACCAGCAGTAATTAAAATATTTGCCATTCTCAATAGATCTCGATTAACTGCCTCTCTAAGAGGAGTATCGCCAAATCTATTTTTATGGTTAACCTCAGCTCCATGCTTTAACAGAAGAGATGTTACCTCATGGTTACCTCTAAACACTGACTGCATTAATGGAGAGTCACCAAAATGGTTCTCGATATTAATCTCTGCTCCTCTCTCTATCAGCAACACCATCATCTCTGTAGAGCGAGCTAAGTGAAGCGGAAGCTCTTCATATCTGTTTCTCTTATTTAGATCTGCTCCATTTTCAAGAAGATCTTTAACTTGAGAAAGATCATCTCTTACTACAGAGTCATGAAGACTTTCAGAAGCTGCGGCTATGCCACTAAATGATAGAGGTACCAGTAGAGCTATAGTTAATAAAAAACTTTTGTTCAAAACTCTCTCTCCGAAATCTTATCATTGAATATTGTCTCTGTTTACTACCGCGGGCGGGGGTCGAACCCGCACGATCTTTCGATCCTGAGATTTTAAGTCTCATATGTCTACCAGTTCCATCACCGCGGCATTTAAAACCGATGTATTATATCAGAGCGGCTATTTTAATGTCTATCTTTATAGTGATGAAGAGACTATACTTTCATTTTTTATCCATATATATTTATTCCTGAATTCAAACCCTGAATTTGAACTTGGATTCAGCCAATTAAATGCTAGGAGGCTAGATGAATCGCAAGATTAATAACAGTACAAAATCGTTCTACTGGCACGACTATGAAACTTTTGGAACTGATCCTCGTAGCGACCGTCCCGTTCAATTTGCTGGTATTCGTACTGATCTTGATCTAAATATTGTGGGTGAACCGCTTATGGTCTACTCAAAGCCTGCTCGTGATTTTCTTCCACAGCCAGAGGCGTGTATGGTTACTGGAATCTCTCCACAGATAGCCCTAGAGAGAGGAGTAACTGAAGTTGAATTTATTCAACAGATTCGTGATGAGATGATGGTTCCTAATTCGTGCAGTGTCGGTTACAACTCCATCCGCTTTGATGATGAAGCGACCCGCAATACACTCTATCGCAACTTATATGACCCTTATGAAAGAGAGTATAAAAATGGCAACTCTCGCTGGGATATTATCGACCTCGTGCGCACTGCACGAGCGTTACGCCCAGATGGTATAGAGTGGCCGATGTATGATGATGGTAAACCCAGTATGCGTTTAGAGCATCTAACAGTTGCAAATGGTATAGAGCATGGAGATGCGCATGATGCACTCTCGGATGTGTATGCAACCATTGCTATGGCAAAATTGATAAAAGATAAACAACCAAAACTTTATGACTTTATTCTAACTAATAGTAAGAAGCAGGAGGTGGAGAAGATGCTTAACCTCCAGAACCCAACTCCACTTATCCATATCTCCTCAATGTTTTCATCGCAACGCAGCAACCTTGCCATTATCTATCCAGTTGCACGACACCCAACCAACCCGAATGCAGTTATTGTATACGATCTGCTTGAAGACCCTACCCCACTTCTAACTCTATCTATAGAAGATATTCATGCGCGCCTCTTTGTCAAAAGTAGTGACCTTCCAGATGGAGTATCTCGGATTCCACTTAAAAGTATTCATCTCAATAAGTGTCCAGTAGTTGCGCCTCTCAACACTTTAAGCCTTGAAGTGCAAGAGCGTTTAGGAGTAGATCTAAAGCAGCAACTAGCCCATGCAGAGGAGCTAAAAAACTCTCCATATCTAGCTGAAAAGGTAGTTAAGGTTCACAACTTAAGAGAGTTTCCAGCGGAGAACGATCCTGATAAAATGATCTATAGCGGGAATTTCTTTAGCAGCAGTGATAGAGGAATTATGAACCATATCCATACACTATCTCCAGCAGAGCTGGCGTTAAAAAGTTTTCACTTTGAAGATCCAAGATTAGAGACAATGCTGTTTCGCTATCGTGCTCGCAACTGGCCTGAATCACTAAATGAAGACGAGCAGTTAAAGTGGGATCGTTTCTGCCAGCACCGCATTCTAGACAAGGATGGCGGTGGTTCAACCTATTATGAAGAGTACTGCTCTAAAATTATCCAACTCAAAGAAGAGCATACTGGCAACAGTGATAAAATTAAGCTACTAGATGAGTTAATAAGTTATGGCAACCAGCTTGCCCAACAATAAGGTAAAATATACTCGAACAGTTAATCGCTAACTACTCACCTAAAATCACTTCACTTATCTAAATATTCAAATATATACAAATTAATGTCTACAAAAATAGAGTCTGTAACAGTAGAGATGACTGCTGAAAATAAATGTAGCTTCTGCAAAGGGAGTAAGTGCTGTAGTTACTTTACTCAACAGATCGATACTCCACGCAAGAAAAGTGATTTCCAGACTCTACTTTGGCAGATTGCCCACCGCGACATTGAGATCTACAAAGATGAGGACGGTTGGTTTCTAATAATCAATAATAGCTGTAACTTTATCTTAGCTGGTGGTGGCTGCGCTATATATGATGAACGCCCCACCATCTGCCGTGAATATGATAATGATTGGTGTGAGTATGATGAACCAGCTGAGGATAACTTTAAGCTTCACTTTACTAACTACAAATCTCTACTTAAGTATTGTAAAAAACGCTTTAAGCGTTGGGGCAAATAATTTAATTCTCTATAGTCTCTATATATCAACCTCTACCTAGTTGAGTATTTTGGTATTTTCAAGTTTGAGATCTTTAAATTTGATAGATCAAACTTTGGCATCTTCAACTCTCTACCAAAGATACCTCCAACTGACTCTTTAACCTTATCTAATTTTGGAGTTGCAAACCCACTGATTCCGCCTATCTCTGTTAGTTTGTGAATAATAGCCCACTGTACTGGTGGAAAGTTATTACCAAAACGGAGAGCCGCTTTACGCAACAGTTTTGCAGACTCATTATCACTAGTAAATAGGCGCACTATCGCATTAGTACCATGATAAATAGGACGGCTTGCGATCATCTGCTTCCGCTCATAATTTTCTAAGGCTTTTTTACTATAGAGTGGCTCACCTCGTTCCAGAGCCTTTATCATCTCAAAACTCAAACTATCCTGTCCGCGCAGTCCAAGATTAAAGCCATGCGCTGTAACTGGGTGCATACCTACCGCCGCATCACCTAATAGTGCATAGCGTTCTCCTACAAAGCGATTAGCATGCACCGCAACTAGAGGATAGGAGAAACGCTCACTCTCTAACTCCACCTTTCCAAACTCTCCAGCCAACCCCTCCTCCACCTCCCGATTAAACTCATCAACACTCATTTCAAGGTAGCGTTGTGCTTGGTTAGATGGAACAGTGATCACTACAGATCCTCGTTTACCATTAAGCGGAAGTAGAGCTAAAGTTCGTCCATAACGAAAACACTCAAAAGCAGTTTCATGGTGTGGCTTCTCATGGGTAACACGACAGACAATCGCTGTCCTCCCAAAATCAAACATCTCTGCGGAGATCCCCATCATCTTACGAGTTGCAGAGAAGCGACTATCCGCCGAGACCACCATCTCTGCGCCAATCTTCTCACCTGTAGAGAGAGTAACAGTTGCGCCGCTCTGATTACTCTCTAGCCCACTAACTTCAACCTCAGTAAGGATATCTACATTCTCTGCCCCCACTAATTGATCATATAGTGCCTTGCGGATAATATGGTTAGAGATCAGATAACCGAGCTCTGTTGCTTGCTTACTGCTTGCATCAAACTGGAGTGCATAGTCTGAATCCCCATCCACCACCTTAGCTTCTCGTAACAGCGCGATCTCCTCTTTTGGAATTCTCTCCCACACCCCCAATTTTTGCATAACTTTTTTTGAGAGATGAGTATTAGCAAAGTCTCGTCCATCCATTTGTGGATTGCTTATAGACTCTAATCCTTGCCGCTCCAAGATAAGAACTCGGAGTTTAGTGTTAGCTAAAGAGCATCCGAAACTTAAGCCTGCCGCACCGCCACCAATTACTATAACATCCATCTTCCCAATATTTAACTTTGCATTCATGCTACACGCACCTCACTTCCACAACTTCTGTCTACTAACATTGAGGCAAACCCCATTGCTGCTTGCTGTCGCTTTACTCTACGCCACGCCAACTCCTTCTCAATGGCATTTAACACCTTCCATTTTTTACTACACCAAGCTGGAGTCAATAAAATATCTTCCGATGCTGTGGCAGTTAATCTATGGTAGACCATTTCGGTCGGTGCCTGATCAATCCAATTAGCAACAACTTCAACATACTCCTGCTGCATCATCGGAGTAAACTCCCCCCGTCTCCACTCATTAGCCAACATCGTCCCCTTAACTACATGGAGAGGATGAAACTTAAATCCATCCGTACCAAGCTCCAGAACTCTATCCATCGTTTCGCTATAGTGGGCAGCCCCCTCGCCTGGAAGCCCTGCAATGAGATGAGTGCAGAGTTGAAGCTCTCTCTGTTGAGCTCCCGCTACAGCCTGCTCATATTCATGAAAATAGTGAAGACGGTTAACTTTATCTAAAGTTTCGTCAAAAGATGATTGCAGACCGAGCTCCAACCAGATCTCATACCCCTCATCACGATACCCTGCAAGTAGGTCTAAAACCGCATCTGGCACACAGTCAGGACGAGTCCCAATAGAGAGTCCGACCACATCTGGTTCAGCTAAAGCTTCTCGATACATCTTATCCAGAGCTACTGGATCTGCGTAAGTGTTGGTGTACGCTTGAAAGTAAGCTATATACTTCATAGCTCCAGTACGCTTGCGAATAACCTTGCGTCCAGACTCTATCTGTTCTGCCACGCCACGAGACTCTCTCCCATGCGGACTAAACGAAACATTATTGCAGAAAGTACAACCACCACGCCCTTTGGAGCCATCTATATTAGGACAGGTAAAACCTGCATCAATCGCTACTTTATGCACTCGCTCACCAAAACGGTTACGCATTGCAGAGCTAAAGGTTGTAATGTAGTCAGTCATCGCCATAGCAGCTAATTTTACTCTTTTATTGCTCGGGCAACAGTATAACTTTTACCCTGCTTCAACTTTTTATAGTTACCGAAAACATGCTTAAAGTTATTTTTAATAAAATCTCGCAGACCATTTATAGTAACCACCACCATCTGCCCTCCTGGTTTGAGTTGTGCGTAGGTGTCACAGAGGAGAATGGTCAACATCTCTCGTCCAACTTTAGCGGGTATATTAGAGACAACAGTATCAAACATAATATCTTTTGGAACTTCGCTCAATCCATTTGATAGATAGGCTCTACAGTTATTAAGCGAATTAATTTCCGCATTGCGCTGTGCATACTCGACTGCAATATAGTCTCTATCCACTAGATGAACCCTACCATTAAAGGCTCGCTTCCCTAGTGCTAAACCGAGAGGTCCATAACCACACCCAATATCTAATATAGTTTCACTATCACCAATATTGCAGCTCTTATCTATATGTGAAAGCATAAGTTGAGTTCCCTCATCAATCGCTCGTGGACTGAACAGCCCCCAAGTGGTTTTAAACTTTAGATCTTCTCCAAGCAGATTTTCATTGAAGTTTAAATCTTGTTTGATCTTAGCAACACTCTCACACCCTTTCGTTTGCATTCTTATCACTTCCAGCACTCAACTAATACAGTGTATCTTTTTTCTGCTTCAACCTTATTAAATTGATTAGTCGACTGTTTTACCACACTCTTATCCGGCATACTCTATACTCCAATGTTATCTATATCTATCTCTTTTATCTCTTTATGTATAGAGCGTAGCAGGATATAGTTTCAGCTGCAACTCTCTTAAAGTAGAGCATCAATGCAAAATAAGTAACCTTTAATTCTGCAACCTTTAATTCTGATTTAATCTATAGCTTTATGTTACAATCGTGACCATTACAATAATCATATTTGATACTTTAGCATATACAGAAAAACTAGAAACCCAACTTGCAACCAAAACAGGTATGATACTCGTTAAATGGATGCTTGGTGTAGTAATAGCTGCAACTGTATTGCCTTTACTAAAAAAAATGTTCTGACTTTTGGGTTAGAACTGAGCAGTAGAAAAGCAGGGGGCAAAGAAAATATTAAATAAATCACACTCTGACCC
>JABHVM010000077.1 GCA_018658305.1 Thiotrichales bacterium | reverse complement strand
TTTCTGCTGTTCTGCCGTTTCTTTCATTACTTTCTCCTATTAAAATGTTATCACTTGCGCCTATGTTATCAGATTTAACACCTCTTCTCCTCTGGTACACTAATTTTTAGCTGATATTTCTGTTTCACATACCGCCATTTTTCTGCATAACTGCACCAGTAAGATTTTATGCGTGCTACGCAGAGATGGTGGATTTTAGGGGTTAGCTGAATAGTTATGTTCTTTAGTACATTAATCTGTGTTAATATACGCAGATGAAATCAAATAGTAACGAAAAAATAGCAGCGTTTGACGAGCTGGGGTTAATTCCTGCACTAGTCAATAAAATTAATGAGCTTGGATATGAGTCTCCCTCTCCAATTCAGGCGGCGGCAATCCCGCCGATCTTGGCGGGGCGTGATATTCTAGGGCAAGCACAAACTGGTACAGGCAAGACAGCAGCTTTTGCTCTACCACTTCTCTCCCGTTTAGATCTGAAAGTTAAAAATCCACAATTGTTAGTATTAGCCCCAACTCGCGAGTTGGCTATTCAAGTTTCTGAAGCATTTCAGAACTACGCTAGTAAAATGAAAGGGTTTAGAGTTGTTCCAATTTATGGTGGACAAGATTATCGTCAACAGTTACGCGCTTTAGATAGAGGTGTGCATGTTGTGGTCGGAACTCCTGGGCGAGTTATGGATCATATGCGGCGTAAAAGTCTTAACCTTACATCACTGCAAGCTATAGTTCTGGATGAAGCTGATGAGATGTTACGGATGGGTTTTATCGATGATGTAGAGTGGGTGCTTGAACAACTTCCTAAAGATCACCAAACAGCTCTATTTTCGGCAACTATGCCTAAACAGATTAGTAAAATAGCTCAACGCTATCTGAATAAACCTGAATTAGTAAGCATTAAAGGTGAAACTGCAACGGTAAAGAGCGTGCGCCAACGCTTCTGGATGGTGAGTGGCTTGCATAAGTTGGAGGCTCTGACTAGAATCTTAGAGGTGGAGGAGACTGATGGAATTATCATATTTGCGAGAACTAAAATAGCCACTACTGAGCTTGCAGATAAATTGTTAGCGAGAGGCTTTGCTGCGGCTCCATTGAATGGTGATATTACGCAAAAAGCTCGAGAGCAGACAGTAAATAAGTTGAAAAATGGTAGTTTAGATGTGTTAGTTGCAACTGATGTCGCAGCTCGTGGGCTTGATGTGCCACGAATTAGTCATGTTATAAATTATGATATATCTTATGATACTGAATCATATATCCACCGTATTGGGCGTACTGGGCGTGCAGGACGAAAAGGAGATGCTATTCTGTTCGTTGCTCCACGCGAGAAGAGAATGCTCTACGCTATTGAAAAGGCTACTAAGCAGAAGATTGAAGAGATGAAGCTTCCATCTTATGAGGTTATTAATAAGTACCGTGTCAGCCGTTTTAAGCAGCAGATTAGTGATACCCTACTTCAGCTTGATCTCTCTGATGTTGATGAGACCAAGAGTGAAGGGTTGAACTTCTATCGTAAGGTTGTGGAAGAGTATCAAAGTGATAATGATATTTCAGTTATTGATATAGCTGCGGCTCTAGCGTCTCTAGCGCAAGGTGATAGACCTCTGTTGTTAAAACAGGATAAGTCAAAAAAGAGAAACAGTCGAGAAGATAGAGCTGATAGATCTGATAGAGGAAGAGGTAATGGGCGTGAGCGAGGTGAGCGTAATCAACGAGGTGATCGTAATCAACGCGACGGGCGCAATAAACGCGGTGATAGCCATAGAAAAGGTGAGCGCACACAGGATAAAAGAGATGATAGTAGTAAACGGAAATCTCCAGAGAGAAAAGTAGAGAAGCTTGCTCCAGGTTTAGAGCGCTTTCGTATAGCTGTAGGCAATGAACATAATATCAAAGCAGATAAAATTGTTGAAGCGGTATCCAATGAGGCAGGTCTGTTTGTGGAGGATATAGGTAAAGTTGAAATTTACGATAACCATAGCACAATAGTTCTACCTCAAGGTATGCCTCGAGATATTTTTAGAGCGTTAAGAAAAACTTGGGTCTCTGGGCATAAGTTAGATATTGAACGGATAGATAGTGGTGGAACTCAGCCTCCAAAGAAAAAGCGTAAAGGTGACGGTAGAGATCGAAAGTAGTTATGTTTAAACTTGGATGTGGTGGTAAAGCCTGTTTTCAAAATGAACTACTTTCTGGTCTAACCGTAGCTCTGGCATTGGTGCCAGAGGCGGTCGCCTTCTCTTTTGTGGCTGGTGTTGAACCCTTAGTTGGGCTATACGCTGCCTTTATGGTTGGACTATTAGCTGCTATATTTGGTGGGCGTCCAGGTATGATCTCTGGTGCTACGGGTGCGATGGCTGTAGTGATGGTATCGCTAGTAGCGCAACATGGAGTGGAGTATCTGTTTGCGGCAGTAGTTTTGACTGGAGTGTTACAGATTAGTGCTGGCATTATGCGTTTAGGCAAATATATTCGCATAGTCCCCCATCCAGTTATGCTCGGTTTTGTTAATGGATTGGCGATTGTTATATTCTTAGCGCAGCTTCAGCACTTTCAAGTTGAGTTACCTGATGGCGATATATCTTGGATGGTTGGTGATCCTTTAATCTTGATGGGTGGGCTGATTCTACTCACTATGTCTATCATCCATTTTCTCCCTAAATTAACAGGAGCATTTCCAGCTTCACTAGCTGCCATCTTGGTAGTCTCTCTGTTGGTGATTGGTCTTGATCTTGATACCAAACGAGTTTCTGACTTAGCTTCAATTGAGGGTGGTTTACCACTGTTCCATATCCCGTCAGTCCCATTTAACTTAGAGACTCTCTATATTATATTTCCTTATGCCGTAATTTTAGCAGCAGTTGGTTTAATTGAATCGTTATTAACTATGACCCTTATTGATGAGGTTACTGATACAAGAGGGCATGGTAATCGTGAATGTGTGGGGCAGGGAATTGCCAATAGTGTAACTGGTCTATTTGGCGGTATGGGCGGCTGCGCAATGATTGGTCAGAGTATGATAAATATAAATTCTGGAGGGAGAGAGCGACTCTCTGGTATCTCAGCAGCACTATTTTTACTTGCTTTCATTCTCTTTGCCTCTAGTTTGATAGAGATGATTCCACTTGCTGCATTAGTCGGGGTTATGTTTATGGTGGTGTTAGGAACTTTTGAGTGGTCTAGTCTGCGTATTATGAATAAGATTCCAGCTAAAGATGCCTTCGTCTTAGTTTTGGTATCTGGAGTTACAGTTGTGTCAGATCTAGCTATAGCTGTAGTGGTAGGAGTTATTGTATCTGCTTTGATTTTTGCTTGGGAACATGCAAGCCATATAAATATTGAGAAGATTGATGATGAAGTAAAAGGGGTGCGTATCTACGAACTCAATGGGCCGCTATTTTTTGGTTCCGTAAAAAACTTTCTTGACCTTTTTGATCCAAAGAGTGATCCTGACGAGGTGGTTATAGAATTTAAAAACTCTAGAGTGGCAGATCACTCCGCGATTGAGGCGATTGACACGCTGGCAGAGAAATATATGCGTGCAGGTAAACAGCTCCATCTACGACATCTTAGTCCAGAGTGTCGAACACTGTTGCATAAGGCGGGAGATCTAGTCGAAGTTAATCTGCTAGAAGATCCAAAATACCGTGTGGCAGATGATGAGCTGGCGTAGTAAAATCAACAGTTATATTTATTTTATAGGAGATATCGATGCCATCATTTGACGCTGTATCAGAGGTTGACCTCCATGAGGTTACTAATGCTGTAGACCAATCTATGCGAGAGATTAGTAACCGTTTTGATCTGAAAGGTACTGGGGCTAACATAGAGCAGAATGGAGAGGAGATTATATTGAAAGCTGATCAAGAGTTTCAGCTTGATCAAATTATGGATATTTTGCGCGGCAAGATGGCAAAACGGGGGGTTGATTCTGACTCACTTAACGATGGCGAGGTTGAAAGCAATGTAAGTGAAGCTCGTAAAGTTGTGAGTATAGTGCAGGGCATTGATCAGCCAACAGCAAAGAAAATTGTAAAGCATATTAAAGACTCTAAAATTAAAGTGCAGGCGGCAATTCAAGGGGATAAGATTAGAGTAACTGGCAAGAAGAGAGATGATCTTCAGCAGGTGATGTCCCTACTCCGAGAAGAGAAGTTTGGAGTTCCGCTTCAGTTTGATAACTTTAGAGATTAATGAGCCAAACAGCTATCCATATCTCACTGACGGAGCAGCGTCTGAAACTTTATGAAGATGCTGAGGAAAAAATATCTTTTGCGATCTCCACTGCACTCAACGGAGCTGGTGAGTGTATAGGTAGTGGTTGTACTCCAAGAGGAGAGCATAAGATTAAGATAAAGATTGGAGCTGGATGTGCTGAGGGGAGTGTATTTGTAGGAAGGCGCTCAACTGGTGAGATATATTCAGCACAGTTAGCAGAGCTCTATCCAGAACGAGATTGGATTTTAACCCGTATCCTTTGGATTACAGGAGTAAAATCTGGTTTTAATAGGGGGGGGGATGTAGATACTTTGCGAAGGATGATCTATATTCATGGAACCCCAGATAGTGAACTAATGGGAGAGGCAAAATCGCACGGCTGTATTAGAATGCGTAATCAAGATATGGTTGAGCTGTTTGATCAGGTCGTACACTCCACCCCAGTATTTATAGAGGAGTAGATTATATAATGTCTTTAGGTCCTTTAATGTTAGATATAGATGGAGTGGAACTCTCTCTAGAGGATCGGGAGATATTGTCTGATCCGAGAGTTGGAGGGGTTATTCTATTCAGCCGCAACTACCACTCACCAGAGCAGTTGAGCGCACTCTGTAGCGAAATTCATGCTCTGCGTTCACCGCGCCTACTTATAGCTGTTGACCATGAGGGGGGGAGGGTTCAGCGTTTTCGGCATGGATTTACTGAACTCCCAGCTATGGCGCAAATTATGCGCAGTAGCAGTAGCAGTAACAGTAGCAGTAACTCGTTAGAGAGTGCTCGTAAAAACGCAGATACTATTGGCTGGCTCCTCGCGGCTGAACTTCTAGTCTGTGGCGTAGATTTTAGTTTTACCCCAGTGTTAGATCTCTCGCATGGAGTTAGTGGTGTGATCGGAGACAGAGCTTTCCATCGTAAGCCTGAAGTAGTTTCTGCCTTGGCACAGAGTTTAATGCGAGGAATGCATCGTGCAGGAATGGGAGCAGTAGGTAAACATTTTCCTGGTCATGGTTGGGTAAAAGAGGATTCGCATCTAGAGGTGCCAGTAGATGGACGCACATTTGCCGATATACTAGTTGATGATCTAATCCCATTTGAGCGCATGGTAGAGTATGGTATGGAGGGGGTGATGCCTGCACATATCTACTATAGTAAGATCGACCCAGATAATCCAGCAGGATTTTCACGCTTCTGGTTGCAAGAGGTGTTACGCCGCCAGCTTAGATTTGAGGGAGTTATTTTTAGTGATGATCTAAGTATGGAGGGTGCAGGAAAAATCGGAGATTATCCTACTCGTGCAGCGGCAGCACTAGATGCTGGTTGTGATATGGTGCTGGTCTGTAACCATAGAGAATATGCGATTCAGGTTTTAGACTCACTTCCCGATGCGCCTAACCCACTTACTACAGCTCGCCTAATTAGGCTTCACGCTAGAGGAAAATTATCGCATAAAGATATTAGTCTGGAGGATCTTATGCAGAGTAGTGAGTGGCAAATAGCAGATAGAGTTGTTAATGAGATGAGAGAAGTTCACACCCAGGAGATGGAGTTATGAGCGTAGCACCAGATATTTTAATAGAGGTGGAGCGAGTTAGAAAGGAGGCAGATAAGCTTTGGAGCATAGCAGAGGTGGAGAGCGCTCTAGATGATATGGCGCAAGAGCTTACAGCTAAAGTAGAAGATAGCCATCCTCTTCTGCTAACCGTGATGAATGGGGCAGTAATAACTATGGGCTACCTTCTCAATAGATTGGATTTTCCTCTTCAGATCGATTATGTGCATGCTACTCGCTATGGGAGAGATTTGGTTGGAGGTGAACTGGAGTGGATTGCCAAGCCACGCATATCCCTTAAAGGGCGTTGTGTTGTACTAGTAGATGATATTCACGATGAGGGTGGCACTATAGCTGCCCTTAAAGAGTGGGCAGAGAGTGAGGGAGCGATTGAAGTGATTACACTAACTCTTGCTACGAAACTTCACGAACGAAAAGTTGCTCCTCCATCTGACTTTAATGCTCTTAATCTTCCTGACCGTTATGTCTTCGGTTTTGGTATGGACTATAAAGGTTATCTGCGCAATATGCCTGGAATATTTGCACTATCCGATAGGTAAAAAATGCTATTTGTAATGGAGTATGGAGTCTATCCAGAGTTAATTCACGGACTGCGTAATGCAGGGCATCAACTGCAAGTTGAGCATATTATGCGTAGAGCGATTTCATACTTAAAAAAGAGTAAACCAGAACTGGTTATAGCAGAGTTTTACCATGAACCCGCATTTAGAGATAGAGTTAGTAATTTAGAATCAATGTTAGCCCATATTCAACGCAAGCTTCCAGATACAAGAACAGTAGTAATTTTTGATCCCAAAGATGAACTCTATCTAGCTCAAGTCATTGAGCGTTTTCCTGTGACAGAAAAGATCCCTCACCCAGTATCTATTGAACAACTATTAAAAATAATATAATAAAATAACTAGTAATATGTGCGATAGTCAGGTATGTTTACTTTGCTGTAGAGAAAAATAAAAAGGAGAGAGCTGTGTTTGATAATATAAAAT
>JABHVM010000076.1 GCA_018658305.1 Thiotrichales bacterium | reverse complement strand
TGCCAGGAGATAACCTAAAAATTATCGGCAGCCTAATCAACCCAATCGCAATGGATGAGGGGCTTCGCTTCGCAATTCGTGAGGGTGGTCGTACTGTTGGATCTGGTGTTGTTACGAAAATAATTGAATAAAGCGTTATTGAGTAACATAAACAGATAAAAATCGCAAAAATAGAGTTTAAGCGCAGATTGCGCAACTATTTTTATATTTAATTATTAACTATTGAGTAATAATAATGGCTGGACAGAGAATTCGTATCCGTTTGAAAGCATTTGATTATCGTCTGATTGATCAATCTGCTCGTGAGATTGCACAGACGGCAAAGCGTACTGGGGCACAGATTCGTGGACCTATTCCGCTTCCAACAAAGAAAGAGCGTTTTACTATTTTGGTTTCACCGCATGTCAATAAAGATGCGCGCGATCAGTATGAGTTACGCACCCATAAACGCATGATGGATATTATTGATCCAACAGATAAAACAGTTGATGCATTGATGAAGTTAGATCTTGCCGCTGGTGTAGATGTGCAGATTAAACTTTCATAAGATTAAGAGGATTTTAAGATGACAAGCGAAATAGGATGTGGAATTGTTGGTCGCAAAGTCGGAATGAGCAGAGTGTTTACCGAAGAGGGTACCTCCATTCCTGTGACTGTAGTCCATGTTGAACCAAACAGAATTACTCAAATTAAGAGTAATGAGATAGATGGCTATAGCGCAATTCAGGTAACAACTGGAACTCGTCGCGCTTCAAGAGTGACTAAATCTATGGCCGGACACTATGCTAAGGCAGGTGTTGAAGCTGGTCGTGGACTTTGGGAGTTCCGTCTCACTACTGAGCAGACAGCTGAATTTGAAGCTGGTAAAGATATCGAAGTATCGATCTTTGAAGAGGGGCAAAAAGTTGATGTAACTGGTGTGAACCGTGGTTTTGGTTTCCAAGGCGGTATTAAGAGACACCATTTTGCAGGACTTGATGCGACACACGGCAACTCAATTTCGCATCGTTCTAACGGTTCGATTGGTCAATGTCAAACCCCAGGTCGTGTATTTAAGGGTAAAAAAATGTCAGGGCATATGGGTAATGTTCAGAGAACAGCACAGAATCTTGAGGTTGTGCGAGTAGATTCTGAGCGTAACCTGATTCTTATTAAAGGTGCGGTACCTGGTGCAAAAGGTGGCGATCTGATTATTAACCATGCAATTAAATTTGCTGGTAAAGCTAAATAAGTAGGGAGTTAAGAGCGTGGAACTTAATATACATGATTTTCCAGCAGGAAGCGAGAAATCAAAAGTTGAAGTCGCAGATGCGACATTTGGTGCAGATTATAATGAGGCACTAATTCATCAGGTTGTAACGGCGTATCTGGCTGGTGCTCGTGCGGGAACAGCGGCTCAGAAGAACCGTTCAGCAGTGCGAGGCGGTGGCGCTAAACCTTGGAGACAGAAAGGAACTGGGCGTGCTCGTGCAGGAACAAGTCGTAGTCCAATTTGGAGAAGTGGTGGTGTAACTTTTGCAGCATCTCCTCGTAACTATGAGCAGAAAGTAAATAAAAAGATGTATCGTGCTGCTATGCGCTCGATTCTATCAGAGTTGATTCGTAAAGATCGTCTCAAAATTGTTGCTGATCTTGCGATTGAAACTCCAAAAACTAAGGCGCTTAATGGTGCACTTAATGGAATGGGTTTAGATAATGTGCTAATTATCTCAGGTGAGGTTGATGAAAATTTATACTTGGCTGCACGCAATATTCCTCATGTAGGAGTTACGGATGTAACGGCAATGGATCCAGTAGGTTTAGTATCTTATGCAAATGTGTTGATGACAGAGTCAGCGCTTAAACAGATTGAAGGGGCGCTAGCATGAATACAAATGAAGAGAGATTAATGAAGATTGTACTAGCTCCACATGTTACAGAGAAGAGCTCTATGGCGGCAGAGATGCGCAATCAATATGTCTTTAAAGTTGTAAAGGATGCTAGTAAACCTGAAATCAAGCAGGCAGTTGAACTGATGTTTGATGTGAAAGTTGATGGGGTTACAGTTAGTAATGTTAAGGGCAAAATGAAACGAGCAGGAAATAAAATGTCTCGTCGCGCAAGTTGGAAAAAAGCATTTGTAACTCTTAGCGAAGGTCAAGATATTGACTTTATTGCTAGTGAATAGGCTTTTAGTTTTTAAAATATTTATACAGTTTGGAAATATAGAAAAATGGCAATCATAAAATCAAAACCAACTTCACCAGGTCGTCGCTTTGTCGTCTCTGTAGTGAATCCTGACTTGCATAAAGGGAAACCTCATGCAGCTTTGATTGAGAAAAAATCAAAAAGTGGTGGCCGTAATAATGCTGGTCGTATTACTACGCGTCATCGTG
This sequence comes from Thiotrichales bacterium, assembly GCA_018658305.1. Taxonomy (GTDB): domain Bacteria; phylum Pseudomonadota; class Gammaproteobacteria; genus Thiopontia. Next base: position 17,668 of record JABHVM010000076.1, on the reverse strand, counting down.
GTGGTGGTCATAAGCAGCGTTACCGTATGATCGATTTTAAGCGTAACAAAGATGGAATTCCATCTAAAGTAGAGCGTTTAGAGTATGACCCCAACCGTACTGCAAATATCGCACTTATTTTGTTTGCAGATGGCGAGCGCCGTTATATTGTTGCAGCTAAAGGTATTAGTGCTGGTGATCAATTAATGTCGGGAAGTGGGGCAGAAATTAAAGTCGGAAATAGTATGGAGTTACGTAGTATCCCACTAGGTACTACAGTTCACTGTATTGAGATGAAGCCAGGCAAAGGCGCGCAGATTGCTCGTTCAGCAGGCACATCTGCTCAGTTTGTAGCAAAAGAGGGGCAATTCGCAACACTAAGATTGCGCTCTGGTGAGATGCGTAAAATATCTCTTGATTGCCGAGCAACTATTGGTGAGGTTAGTAATGGTGAGCATTCACTAAGAAAACTTGGTAAAGCTGGTGCAACTCGCTGGCGTGGAGTTCGTCCAACAGTTCGTGGTGTTGCCATGAATCCTGTAGATCATCCGCATGGTGGTGGTGAAGGTAGAACTTCTGGAGGTCGTCATCCAGTATCTCCATGGGGTACACCAACTAAAGGTTACAAGACACGATCTAACAAGCGTACAGATCAGTACATTGTTCGTCGTAAGAAGAAGTAATTTGTTTTAAATGATAATTATTGAAATAAGGATATTATAGTGCCACGTTCGATTAAAAAAGGCCCATTTATTGATGAGCATCTTCGGGTGAAAGTGAAGAATGCAGTTGAGACTAAGAATCGCCGTCCAATTAAGACTTGGTCAAGAAGGTCTATGGTTATGCCAGAGATGATTGGTCTTACTATCGCGATCCATAATGGTCGCCAGCATATTCCAATATTGATTAATGAAAATATGGTTGGGCATAAGTTAGGTGAATTTGCGTTAACTCGCACCTACCGTGGTCATACTGCTGATAAGAAGTCTAAGGTATAGGAGTAGGTAATTATGGAAACATACGCTAAATTAAAAAATGCCAAAATATCTGCGCAGAAGGTACGCTTAGTTGCTGACCAGATTCGCGGTATGGAAGTAGAGAGTGCTGTTGAGTTACTGAAGTTTAGTAACAAAAAAGCTGCCCAAATTGTTGGAAAAATTCTAAACTCTGCGATTGCAAATGCAGAGCACAATGAGGGTGCAGATATTGATGAGCTAAAGGTCTCCGTCGCTTATGTTGACGAAGGTCCAACTTATAAACGAATCAGAGCTCGTGCTAAAGGTAGTGCGAACCGTATTCTTAAACGAAGCAGCCATATTAGTTTGGCTGTGTCAGATCGCTGAGGTAAAGCTGAATGGGTCAAAAAGTACATCCGATCGGTTATCGTCTAGGTTATATCAAGGACTGGAACTCCACTTGGTATGCAGATAGCCGCAATTATGCAAGTCAGCTTTTAGCTGATCTTGAGATTAGAGATTTCTTGAAGCAGCGTTTAGCGCAGGCTTCGGTAAGTCGTATTCAGATTGAGCGTCCATCTGGTTCTGCTCGTATTACAATTCATACGGCTCGTCCAGGTATTGTAATCGGTAAGAAGGGCGAAGATATTGAAAAACTTCGTCGCGAAGTGACAACAAGGATGGGGGTTCCTGTTCAGATTAATATCGAAGAGATTCGTAAACCTGAACTTGATGCCACACTTGTCGCTGAAGGAATTGCGCAACAGCTTGAGAAGAGAATAATGTTCCGTCGTGCAATGAAACGCTCTATAGGAAATGCTATGCGTTTTGGTGGACAGGGAATTCGTATTAATATTGCAGGTCGTCTAAACGGAGCTGAAATTGCTCGTACAGAGTGGGCTCGCGAAGGTCGTGTGCCACTTCATACTCTCCGTGCAGATGTGGATTATGGAACTGCAGAGGCAAATACAACATACGGGATTCTTGGAATAAAAGTTTGGCTCTTTAAGGGCGAAGTTTTTGATCCAACTGCACATATGGCTGCTAATAGAGCTGGTGGTAGTAAAGAGTCAAAAAATAAGAAGTAATAGAGAAACACAAGATAGAATATAGGAATATAGGGAATAGCAATGCTTCAACCTAAAAGAACAAAATTTCGTAAGCAGATGAAAGGACGCAACCGTGGGCTTGCTCAGAATGGAAATTCTGTAAGCTTCGGCGAATTTGGACTGAAAGCTACAGGTCGTGGTCGGATTACTGCGCGTCAAATTGAGGCTGCACGACGCACAATTACTCGTCAGGTAAAGCGCGGAGGTAAATTAACTATTCGCATTTTCCCAGATAAGCCAATTACTAAAAAACCTCTTGAGGTTCGTCAAGGTAAGGGTAAAGGTAATGTTGAGTATTGGGTTGCGCAGATTCAGCCAGGAAAAATGTTATATGAGATCGAAGGTGTCTCTGAAGAGCAAGCTCGTGAAGCATTTAAACTTGCTGCAGCTAAACTACCAATTGCAACTACATTTGTTGCACGTACACCTCTATAGGTTATATTTATGAAAACAGCAGATTTAAGAAAAATGGGTGAGACAGAACTGCAGACAGAGTTGCAGGGAATGTTACGCGAACAGTTCAATCTACGCATGCAGAAAGCTACACAACAGCTATCTGCTAGTAGTGAGATGAAAAAGGTTCGTCGCAATATTGCTAGAGTTAAGACCATAATGAATGAGATTAAAGGTGCAGCAGCATGAGCAATGATACACAGAAAGATAAGAAAAGCGCACGGACAGTTACAGGTCGTGTAGTCTCCAATAAAGGAGATAAAAGTATTACTGTAAGAGTGGAGCGTCAAGTTCAGCATCCAATTTACAAAAAATATATTAAGCGTTCTAGTAAACTACATGCTCACGATGAGAGCAACCAATGTGCCGAAGGTGACCTAGTTAAGATTCAAGAATGTCGCCCAATCTCTAAGAGTAAAACATTTACTCTAGTTGAAGTATTAGAGAAGGCAGCAGCGTAGTACGATATAACTTATTGTAATACAATTTATTAAGTATAGTTTAGATAAGATTTTTGGAGAAAACCGATGATTCAGATGCAGTCAACATTAGGTGTTGCAGATAATAGTGGCGCTAAAAAAGTTATGTGTATCAAAGTGCTTGGCGGCTCAAAGCGCCGTTACGCTGGAATTGGTGATGTCATAAAAGTAAGTGTAAAAGAGGCTTTGCCTCGTGGAAAAGTGAAGAAGGGCGATGTATATAATGCTGTTGTAGTGCGTACTCGTAAAGGTGTACGTCGCAATGATGGTTCTCTGATTCGTTTTGATGGTAATGCTGCAGTTATGTTAAATAGTAAGCATGAGCCAATTGGTACTCGTATTTTTGGACCTGTTACTCGTGAGCTAAGAAATAAAAAATTCATGAAGATAGTTTCATTAGCACCAGAAGTTATTTGATATCAAAATAGGATAGCGATATGCGCAGAATTAAGAAAGGGGACGAAGTAATCGTTCTAACAGGAAAAGACAAAGGGCAGAGAGGCACAGTTTCTCGTGTGCTTTTTGAGAAAGATAGAGTGTTTGTTGATGGAATTAATATGGTCAAAAAACACACTAAAGCAAATCCAAATGCTGGTGTTGCTGGTGGTATCATCGATAAAGAGATGTCAATTCATCTCTCAAATGTTGCTATTTATAATAGTGAGACTGGTAAGGGTGATCGTGTTGGATTTAAATTGGATGATGGCAAGAAGGTTCGTTATTTTAAATCAAACGGCGCCAATATCGACGTATAGGAAATAGAATGAGTATCAGTAAAGAGTATTACAAAAACAGCGTTATGGCTAAGCTTCAAGAGCAGTTTGGTTATAAGAGCAGTATGGAAATTCCAAAAATCACAAAAATAACACTGAATATGGGTGTTGGTGAAGCAACTGCAGATAAGAAAATTCTACAGAATGCAGTAGGCGACTTAGAGAAGATTGCAGGGCAGAAAGTTGTTAAAACTTTAGCTCGTCTCTCTATCGCAGGATTTAAAGTTCGTGATGGATGGCCGATTGGTTGTAAAGTAACTTTGCGCAAAGAGCGGATGTACGATTTTTTAGATCGTCTAATTGATATTGCTATTCCGCGTATCCGTGATTTCCGTGGATTAAATGGTAAATCATTTGATGGACGAGGCAATTATAGTATGGGCGTTACTGAGCAGATAATCTTTCCAGAGATTGATTATGATAAAATTGATACGCTGCGTGGGTTAGATATCAGCGTAGTTACGACTGCAAAAACAGATGAAGAGGGGAAAGCACTGCTTGCAGCGATGAATTTTCCCTTTAAAAATTAAATATTAAAAGAGACAGGATAAAAGTATGGCAAAGACCTCAATGATTCAACGCGAACTGCGCAGAGAGAAGCTGGTTAAAAAGTATGCGACCAAACGCACAGAGCTAAGAGCTGCAATGTTGAATAGTGAACTTTCAGCTGAAGATAGAGCAGTAGCACGCAAAAAATTCAATGGTCTGCCAAGAGATTCGAGTTCATCTCGCCTCCATAATCGTTGTAAGCTGACAGGTCGTCCGCATGGTTATTATCGTAAATTTGGGCTAGGTAGAAATAAGTTGCGCGAAGCAACAATGCGTGGAGATGTACCAGGATTGAGAAAAGCGAGCTGGTAATCTAGGTAAATCTAGTTTATAATAAGCGGCTAATTTAAGAAGTAGAAGATAAATAATTTAGGAAAGATATAGAAATGAGTATGCAAGACCCTATAGCGGACATGTTAACCCGTATTCGCAATGCTTTAGCAGTAGAGAAGAAGGCTGTATCTATGCCTTCATCAAAAATGAAAAAATCTATTGCAGCATTAATGAAAGATGAAGGTTATATTTCTGATTTTTCAGTAAATGAAGATGGAGGTAAAGCAGAGCTTACTATAGATCTAAAATACTTTCAGGGTAAACCAGTTATAGAGATGGTCAAAAGAGTTAGTCGTCCAGGTCTTCGTACCTATACAAGTAAGGATGATGTTCCTTCAGTAAATTCTGGTCTTGGTATTGCGATTATCTCAACACCAAAAGGATTGATGACTGATCGTGCAGCACGCAGTGCTGGTACTGGTGGTGAAGTTATCTGTCATGTATATTAAATTATACACTCAGTAATAACTTAATTAGTAATAATATAATCAGTAATAACATAGTAGGTAAAATAAGATGTCAAGAATTGTAAATGCTCCAGTTGAGATTCCTACAGGTGTAGATATATCTGTCAAAGGACAAAAAATTCAGATCAAAGGTGGTAATGGAAACTTTGATTATGAAGTACATGATACAGTGAATGTAGAACATGAAGGTAATCAGGTTCGTGTTTCTGTTAAAGGTGGTAAAGAGAATGTAGCGATGGCTGGAACCATGCGTGCCCTAATCAACAATATGGTGATTGGAGTATCTGCGGGGTTTGAAAAGAAATTAACTCTTATTGGAGTTGGTTATCGAGCAAAAGCTGTAGGAAAAAACCTTGAGTTAACTCTTGGTTTCTCACACCCGGTTAGCTATGCAATTCCAGAGGGGATTACTATAGAGACCCCAGTAAATACTGAAATTGTAGTTAAAGGGGCAGATAAGCAGAAAGTTGGACAAGTTGCTTCAGAGATTAGAGCTTTCCGTCCACCAGAACCTTACAAAGGGAAAGGTGTTCGTTATACGGATGAGCATGTAATACGCAAAGAAGCGAAGAAGAAGTAAGAATAATTAATTGAGAGCATAGGATTTTTCAATGGATAAGAAGAAGAGTAGACAGCGCCGTGCAAGACGCACAAGAGCAAAAATTAAAGAGTTGGGTGTAGCTCGTCTAACCGTACATCGTACTCCGAGGCATATTTATGCTCAAGTAATCAGTCACGATTCTAAGGTTGTTGCTAGTGCTTCAACAGTAATTTCTGATATTAAATCAGAAGCAAGTACTACAGGAAATGTAGCATCAGCAGTGACTGTTGGCAAGATGATTGCAGAGCGAGCTAAAGATGCGGGCGTAAGTAAAGTTGCTTTCGATCGTTCAGGCTTCCGCTATCATGGTAGAGTTAAAGCATTGGCAGATTCGGCCCGTGAACACGGACTTGATTTCTAAGCTAAACCTTTAGAATTTAAAGTAGATATAAGATAATAGAATCATACTAACGGAAAAGAGAATGGCAGATAAACAGTTTAACAAACAAGATAATGATGATGGAATGCTGGAGAAGCTTGTTACCGTCAATCGTGTAGCTAAAACAGTAAAAGGTGGACGAATCTTCTCTTTCACAGCTCTCACCGTAGTTGGTGATGGTAATGGAAAAATTGGTTTTGGATATGGAAAGGCCCGTGAAGTACCACAGGCTATTCAAAAAGCGATGGAGCGAGCTCGTCGTAACATTCAAACAATAGAGCTTGATGGCGGTACGCTGCAATATCCAATTAGCGCAACTTACGGAGCTGCTGATGTCTATATGCAGCCAGCATCTGAAGGTACAGGAATTATTGCTGGCGGAGCTATGCGAGCAGTATTTGAGGTAGTTGGAGTACATAATGTTCTTGCTAAACGCAATGGATCACCAAATCCTATTAATGTAGTTCGTGCAACTATTAAAGGGTTGGCTGAGATGAATAGTCCATCGCAGATTGCAGCAAAACGCGGTAAAACAGTTGAAGAGATTTTAGGATAGAGTCATGGCAGATAAAATGGTAACTGTAACACTAGTAAAGAGTCTGATTGGAAGACTTCCAGCTCATAAGGCATGCGCTGCGGGCATCGGCTTACGCCGTACAAACCAGACAGTCTCAGTAATTGATACTCCAGAAAATCGTGGAATGATCAATAAAATTAGCTATATGCTAAAAATTGAAGATTAGATAACAGTTCAAACATTAAATATATTAGATATATATAAGGATTTAGATAATGCAGTTAAATACAATCAAACCAGCTGAAGGAGCAAAAAAAGATGCTAAACGCGTAGGTCGCGGAATTGGCTCTGGACATGGTAAGACTTGTGGGCGTGGTCATAAAGGGCAAAAATCTCGCTCTGGCGGATTCCATAAGGTTGGATTTGAGGGTGGACAACAGCCACTTCAGCGTCGTCTACCTAAAGTAGGATTTGCCTCACGCAAAGCTCGTTTTGGAGCAGAAGTTCGTCTTCATGAGTTAGATCTAGCTGCTGTTGATAATAGTGTTGATATATTAGCACTTAAAGCGGCAAATATTATTGGTCAAGATATTAAAAGAGTAAAAGTTATCTTGTCAGGTGAGATTAAGGGAGCACTTACTGTAAGCGGTCTTGCAGTAACTGCTGGTGCTAAGGCTGCTATTGAAGCAGCTGGCGGCAAGATTGAAGATTAGTAGTAATTTAGAGTAGCAGATAGTAGTCATGGCAGCAAATAAGAAAATTGCAGGAGCTTCTGGAGGAAAACTTTCAGAGCTAAAAAGCCGTCTGTTATTTGTAATAGGCGCAATAATTGTATACCGTATGGGTGCGCATATCCCTGTACCAGGAATTGATCCTGGCGCACTAAAAGCAATGTTTGATCAACAATCTGGAACTATTCTGGATATGTTCAATATGTTTTCTGGTGGTGCTTTGATGCGCTTAAGCCTCTTCGCTCTCGGAATTATGCCATACATTTCAGCATCTATTATTATGAATTTGCTGACTGTAACCTCACCTAAGCTAGAGCAGCTAAAGAAAGAGGGTGCATCAGGGAAGAGAAAAATTACCCAGTACACCCGTTATGGAACACTGTTTTTGGCGACATTTCAGGCGCTAGGAATATCAATAGCTCTAGAATCTCAGTCTGCTGGTGGCATGGATGTAGTTATTGACCCAGGTCTAGGTTTCCGTTTCGTTGCGGTTACTACATTGGTGACAGGAACAATGTTCTTAATGTGGCTAGGAGAGCAGATTACTGAACGAGGGATTGGGAATGGAATATCTCTAATTATTTTTGCAGGTATTGTAGCTGGTCTACCTTCTGCAGTTGGCGGCACTATGGAGTTAGCAAGAACTGGAGAGATGCACTCTATAACAGTGCTCTTACTCTTTGTTGGTGCAATTCTAGTTACCGCATTTGTAGTCTTTGTAGAGCGAGGGCAGCGTAGGATTACAGTTAACTATGCTAAACAGCAACGAGGAAATAAGATGTATGCTGGGCAGAGTAGCCACCTTCCGCTAAAGGTGAATATGGCTGGAGTTATTCCTCCTATCTTCGCCTCTAGTATTATTCTCTTTCCTGCAACTATGGGAAGCTGGTTTGGAAGCGGTGAAGGAATGTCATGGATGAAAGATTTGGCAACAACACTTTCACCAGGGCAGCCACTATATGTAGCGTTTTATGCGGTAGCAATTATTTTCTTCTGTTTCTTCTATACCGCATTGGTATTTAATCCAAAAGAGACAGCAGATAATTTACGTCAGTCAGGTGCATTTATTCCAGGAATTCGTCCAGGAGCACAGACTGCAAAATATATTGATAAAGTGATGACTAGATTAACCTTGATCGGTGCAGCATACATTACAGCAGTTAGCCTGCTCCCTGAGTTCCTGATTATCAAGTGGAATGTACCATTTTATTTTGGCGGTACCTCACTCCTAATTATTGTAGTAGTAATTATGGACTTTATCTCGCAGGTTCAATCTCACCTGCTCTCTCATCAGTATGATGGGTTGATGAAGAAGGCAAATCTTAAGGGATATGGTCGCGGTAGTGGCGGCTAGTTTAGTTTAGAAATTGAAAAAGTTTGGAGTAATAGTATGAAAGTACGAGCATCAGTAAAAAAAATGTGTCAACACTGTAAAGTGGTTAAACGCAAAGGCGTGGTAAGGGTTATCTGTAGTAAAGACCCAAAACATAAGCAACGTCAAGGTTAAAAGTCAAGTTTATTTGATTTGTTGAATAGTTTATTTAATAGTTTATAAGGATATTTATAAAACTATTTAGTTAAACTAATAATCAAGAATCTATATTGACGATTTTGCCATGTATTAAAGATTAACTTTTAAGTTGATTTTTAGAGCAAAAAGGTGTATTCTATCTGGCTCTGCGGGTTGCCCGCAAGTTTTGTTAGATATTTTGACCATTAATAATGGTCAGCAAGAAAAGTTATTGGTAGGTTTTGAAAGAAGTTTAAGAGTAGTCGGTAGAATTTGAGTAATAAATAGTTTAGGAGAAGAGCCAGATGGCACGAATTGCAGGTGTAAATGTTCCTGATAGAAAACATGCATGGGTAGCACTAACCTCTATATATGGAGTTGGTAAAACCGCAGCGTATGCGTTGTGCGAAACAGCAGGGGTTGAAGCAACAACAAAAATACAGGATCTTGATGAGAATAAATTAGAAGATCTTCGAGGAGCTGTTGGTAAGCTCACAGTTGAAGGTGATTTGAGACGAGAAGTTTCAATGAATATTAAACGATTAATGGATCTTGGTACTAATCGAGGTATTCGTCACCGTCGAGGTCTACCAGTTCGTGGGCAGAACACTAAGAATAATGCTCGTACCCGTAAAGGGCCAAAGAAAGCGATAAGAAGATAGGATATTTAAGGTAATAAAATATGGCACAAGCATCTGCTGCAAAGCGTAAAAAAGTAAAAAAGAATGTTCCTGAGGGAATTGTGCATGTACATGCAACATTCAACAACACTATTATAACTATAACTGATCGTACAGGGGATACCCTATGCTGGGCAACTTCTGGTGGTAGTGGCTTCCGAGGTTCTCGTAAGAGTACACCATTTGCAGCACAGATTGCTGCAGAGAGAGCTGGTGTGCAAGCACAAGAGTACGGTATTAAAGCGGTAGATGTACGAATCAAAGGTCCAGGCCCAGGTCGTGAATCATCAGTTCGTGCATTAAATAGTCTAGGTATTCAGATTAAAAGTATTACAGATGTAACTCCATTGCCACACAATGGATGTCGTCCACCTAAGAAGCGCCGTGTATAACCGGACTATTAATAAAGATATACACAATTCAGGAGAATAAAAGTGGCAAAATATACAGGACCTAAATGTAAACTATCTCGTCGTGAGGGAACCGATCTTGGACTCAAGAGCGGACTTCGTGCATTAGAGACTAAATGTAAAATTGATCAGTTACCTGGTCAGCACGGCCCAGCGGCTCGTCGTCCACGCTTGTCAGACTATGCTCTGCAGTTGCGTGAGAAACAGAAAGTACGTCGTATATATGGTCTTCTAGAAAAACAATTTCGTGGATACTATAAAGAGGCTGCAAGACGCAAAGGATCTACTGGTGAGAATCTACTGCAGATCCTTGAAGCTCGTCTGGATAATGTAGTCTACCGTATGGGTTTTGGCTCAACTCGTGCAGAGGCGCGCCAACTAGTTAACCATAAATCAATTTTGGTAAATGGTAATGTACTTAATATTCCTTCATACCAGTTAAAGGCTGAAGATACAGTAGCAGTGCGCGAGAAGTCTAAAAAACAGGAACGCATTAAGATGGCTCTCCAGCTTGCTCCACAGACTCGTGAAGAAGCAGAGTGGATAGATGTTAATAGTGAGAAGATGGAAGGAATTTATAAGAGTGCTCCAGAGCGCGCAGACCTCTCTTCTGAAATTAACGAGCATCTAATTGTCGAGCTATACTCTAAGTAAGTAGCTTGTCGGATTAATATAAGGGAAAATATATGCAAGGTTCAATAAAAGACTTTCTAAGACCTAAACTAGTAAATATCAAAAATATTAGTGACAATCATGCACAGATTGCACTAGAGCCTCTGGAAAGAGGTTTTGGTCACACTTTAGGTAATGCTCTGCGTCGTATTTTACTTTCATCAATGCATGGTAATGCGATTACAGAAGTGGAAATTGATGGAATAAATCACGAATATTCAGCAATTGAAGGTGTCCAAGAGGATGTCATCGATATTTTGCTTAACCTTAAAGGTGTGGCTATCTCAGCAAATGAGCATACTGAAGTAGAGCTAACCCTCAACAGCAATGGTGCAGGTCCTGTAGTTGCAGGTGATTTTACAGGAGATGATATTGAGATCATCAACCCAGATCATGTTGTTGCAACTGTAACAGATGCATCAAAAACCTTAAGTATGAAAGTCAAGGTATCAACAGGTCGTGGCTATCAGCCAGTTGCAGAACGCGGTGATAGTGATGAAGGCGCAACTATGGGCGTGCTTAAACTAGATGCATCATTTAGCCCAGTAAGTAGAGTAAGTTACAGTGTTGAAGCAGCTCGTCTTAAACAGCGTACAGATCTTGATCGTCTAGTTATTGATCTAGAGACTAATGGAACAATAGATCCAGAAGAGGCAATTAAACGAGCAGCAACTATTTTGCAGACTCAGCTAGAATCATTTGTTGAGTTACATACTGAAGAAGATGAAGAGATTATTGAAGAGGTAGAAGAGCATATAGATCCAATGCTTCTTCGTCCTGTAGATGATCTTGAATTGACAGTTCGTTCTGCAAACTGCCTCAAAGCTGAAGCCATCTATTATATTGGCGATCTAATGCAGCGTACAGAGACAGAGCTTCTAAGAGCCCCGAATTTAGGTAAAAAATCTCTCAATGAGATTAAAGATGTATTGGCATCTCGTGGACTATCTCTTGGTATTCGCCTTGAAAACTGGCCACCAGCAAGTATTAGTAAAATGGAAAAAGAGGCTGCTTAACTATTAAGTAGCAACTTAAAAGACAAAACTACAAATATAGTAGTTAACAGTTAACAAAATAAACGGAAGAAAAATATGCGTCATCGTCATAGTGGTAGACAACTAAACCGAAACAGCAGCCATCGTAAGGCAATGTTTCGCAATATGAGCAACTCTCTAGTTCAGCATGAGATGATTCGTACAACTTTACCAAAAGCAAAAGAGTTGCGTAGAGTTGTAGAGCCACTGATTACTTTATCTAAGAGTGATAGCGTAGCTAATCGTCGTCTAGCATTTAACCGTATGCGTGACCGTGATATGGTAACTAAGCTATTTAATGAGCTCGGTCCTCGCTATACAGAGCGTCCTGGAGGTTACATCCGTATTCTGAAGGCTGGATTCCGTACTGGTGATAAAGCACCAATGGCTCTAGTTGAATTAGTAGATCGTCCAATTCCAGAGTTTAATGATGAAGATATCGCTGATAACGAATCAGAAGATTAACTCTTAAACTGTAATCGCTTTAATCCACTACTGTAACGGAAGTCTCTATGCAAAATACAGATGATCTCCGCATCAGGGGGATGCAAGAGGTAGAAGCTCCAGAAGAGGTTCACCGTAAACACCAAATAACAGCAAAAGCCTCTGAAGTCGTATCTTCAGCGCGCACTGCTATCCACAATATTCTACAGGGCGAAGATGATCGCCTAGTCGTAGTAGTTGGGCCATGCTCTATTCACGATATTGACGCAGCTAAAGAGTATGCAGAGCGCTTAAACATAGTGCGTCAACGCCTAGAAGGTGACCTCCTCATAGTTATGCGAGTCTATTTTGAGAAGCCAAGAACTAGAGTTGGTTGGAAAGGATTAATAAATGATCCAGATCTAAATCAAAGTTTTAATATAAACAAGGGAGTCTGCCTTGCGCGTGAACTTCTAGTTGAAATTAACAGTCAAGGTATTCCAGCAGCAACTGAATTTCTAGACCTAATTACCCCTCAATATATTGCTGATCTAATTAGTTGGGGAGCAATTGGTGCACGAACTACAGAGAGCCAAGTTCATCGTGAACTTGCATCAGGACTCTCTTGCCCTGTCGGTTTTAAGAATGGCACAGATGGCAAGCTTCAAATTGCTATTGATGGAATATCTGCAGCATCTCAATCGCATCACTTTCTCTCTGTTACCAAACAGGGGCACTCAGCCATATTCTCTACAGGTGGTAACGAAGATTGTCATGTTATCTTGCGCGGAGGTGATAAGCGTCCAAACTATGATGCAGAGAGCGTACAGGACGCAATTACAAGCCTTACTGAATCAGATCAAAATAGCCATCTAATGGTCGATCTAAGTCACGCTAATAGCCGCAAAGATTATCAGAGACAGGTAGAGGTCAACGCTGATGTGGCACATCAAATTGGACACGGTAACAAAAATATCATCGGAGTTATGATTGAGAGTCATCTAGTAGAGGGCCGACAAAACATAACCAATGACGGCAGTATGACCTATGGACAAAGTGTAACAGACGGCTGTGTCGGATGGGATACTACAGTAGAGTTACTAGATGAGCTTGCTGAAGCCGTGCGTAAGCGTAGAGATACTTGATAAGCAAAATTTTAATTTGGCTGGTTCGTGGTTACCAGATCATATTAAGCCCCTGGATCGGACAGAGCTGCCGTTTCAATCCCACTTGTTCCAGCTATGCCATAGACGCACTCAGAGAGTACGGAGCACTGCGCGGCAGCTGGATGGCAATCAGAAGAATAGGTCGCTGCCACCCTTGGAATGAGGGGGGCAATGATCCAGTACCGCCCAAACATCACCACAAGCACCACTAACAAGTAAGCAACTATTTGCTAATCGGACGATACTTTATACGATGTGGCTGCTCCGCTTTAGCCCCTAATCTTCGTTTACGATCTGCTTCATAATCTGCGTAGTTACCCTCAAACCAGACCACCTCACTATCACCCTCAAAGGCGAGCATATGGGTTGCGATCCGATCTAAGAACCAACGATCATGTGAAATCACCACAGCACAACCTGGGAATGCGAGCAACGCCTCTTCAAGCGCACGCAATGTTTCCACATCTAAGTCATTGGTTGGCTCATCAAGAAGCAGTACATTGCCGCCGCTCTGTAGTAGTTTTGCGAGATGAACACGGTTGCGTTCACCTCCAGATAGATCACCAACCCGCTTCTGTTGATCGCCACCTCTAAAATTAAAACGAGATAGATAAGCACGAGAGCTAGTCTCATAACTTCCTATTCGCAGAATCTCCTGACCATCTGAGATAGTCTCCCAGACAGTTTTGTTTGCATCAAGTGCATCACGACTCTGATCAACATGCGAGAGCTTAACAGTATCACCAATTTTAATCTCACCAGAGTCAGACTTCTCCTCCCCAGTTAACATTCTAAACAGAGTGGTCTTACCCGCACCATTTGGACCAATAATTCCCACAATACCACCAGGAGGAAGATTAAAGTTTAGATCATCAACTAAGAGTCGCTCCTCAAACCCCTTTCTAATCGCTATCCCCTCAATTACCAGATCACCAAGGCGTGGACCAGGTGGAATAAATATCTCCTGTGTCTCATTTCTCTCCTGATTAGATTGTGACGAAAGCTCATCAAAGCGAGCAATACGCGCCTTACTCTTAGCATGACGACCTTTAGGGTTAGAGCGAATCCAATCTAACTCCTCCTTCATACTCTTCTGGCGCGCGCTCTCCTGCTTCTCTTCTGTTGCAAGTCTATTCTGCTTCTGCTCCAACCAAGAAGAGTAGTTCCCCTCCCACGGAATACCATAGCCACGATCAAGCTCTAGAATCCATCCCGCAACATTATCTAAGAAATATCTATCATGCGTAATAGCAACTACAGTACCATTAAAATCATGAAGGAAACGCTCTAGCCAAGCAATAGACTCAGCATCAAGATGGTTAGTAGGCTCATCAAGCAATAGTATATCAGGAGAAGATAGTAGTAGACGACAGAGCGCAACCCTCCTGATCTCACCTCCAGATAACTTAGTCACATCTGCATCCCACGGTGGCAGGCGCAACGCATCCGCAGCGATCTCCAAAGTGCGATCCAACTCCCAAGCACCAGCCGTATCAATCTTATCTTGCAGATCAGACTGCTCCGCAAGTAACTTATCAAAGTCAGCATCAGGATCAGCAAACGCCGCACTCACCTCATTAAAACGATCCACCAACGCCTTGCTCTCCCCAAGCCCCTCCTCAACATTACCCCGCACATCTTTTTCGGGATCGAGTCGCGGCTCCTGTGGTAGATAACCAATCTTAATCCCAGCCTGTGGACGCGCTTCACCCTCAATATCACTATCGAGACCCGCCATAATTTTTAACAGAGTAGACTTGCCTGAACCGTTAAGACCAAGTACACCAATCTTAGCGCCAGGAAAAAATGAGAGTGAAATATCTTTAAGAATCACCCGCCCGCCAGGTACAACTTTGCCAACACGGTTCATAGTATAGATAAATTGAGCCACTATTTTTTCCTCTGTTAAATATTAATCTGTTAAATTGAAGTGCAATAAATTGGATATTATACAGAAAAATATTTTTCATAGTGTACGGCTTGAGCGATCAATTTGTTAAAATAGATCTGATATGTTTAAAAAATATAAATTCTGGTTACTCTCTATCATGTTACTACTATCGTTCGGCTTCACCGTTGCTAGCCACACAGTGGGCGCAATCTCTGGTCTGGTAACAAGCTTAATAAATACCGTAGGTGGATCAACAGTCGCTAACGAAGCATTTGATCTATTGGGCAGAAAAATATCAGGCTTACAGTCTGAAAATAGTAGACAGAAAAAGAAGATAGTCACCCTTAAGGCTCGAGCTAAAAATCCAGAGATAAAATTTGCTGGTAAAACTCGAAAAGTTAAGGAGGTAGTATCTGAGGTAGTTGGTAAGATCAGAACCAGAACCAAGAAACTAGTCGGCGTTACCATTGCTGAAATGCCAGCTGAATCAGTCCCGATAGTTGGAATCGCAATCATAGCCGCAACCGCAGCTTATGAGATTGACTCCGCCTGTGATACGATGACAGATCTCCAAGAACTTGATGTCGCATTTAACCCAGAACATCAGTTTGACAATAGCGTCTGTGGCGTAGAGGTACCGACTAAAGAAGATCTATTAGAGAGCTGGAATGAAGAGTGGTAAACAGTTTTAGAATAAATATTGCCAATTTACAAAAAACTCTGCTATAAAATAAGATTAATAGCAAATGCTGTTTGCTATTAATCTTGTTTTATAGTAAGGTCTCTCTAAATATATCTAAGAAGAGGTGATTATGAAACAGATACTAAAACAACTCTCAAAAGCATGGTTAGCTAAAAAAACGCCCAATTTCCGCAGAAATCTCTATGACAAAATAGATTTTGGCGTGCGTTTAATTGGGATTAAAGGGGGGAGAGGAGCGGGTAAGACGACACTGCTTCAACAATATGCGAAGAACTCAAAATATAAGCCAAGTCAAACTCTCTATTTAAGTTGTGATGCACCGATGATGGAGGATGAGGTGCTGTTTGAGGTTGCAACAGAGTTTGAGCAGTTTGGTGGAAAACTGTTGCTGATTGATGAGATACATAAAGTGGATAATTTTAGTGCTCAGATAAAAGCAATCTACGATTTTTTAGCGCTTAAAGTGATCTTTACTGGCTCATCTGCCATGATCCTCAACCATGAGAGCGCTGATCTGTCGAGAAGAGCGACTATCCACTCATTGCCGCCTCTCTCTCTTAGAGAGTTTGTCGCATTGAAGAGCGGCATATTACTCCCTGGGTATCCTCTGGAGGAGTTGGTAAAAAATCACGAAGATATCAGCTTTGAAGTATTAGAAAAGATCAAGCCTCTTGAGCAGTTTTCCCTCTATCAAAAATATGGAGCCTATCCATTTTTCAAAGAATCTATTGCTGATTATCCATCAAGGCTACTTGATGTGATCAATTTAACCATAGAGTCAGATCTCTCCTATATTTTTAATGTTGATGCCTTAAAGCAGAATAGCCTTAAAAGATTATTAAACCTACTCTGCAGTGCGCCCCCTTATGAGATTAGTAAGTCAAAGTTGAGTAAAGATATAGAGATATCTTGGGTAACTCTCTCAAAATATCTGCACTATATGGAGGAGGGTGGACTAGTCAATGTGATAGCGTACCAAGCAACTCAGAAGAGGCTAAATAAGCCACCCAAAATACTTCTTAACAACCCTAACCTCTTTCATGTGCTCTGTGCTAACCCAAACAGTGGGTCGGTTAGAGAGAGCTACTTCATCTCACAACTGGCTCATCATCATACAATTCATGCACACCATTCAGGAGACTTTATGGTAGATAACCGTTTTCTTTTTGAAATAGGGGGAAGATCAAAAGGAGATAAGCAGGTAAAAGCGTTTGAAAATAGTTTTGTGGTGAGAGATGATATCGAAACAGGCTACAATAATGTGATTCCACTATGGCTGTTTGGTTTTGTGGGGGAGTAATAATTATTGCATTGAGTTAATAATTCCACAATTGAGCCCAATTGTTAATATTGCTATAAAAAATCAACATATTGACGAGGCAATTCATCCCCGGATTATAGTGTTTTTTGCTGGGGACATTATACTCTGCAATAGATGCAGGTGGCAGTGAAAAGCTAATCCGTCAGCAGCTAATAGAAACTGGTGATGTTGAAGCTATGAAGATGTTGAGGGCGAGAGTGTCTGGCTAACTAAAGAGCAGATGGCGCAACTGTTTGATAAAGGGAGAAGCACCATAACCGAACACATTCAGAATCTCTATCAAGAGGGTGAATTAGAGCAAGTTCGTGATGAGAGCAAATACTAAGGGTCAGGTCTAGATTCATGGTATCAGTCAGCGTCTACTGTTTTATAATTCCTCGCGTCCCGAACAATATTTCCAACAGTGGTGAAATGGAGTCCATAGAAAACTGCAATCTGTTGGTAGCTGTACTCCCCTCTGGAAGTGACATGGTAGAGTCATGATCAGAGTATAGCCTATATAAGACCACTTATCTGACCTGACCCCTTTCTT
>JABHVM010000075.1 GCA_018658305.1 Thiotrichales bacterium | reverse complement strand
CGGGGTTTTTACTACCTCTTTAATCTAAAGATTAGATCACATTACGAGGAGCCCAAGACATAGAGCGGAACTCTTTCTTGTATCCTGACTCACCAATCTTCTTAATCTTTGCTACACCCATCTTGAAGTTGTAGTTACCACTAATCTGATCGACCACGCGGTTCTGCAACGCATTGTTGGGCTGGCGCATATCGAGCATATTGCCGTACATCATCCCCTTCTTAAGGTGAGGGGCGAGTACTGCAACAGCTGTCACTGCCGCCTTGCTTAGCTTAAGATGACCATTTTTCATCATTTCTGAGAATTGGAAGTCATTTCCGTGAACACCAAGAATAGTATCTTTAGACTCAACTACACGATCCGAGTAGAGCATTACCTGATCACCAGACTCGATTCCACGAGCTTTAGCATCATCAGGATGGATCTCTACCCAGTTCTCAGGCCAACGCTGTGTCACGTAAGGACGACGTTCCACATCATCAAATCCAGACTGCCAGATCTCATTGATGCGGCCATTCGAGAACCAAAGTTCATCATCTTTAGGAGATAACCAATCATGGAAGTCTGAAAACAGTTTCCATGGATGTTTCTGAATATTCACTTTACCTGTTTGAGAGTTAAAGTGCGTCATCTTCTTGTTGGTCATATTGGCGCCCTGGGTTCCACCCATTCTCTCCATATGCTCAGCAGTCAATGTAGTATCATGGAGCCGTTTAGTTCCATGAAGCTCACCTGTCTTATAGTTATAGACAGTTGGTCCTTGAATACCAGTGGTTCCAAATTCACGCAGCTTCTCATGAAAGGTTTTATCCTCTTTATGAGCGGCAACTTTAATCATATGGTAAGCCTTACGGTTGCCACGACTTGAACGGCTAGACTCCTCCGCAACCTCATTAGAGTTTTTCCAATCAAATCCTTCATAACCCATACGACTCGCCATTCCAGCAATAATCCACCAATCTGGTTTAGCCTGTCCAGGTGCATCATAGAACTTACTATATAGGCGGAGACGGCGCTCACCATTAGATCGAGTAAAGTCCACCTCACCCCAAGTTGCGGCTGGGAAAACAACATCCGCAAAACGAGCACCAATAGGATCACGAAGATAGATATCTTGGTTGATTACAACCATACCACCTGAATCTGCTCTGCGTTTTAGTGTCTCAATAATCTCTTGCTTATCATAAGATTTAACCTGATGAGGATTTGCCAAAATTAGCTCATGGAACTTCGCATAGAGACTCTGTGAACCAGTCATAGCCTGAATCCAGGTGGTACCGATTACATGAGCAAAACGGGTGTGACCAGAGATTAGATAACGATCGGTATCAAGTGAACGACGACGGCGACCTGGACGTTTCTCTGGAGACTTGTTACGAGGATAGCTACCGCCACCTGCACCACCACGTTGGTGGCCACCAAAGCGACCAACAACCTGGCCTGGACGTCCGCCAGCACCACAGATCGTTGCTAGTGAAGAGACTGCGTTAGTATTACCAGTATTATTTGACCAGTAGTAACCTTTTTCGATACCAAACGAAGCTTTAGTACCAGCACCTTTATTAGTGAGCCACTCAGCTGCTTTAACAATATCTGCCGCAGGAACATCACAAATCTTAGATGCATTTTCTAGTGTGTACTCATCTTTAGACTGCACCCACTTGCTATAGCCATCGAAGCCGCCTTTAACTTGGAACATACCCCAAGTTGTACGCCACTGCCATGGAGTATTACGAGTACCCTGTCCGAAGCCAGAAGAGGTCTCCCATTTACTGTTGACCCATTTATCAACCCACTCTTTATCCTGCCATCCGTTTTCACATATGACTCGAGCGATTGCACCCATAAGCACTGTATCAGTACCAAGTGTGAGCTGGAAATGGATAGTCTGATCTTCACCTTTACTCTTCGCGTAGGCGATACCAGCTGTCTCACGAGGATTCAACCAGATAGTCTTCATTCCTCGCTCAATCGCAGGTTTGATAAACTGAGTATAGATAATAGTCTTAGTCTCATACGGATCAGTACCGTGAATCTGCAATACATCTGCATCACCCCAATCATCGTAAGATGGCCCGAAGTTATCAAAACCAGCATCACGGAAACCTGGTGTAGAAGTTACATCAGATGGAGTATCATGGAATGTGAACGATGCAGTATTTACATTACGGCGTGCATATTTCTTAATCGCATAGGTATTCTCAAGATACTGATAGGAGAATGTCTTCACCGAATAGGCATTAGCGCCATGATTCTTGATGACATATTTACCCACTTCAGCAGCAATATCGAGCGCAAAGTCCCAACTTACTGGCTGGAGTGTACCATTGATTCTAACCATAGGATTAGTGAGACGATCACGAGTAGGAGTCTTAGGATTGTAGCATTTAGCTGCAAGTAGACCACCACGCATAGAGGAGTCACCAGTTTTATTTACCGCCTCTGTATCCTTATCAGGAATAACGATAACATTGTGCGGACGACCTTCATGCATAACTACATTATGCTGTGCAGGTGCAACCCACTCTTCTAGCGCACTAGTTGGGAAGTCTTTACTGAATGCATTTGTGCTTGCAGTTGGACCGCCATCGCCAGAGCCGACAGGCCAGCGATATACTTTATAACCACATGCAACAATACAGTAGTCACATGCTGTAGTAAGAACATCCGCATGCTTTGGTGGCAATGGTGCAGAGTCTTCTGGTAGATAATAATTAGTAGACATTTTTTAATTCTCCTTAAGATTCTGTAGTTTCTGGCATTAGGTTCTGATTACGACCATAGATTAGCCCCATCATTCCAACCGCATATATCTCATCTCCATCTAGTTCCAGTAGAACTTGAGGAAGACTCTCATACGCCTGTCCAGAAATGATGATTCCATGTCTAGTCACATCGTAAGTAGAGAGATGAAGCGGACATGAACCCATAATCCTATGCTCATCAACTACCTTATACTTACCGACAAGTGGTCCACCCTGATGGGTACATAGTGCGCTAAATGCAACTAGATCTCGCCCAGTTCCAACACCGCCACCACATTTAACTCCCGTTTTCACCATTGTGGCAAAAGAGTTTTTACCATTATCAGGATAGTTAATCAGTAATGGCACATTATCTTTTAGCTCGCTTAGCTTACCCACAAGTTTACGGGGATATCCAACTACTCGTGCTTTAGCTTGTGCCGCCTTAGCTGTACCTGGAAAGAGAGAGAGAGAGACAGTACTTGCTGTAGCGGCAGTAGCGCCACTATACATTAAGAACTGACGACGATTAAGCATACATTTACCATGCTCACCAGCGGTCTGATCTTCTCGGCTCTTTTTTACAGTCGTATCATTTATCATTGAATCACTCATTATTTCTTCTCCATCATCAGCTCTGCTTTGGTAAACAGAGGTGCATATCCAGGCATCTTAGGACGCTCTATTTCAATTTCATCGCCAGAGAATGCCTCTAGGAATGCAACAAGATCTTCTTTCTCTTCATCAGATAGACCTAACGGTTTAATTAGATCACTTTTATTTGCAGAGAAAACATTATTCCCACCACCTTGGTTATAGAAATCAACTACATCCTCTAATGTCATAAGAGTACCGTTATGCATATAAGGTGCTGTATACATAGTGTAACGTAGAGATGGAACTCTAAACTTACCTTTATTCCAGACATTCTTATCACGGAAATAGAACCCCGGATCTTCCTTATAATTTTTGTACATCTCTTCGTTAGAGCCCTTCGCATACATTTCGTAACGATAGGTAATCTGAGCTAAACCATCTTCATCCCAACGAGGAAGAGTTGGTACACCGATATTATAGTAGTCAAAATCAGTAGCCATTGCACCATTGTGACACTCAATACAGTTAGCCTTACCGTTAAATAGAGCCATACCTCTTTTCTGCTCTTCGCTTAACGCATCTTTATCACCATTGAAGTAGTTATCAATCGGCGCGTCTCGCTGCACTAGATCAGCTCTCTCAAATGCTGCAATCGCACGGAAAGCATTACGGTAGAGTGGAAATTCATCTCCAAACACTTCATTAAAGCGTTTACGATACTCTGGCATCAGTGCAAGTCGCGCTTCTACAATATCAAATTCAGCATTACCTGCCACCGCACCACCTGCTGCAGATTTAGCCTGCGCCTCTAATGATGGAACTGATCCAGCCCAGAATAGTCGAGGATAATAGGCTGAGTTGACGGTAGTTTGACTATTACGCCAATGTACAGTTCCAGGATATCCACGAGAGATATCCTCTGCCCATGCCCAACCCTGATCAGGCTCATGACATGCAGAACATGGAGTTGATGTATCTCCACCAACTGCTGGCTCAAAGAACAACATTTTACCCAACTCTACTTTTGCAGGAGTGTTGGGATTATCAGGAGGAATTGGCACAGGACCTAGCGCTGCTAGAGGTGGGTTATTAACCCCTTGCCCTCCACTCACACGAGAAGCTGCGACAAGTGTACCGCTCTCCATTGAGGCGACCATCATATGCGCTGAACTACTTTCACTTTTAACTACTGAAGTAGTTGCAGAAGTGCAACCAGTCATCAATGTTGCGCCCAATGCAACCGCAACGGCAACTGGGTTTGTCTTTCTCTTTTTAAACATATTCAATTCTCCGTTCTATTAATGGGTTGATTTAATCGGTGCACGAGTACGGTTATCGACCTGTCGCCAGTTCGGAATAACCTCATACTCAGCAGGGAATGATTTAGACCAGACAAACTCATCACCTGTCAGAGCATCACCAGATAGAGCCTCTAGATACGCAACTAGATCAGATTTCTCACTACTAGTCAGACGAAGTGGTTGAAGCAGGTTACTCTTATTACTATCTGCACCACCGCCCTGATTATAGAAATCAACTACATTTTCTAGAGTTGCCATCATACCGTTGTGCATATATGGAGCACTATATTTAAGACCGCGCAGTTGTGGAGTCATAAATGTTCCACGATCA
Organism: Thiotrichales bacterium; assembly: GCA_018658305.1. Classification (GTDB taxonomy): domain Bacteria; phylum Pseudomonadota; class Gammaproteobacteria; genus Thiopontia. The sequence continues at coordinate 17,644 of JABHVM010000075.1, read as the reverse complement.
GATCCATCAGCTTCATGAGTTTGAACCGCAGCACCAATATCTCGCTTAGTATTAAAGATATTCTCAACCCCCATTCCAATACCATACGCCAAGTAAGCCTGATGATTCATTGGATCAAGGAATATATCCAAGTTCTCTGGAACACCTGTATTATGACGACCACCATCAGAGTAGAGAGCACCAGTATGACACTGGTTGCATCCACCCTTACCATCAAAAATAGCTCCACCGCGTTTAGCCGAATCGCTCATAGTACCGTTATCAACTGGTGCATTACGCGTAGTTAGTGTCTTCATAAAGATTGGAAGAAGTTTACGAATACTACCATTAGATGGCTCATTCATCCCAGCAGCTTTATAGAGTGCTAGATATTCAGAGTCCTGCTTGACGCGCTCCTGCATCAACCGCATATCCATATTCATAATATAATCCTCGGTGAGCATCTCACGAGTTACATCATTCAGATTAGTACCTAAACGACCATCGTGCATCCAAGTTTTTTTATGAGCTGTATTAACCAAAGATGGTGCATTACGGAAATGTCCGTTGCCAGGATATCCAGGGGAGAGAGCCTCTTTACTACCAAATCCATGATCTGGGCTATGACAGTCCGAACACGAGATACCCGCATCACCCGATAGGCGACGGTCAAAGAAGAGTCGTTTACCTATCTCTGCTTTAGCATTATTTACATCAATTTTAGCAACTGGTCCATGTTCTGCTGCAACCGTAGTGGTTGCGACGACACTAAGACCAAGCGCAACTGCTGATGCAATGGCGCTATACTTCACTATACGTCGTGTTCCCATATTGTTTCTCCGTTGTATGGTTTGACAATTAATCTCAGACCTCAAATAGCCCAAGTCTCACACCTCTTTTGCATAATTTATGCCATAAAATATAATACCGATAAAAGCGATATAATTCATTACATTACATAAATAGGAGCAACAAATAGGCGAATTACAAAGAAGAATATATGAACAGACTGTTCACATATTAAAGATAACTATAAGGATATATTAAACGATCTATTCAATTACACCATTATCATATCTCACAAAACACCAATACTTTCACTATTGAAGCGTATAGGCTACTGCTTTGAGTATAAGTTAGGTACGCCTACCACGCTGAGACTTAACAAGTAGCAATCCAAGTATGAATAGTGCAAAAGCGACAGCTGCTGGAACACCATACAGTCTATTTTCATCGACCTCTGGTGGAAGCACTAACCAAGCCCAAGTTGTAAGAGTATGTTTCGATGCTTTTTCACCATTACTCCCATCCCAATTTGCGAATGAGATAGGGAGGAATTTACCCTCTACAAAATTTATATCACCACTTTTACTATCTCTACCACTCCCGTTTCTAGGGCGTTTTAGGAGAACTCTCCAACGACCATCTTTCCACTCTGCGCTAGTCTGGAGTGTATCATCACCAATACGGGGTTCGATCTTATTATTAGGACCAGTTGCATCTAGCAACATTCCACTACTTAGAACTGCTGGCTCTACACTCCCTGCATTCCAGTACCACATTGTGGTGTGATGCCTCTTATCACCGTGACGATAGAGCGGTTTAACCACCACAGGCTTGGACTCATACCCATCCTCTTTGGGAAATTGGACTGCAACTGCATCGGAGTATAACTCTAAGTTCTCATCTTGAATCCCAACGGAAACCTCTTCACCAGGACGGCTATCAGTTCTGTCATCAAACTCTAAGAGGAGTGCAATATCACGGTCATTGTAGAGTGCGCGCACTGTTACTGCATCATTAAGAGGAGTAAATAGACGCTCCTCTTTTATGATATTTGGCACCAACATTAAAGTAGTTGGCTCTGCACTACTCCAGAGATCACCATCTATTGAGTTGGGCAGAGTCTCGGCTGTTTTAGCGGCACGAATAACCACGCTATCCGTAAGCGGAGTGGTATTATCGCGCAGACTGTAGACATAGTTAGCTATATGCCAACGATCTTCTAGACTAACTGGGTCTTTATTACCCTCTTCTGTAGCTCTATGCGCTGGCATTGGAGTTCCTGGAATACCGATTGAGAGACGACTATATATATTACGAATAGTCTGCTCACGGTTTTCTGCTGGAGCTTTTCCACTAGTAAAGTTAGTAGCGCGCCAAGTCCACGGTTTAGTAAGATTTCGTGGCCATACACGATTCCCCCAATCATCTGCAAGCTGCTTTCCTGACATTATATTACCGCGTCCACTATGACCGTGACACTCAGTACAAGACTTCTCAAACGCCACTTTACCAATACCAATAGATTCTGGCGAATATTGAACCTGCCCCTCTTCTGGTTCTCGTTCTGTAATTACTCGGAAATCATTTTTCAGATATCTTCCACTATCTTCATCATAATCTTCATCTTCCGCCTCTTCTGGAGGCCACGCAGCAGCAATATCAAATGATTTTATTACTGGAATAAGTGAATTAATCTGTGAGTCAGTGAGAAGTGTTCCCCAGCCTGGCATTCCTGTACCATCAAGTCCAAATTTTATAGTCTGGAAAATATCTTCATCTCGTGGCAAAGTCATACCTGGTGAAGTTTTATATTTAAATAGTGACATACTGAAGTCTCGGGGCTTAGGATACATCAGTTCTGCAGCAACTCCATCTCCCATTCCAGCTTCACCATGACATACTGCGCAACGGAACTGATAGAGATCATCCCCACTAATATCTCTACGCGCATCCCAAACAGTATCACGTATTCCTGTTGCCGCTTCAGAATCTTTAAGATCCCAAATTCGTGGAACTTGTCCGTTATAGTCAAAGATAAACATCAATACATTCCAGATATCATCCTCACTTAACATCTCATGCCAGACTGGCATTGCAGAGTTCCAAGGAGTCCCCTCTTTCGGGAGACCTGGACCACCTGTAGCTGCACGCCAAAACAGGAACGCCTCTTGCTGTTGTGGAATAACGGTTGGATCTTGAAAATTTATCGGCTGCGGATTAAATCCTGCAGCATAGTGCCCTTTACCATCAAGAAGATCACCATGACAGAAGAAGCAGTTTTCGTAGTATATATCCCGTCCAGCTATGACTGAGTCTGTGTAGATCTCCATAGCTTCATCTCTCTTTCCACTCTTCCACTGACTTAAAACTTCATCACGAACAGGACTCTGCAGACTATTAAGGTCAAAACTTTTACCCCATATTTTCACTTTCGACGGCGGAGCAGGATGAACTTGACGCAACTCAACTGGAGAGTCTAAAGATGGCTTAAGAGCCCCATAGGTTGTATACCCAACTATTGCTGGAATTGCCAACAATAGTACCCAACGCGTAGAGGTTAAGATAACTCCATCTCCTCGTAATATGCTCTGAATTGGTGCTAAAAATTGTGCCCAACGCTCATCATCAAAAGAGAAGTAGAGTAATACTCCAATTATAGTGATCAACATAAACTGAATAACTAATGACTTCGGCATTAGTGGTGGAAATGCATTGGTAAATATTAGATAGGCCGCTATCACCACTGCGATAGCTTGCAAGAATGGGGGGATTAAAGGTTTTTTCATAAGTGTATGTATCCGTATGATATTTTTCTATCTGTATGATTATGCATTGGTATCAAATTACTGCTGTTGAAGTAATTTAGCTATCATTTTCAACTCTTTAACTGTCATCTTTTCACCAAAGTCAGTTGGCATCAACCCTACAGTGTACCCTTCTGCAATCACACTATTTGGATCTATGATACTGCTCTCTATTAAAGCTGCAGTTTGGCGCTCTCCAATTTTACTTAGATCAGGGCCTAAGTCTCCACCACTACCGTTAATGATATGACAAGCACTACAACCATACTTACCAACAGCCTCTTCACCAGTTGCAGCTGCTACTGGAGCAGAGCGATTAGAGTCTGCCGTAACATTTTCAGCCGCATCCATTGTAGGGAGCTCAACAGTAACTTCATTACCATCTTTAGCTTGCATAAAAGCTATAATTGCGTCAATCTCTATAGTAGATAGATTGAGCGGAGCCTTATCAACTGTAGGCATAGGAGATTCACTATCATTCGAACCTTTCTTACCAAAACTAGCAACAACATACATACTAGGGAATACCATAGACTCTCTAAAATAACTCTCTACATCGTTAGCTTCGCCCTTATATCTATCATCAGCCATCCGCTCCAGTGCAGCTTCACCAATATTCATAACTAAAATATCTGGGGCTCTACCCAAATTATTATGGCATAGAGTGCAAGTTCCCTTCCCACTAAACAGCTCTTCCCCCATTGAGATAAACTGATCCATTGTTAATGCACTCAAATCAACTTTAGTCTCTGTTGGAGCTTCTCCCTCTACCTGCGGCAAAATATTTGAGACAAAGGTAAAGAGTAAAAGTAGTGAAAAACTGAATGCTAATACTGGAAATAGGACATGCCCAGACTCTCTATTCATAACCTTCACCACTCTCATGATCTATCCTCTCCACTCACTGCGCTATCTATTGCTGGTTGCGGTGGAATCTGCTTCTGTCCACTCAAATTTGCAATCCAAAATACAAATAGAACAAAGATAATAAAGAGCACCGTGACCAGTGTCACCATATTACCCGCATATCCAATTGCTGGAATATAGTTATCTGGTGAGTTATCTTTCATAACTGTATAGATATGCCAATGAGTTTTAACTGATGAACGCACATACCCCATCAACCCCATCAACCAAGTAAAGGCGACTGGCAGTGCGAAGAGGGCATATTGCGAACGGTTAGTGACTTTACCCCAAACTGCTGGGTATTTAACTTCTGCATTCTTATACATCATTCCATCTATAATTACCCCCGCAACAATTACAATTAGAGTTGAGACAACCTGTGTTACGCTTGAACCAACCTTATATACGGTATTAGTAAAGTATCCATAATAGACTCCTGCAAAGATGATATTTACAATCGCAACGATGTATATTGCCGTCAACAGGGCATTTCCAGCTGGCGCCCAACTTACCGTTGCGACCTTATCGGATCTTCGATAGAGTTGAAAGGAGAGAAAGGTCATAATCAACATTAGATTAACTGCAATATTTTTAGCTGGCATAATTCCAAGTGGGCCTAAAATATGGTGGTGACTTCCACCAAGTGCAGATATTTCACTTGCGGTTAATAGTAGAGTATGTGGAGTCATCCAGATTAAGAAGCAAATTACAATCGTACCAGCTATCCACTTAATAAAACCTTGATAGCGTTTTGAGCCTTCCGTACGCGACATCCCAGACCAAAGATAGTAGTTTGCCGCGAGTAGAATCGTTCCAATTAAAACCGCTTGCACGATAAAGAGCCAAGCTAGAATACCACCCATTGCAGTAATACCCATCTGTTGTGAATAGGAGTAGACTTCAGCCATTAACCAGTAACCTGCAAATGGAAGTGGTAAAAATGCAAGAATTGCGATAAAGTTAGAGGTGTACCCCATCCAGTCATAGTGCGCTTTCTGCTCTGGAGTTTTGGCGGCAAGAAACTTAAATCCTGCATACGCTCCTACTACTGCACCCCCAAACGCCACATTAGCTATAAAACGGTGAAGGTTGATTGGGTTCCAGAGTGGCCCCTTCATAACTTCCCAAATATTACCCACCACTGCACCCACATCACTTACGCCAGATGGAGCCATCATAAAGGTAGACCATGAGTTCGCCATAAACATTAGCGTCAACCCAACGCCGTTAAGCATCATCCCTATAGAGAGATGCACCCATTTTTTATTACCATAACGCAGTGCATCCCAGCCGTAGTAGTAGACATAAAGAAAGAAGCTCTCCATAAAGAAGAGTAACGCATACACTAACATCTGCGCACCAAAAACCTCCATCATATAACCCATAAAGGTTGGATAGAGTAGGAATAGAGCAATAGCCAATGTACCGCCAAACAGCGCAGTAATAGAGTAGGCTGTAATACTGATCTTCATAAACTCATGCGCCATATCATCATAACGCTCATCACCTGTCTTAAAGCCCATAAACTCAATGCCGACCACAAACATTGGAACTGCCAACACCAATGCTCCGAAGAAGAGGTGCATCTGCGCAATAACCCAAACTATCGCTCGACTACTTGCCCCTATATTTGGATAATCTCCTCTCTCTGGTTGTGGAGCAGGAGCCAATTCAGCTACAGTATCCACTACAACTTCAGAGGCAAGTGCAAACTCCCCAGCAAATAGTCCGAGAGTTAATAGCGATAGTAGTAAAAACTGTAAAAATCTAAAGTATCTAATTGAGTTTGGTTTAACTGCCAGCTCTTTTCTACTCTGCTCTCTCATATTTTGTGCTCTCATATTCTGATCTATAATAATTAGTAGCTGTTTCTACTGCGCAGGAGATAGATCAAGATTTAGTGGGAGCCCCTGCATCCCCATAATCGCGTGATCCATTCCATAGAATAGAAAAAATGCGGCCCCTAAAGCCAAAATAAATGTTATACCTGTCTTCATCTAAATCACCTATATTGATTACCTATAATGGGATTAACCCACACCCCTTAGTCACACAACCTCTTCTTAGTGGTGAAGCACTACGCCACCAGAGTAGATCAACAACCACCAGAAAAACAGTAGCACTCCCCCAGTTACTGTTAAAAACAGTTTAGGGCCCCAACTTACTCTGGCACTGCTATCTTTTTTACTCTGCTTCTCTTTACTCATTAGCTTATGACTCTATAAAAAGTTTAAGGGGGAAATGTTAAAAATATCCTAAAAAGCACCCTAAAAGTTAAAGTATGACTCTTTGCACTTTTTGTGCCACCAATAGTTATAAAAACATTAAATCATTTATTACCAATATGTTAGGATAATATATGAACGATTCGTTCAACTCAACATAGAGCGCTACAACTACCACTTAAAGAAAAATTGAACAATTAGTTCATCTTTATTAAATAGATGTTATAGTAACTGAACGAATCGTTCAATATTTAAGTATAACCAGACCAAATACAGGTCTATTATTTATATAAATCAATATGTTATACTATATGGCACATCTTGTGCATAGGTGAATAGATTGATAAAACTAAATATATAATAGATACGGAAAAATAGAAAATGAGCTTAGAACAGACCATTAACGCACTAACATCTCTTTTAGAAAGAGGAGATGAGGCTGACCGCTGCTATGTAACTCAAGCACTTGGTAAACTAACCCAGCCAACTGACACTACAAATATAGCCAACAAGATTCTACCCTATCTACGAGATCAAGATATTGATGTCTGTGTCGATGCAGCGACCACCTTAGGAAAGCTTAGAAATAGAGGAACTAATTCCGCAATAACCAAATCTCTTCTTGAGTCATTAGAGAAAGATCCTGATGGAGAGATTAAAACTGCAATCGCAAGTGCTCTAGGAGAGCTAGGTGATACAGATGCGGTCTCTGGACTAATTAGGGTTATGGAAAATCGCGACGATGATATTGGGTATATTGAGGATGGCTGGGATCTATGGTGGGATGTACAGCTTGCAGCTGTAAAATCGCTAGGCAAACTGAGAGCAGAAAGTGCGGTAGAACCACTAGAACGCCTTATGCATAGCGTAGAGGGCGAAGATATTGAACCAAACATCCTAACCTCTCTTGCCGAAATTGGAACTGAGAGTAGCGTAGAAATTTTAGCTAAAATTTTAAACGATAGTAGCGATCCTCGCAAGCAGCGCCGTGCCGCAACAGCTCTAGGGGATGTTAACTCTGATGCCGCCAAACAGGCTATTGCGATCTTGGGAAGAGCTCTAAGAGACAACCATAAAGATGTGCGAGTTCATGTTATTCAAGCACTTCAACAGCAAGATGCAAAACGATACCTCCCAGCCATCGCTCTCTTAATTAAAGACTCAAGTGATGAAGTGAGAAGTGCAGCTGCTGCAGCAGTTACCACTTTAGGTGAGATGAAAAAACCTACACAAGAGTCTATAGATCTCTTTAGTAACCTACTTAATGATGAAAGTGCACTTGTTCGCTCAACTTCACTAAATACTTTAGCCAACCTAGAGACAGCAGTATTAAGAGATAAATTGAGTGATGAAAGTGTTGAGCGCACGATTGAGTTAATCGGAGATCGTGATATAGAGTCATCTATTGCTGCCACCCGCCTCTTCTCTAAACTAAACCGTAATGGTGCAGAGAGACAATTAATTGAACTTTTAGATGATGACAGCAGAGAAAATGCAATTCGCAGACAGGCTGCTCTTAGCCTCTCAATGGTAGAAACGGTTGGAGAAGATAGCGTCGCAGCTCTTACTCAAACTCTAAGTGATCCTGAGCAGTCAATTCGTCACGCCGCTTTAATCTCATTAATGGGATGTGAAGAGAGATATAGCGCAACAGATAATGCAAATAGATCTCCTCGCCCTATTGAGGTGATAATAGATGCGCTACATGGAGAGATAGACCTTGAGCGTGAAGATGTGAAAAATGGTGACGAACCTAACAGCACTGAAACTGATAGCGAAGTTAAAACTCAAAGCCAAAATGTATCTTTTAACAAAGATCATAACAGTACCCCAGAACAAGATACTCCACTACCAGAATCTCACCCAGTAGATGATGAAGAGATAAGAGAGAGTACATCTACCTTAGACGCTATAGCTATGGATAATGTTGAATCAGCGCTTCGTTTTCATGAAGATGAAAATAGTGAAGATGAGATTGAGATAGAGCACGATGATGAGACGCGTGAATTTTTAGGTATTCTTGACACAAATAGAGATAACGCGGATAGGCGTGACCACCGCTTCAAGAACAAAGATATAACCACTGATATTCGTCGTCTGGCTGCCTCTACTCTAGGGCGCTACCAATCTGCATTAGCAATTGATGAACTCCGCCTAGCTCTAAGCGATGAAGATCATGAGCTACGCCGTCTAGCGGCTGAGGCTCTTGCAGAAATTGCACGCAAAGATCCTGCAAACAGTAAACTGCATAGCGTTATAGGAACTCTAATCTCACAGTTGCAATTTAGTGATGGAGATACTAGGATGGCATCCATTCGCGCACTAGGGGCTATGGAGAACCGCTCGGCTATTCCAACGCTACTAGAGCATCTAAATGATGAAGAGACTATAGTTCGTATGGAAGCAATTAAAGCTCTCGTTACCGTTGCAACTAGTAAACTTGACTCTATTACAGAGGGACATATGGTAACCCATGAAATTAACAATGCCGAGATTCTATCTCGCATTAGCAACGCTCTGGAAGATGAGCAGCCATCTGTCAGAACTTTTGCCGCAGATGGAATAACCACCCTTCTCCAACACAACTCTAAAAGTGAATCTCCTGATCACAATCAAGCAGGTAGTGACAATAGTAGCGAAGATATGATTCAGAAAATAATAGATGCCGGATTCGCAGGAGCAGGTGCACAAGCGCGGCATATGGGCAGAGCACTGCGCATCGTAGATTCTACCATTAGCACCAAACACCTAATTCCTCTCCTAAACTCTATTGACAGCAGTGCTGGTCGCCGTTTTGTAATAGAGATGCTAGAGGAGATATACCAAGATGCGTAGTTACATATATTTTCCAACCAATTCTTAAATAATTTTTTAACCGTAAAATCAGGAGCAAAACCAACATGAAGACACCGACAAACTTACTTAAAACCATCTCAGCTATAGCTCTTACAGCTGCTGCTCTCTCACCACTAAACTCCATCGCTGCTTATAAAGTAGTTGATGTTACTAATGGTGGCACTATTACAGGCACTGTAACTCTTAAAAAAGCTGCTCCAAAGTCTGCCCATAAAGTATATGACATTAAAAAAGATAATTCTGTATGCGGCAGTGACCAACGCATCATCGACTATGTTAAAACCAATGGAAAAGCACTCCTAAATACTATCGTATACCTAACCAAAGTAAAGTCTGGTAAAGCGTGGGGGGAGACTCCAGCAGATATTACCCTTGACCAGAAAGGGTGTGAATTCACTCCATTCCTCTCTATTATGCAGAATGGCGGTAAGTTGACTGCAATCAACTCTGACCCTGTACTTCATAATCTTCACACTTATGAGCTTTTTACTGGGTCAATTAAAGGTCCTAAAAAAACTGTTGCTAATGTAAGTCAACCTGACCAAGGAAGTAAAGTAACCAAAACTGTTAAACTTAAAAAAGGTTTTGCTATGAAGGTAGAGTGTGATGCTCACGACTTTATGCACGGCTTCGTATTTGTTGCTAAAAGTCCATACTATGCAGTAGTTGATGCTGATGGAAAATATACTATCGATAACATTCCTGCTGGAAAATATAAAGTTAAAGCATTCAACGGCTTTTTAAAACCGGGAAAAGGCAAAGCAACTATCAAGGGTGGCGATACAGTTACTGTTGATATTCAAATGAAATAATAATGAAAAATTTTTTACCTGAAACCCTCACTCTGTTTGACCGTATGGTTCTAACAGGAGGGGCTATTAATATGGTAGTGGTTGCCACTATTGTGATTTGGTATTTACTCTAGTAACTATTAAGTTAACCATATTAACTGCTGGTTACATTAATGTATAAGTGGTTAGATGAATTATTAATTTATTACTACTCATTGAGTATTGGAGAGATATATGCAGGGTGAAAATGTAGTTCGTATAGAGCCAGAAGCGGCACCAGAGCCACTTCCAACTTATCAGAAGATACTGCTGGCAGTAGACTCATCTGACCACTCTAATAGAGGGACTATTGAGGCATTTCGTATCGCTTCTCACTATAGTGCCGCAGTTACAGGAACTCATGTCTACGCAGCTAAACTGCATGATATTCGTTTTCGCCAGATGGAGGGTGGACTCCCCGAACAGTTTCGTGAAGAGGAGGAGCTAGAACGGCAACGCGATGTGCATGATGATCTTATCACTAAAGGACTATCTATTATCACTGACTCTTACCTAGATCAAGCTGAGAATCTGGCAGATGAGAATGAGATCAAATTTAAGCGTAGACCACTTGAAGGAAAAAACTATCGAGAGCTAACCCGTGAAACCAATAGCGGCAAATATGATCTATTAGTAATGGGTTCTCTTGGTCTTGGTGCAATCAAAGGGAGCTCTCTTGGAACTGTCACAGATAGAGTTGCACGGCGCACAGAGATTGATCTATTAATCATCAAAGAGCCAGAGAAAGATCTTAGTAGAGGCCCTATTGTGGTTGCTATTGATGGCTCAGATAGAAGTTATGGTGGACTTCTAAGCGCATTCTCTTTAGCACAAGAGTGGGGTTGCACAGTAAAAGTTATCTCCGCATTTGATCCCTACTACCACTATGTAGCATTTAATCGCATCGCTGGAGTATTATCTGATGAAGCGGGCAAGGTCTTTAAGTTTAAAGAACAAGAGAAACTTCATGAAGAGATTATCGACTCTGGTCTCGCCAAGATTTATCAAGGACATCTCGATGTTGCTCAATCAATTGCAGAAGAGTATAAAGTAGAGATAGAGACTACACTTCTTGATGGCAAGGCACATGATGCAGTTGAGAGATTCGTAGCAAATGCAAAACCATCGCTGTTAGTTATAGGCAAACTCGGAATTCATGCAGACCCAGAGCTTGATATAGGAGGAAATAGTGAACAGATATTACGCAATGTAGAGTGTGCTGTACTTCTTAGTCAAAAAACTTATCGTCCAGAGATAGATGTAGTGGCAGAGAGCACCACCTCATGGACTAATGAAGCAGAAAAGAGGATGGATAAAGTTCCATCTTTCGTGAAAAATATGGCACGCATGGCGATCCTGCGTTATGCGCAAGAACGGGGGCACACCGTAATTACAGAGCGCATAGTTGAAGAGGCGACTGCCCAACTTATGCCAGGACATGCTGAAGAGGCTATGGGAGAGATTGTTGGAGCTTATGAAGCTGGCGAACTCAAACACACACCAGAAAGTGATGCGAAGCGAGTAACCGCAGAAATTGTGCGCTGGGATGAAGATGCAACAAAACTGCTGATGTCAGTTAAAGATCTATCACTCCGTGGAAACCTTAGCATGCGTGCTGAGAAGAGAGCTCGTGGTGAAAAATCAAACCTTGTAACTTTAGCACATATTAGCTATTTTGTAGATTCAAATTGGAGTGCTGCCGCCCTCGCAAGATTAGCCCAAGTACCAGAAGGCTTTATGCGTGACTCCAGTAAAAAGAGAATCGAAGAGTATGCACAAAACAGTGCTGAAAGTGAGATTACTCTGGAGGTTGCCGAGGCTGGGCTAGAGCAAGCTCGCAATATGATGGAAGAGGCGATGAAGTCTCAAGCTGATAGCAATATTGAACACCCTAAGGATGAGGTCGAGCAGTCCAGTAAAGAGAAGCCAAGCCTCTGTCCATTTGCAAATCTAGCAAAAGCAGGTGAAGAGAGAGATCGAAAAAAAGCTCTTAAACATACTAAAACAGACAGCATTAATTGGAGTGCATCTGCTAAGAAGAGAATGGAACGCATTCCAGAGGGATTTATGCGAGACCTAACTCAACAGCGAGTAGAGAAATTTGCTAAAAAGAACAGTAGAGAAGAGATTACAGAAGAGCTAGTAGAAGAGAAATATAGCGAATGGGCAGCTGGTTCCAGCAAAAAAGAGTCTGCTATGGAGTGGGAGGATGAAGCCAAAGCACGTATTAATAAGATTCCAGGTTTTGTGAAAGGAATGGTTATTCTTGAAGTAGAACGCTGCGCACAAGAACTAGGGCTAGAAAAAGTAACTCATGCCGCAGTAGATAAAGCAAGCGCAACCTGGGAGATGGGAAGTGGATTTCACAGTGAATCAAATCCTGATCAGTACCAATAACAGGGTCAAACCTGCTCTTTTAGCACCATTATTAAAGCATGAAAAATATCAATTACAATCCAGAAAATAACGCTAAAAGAGCAAACTCCCCTCCGAATGAGCTCTTTCTTCTTGCTATTAATTTAACTCGACGCTGCAATCTAAATTGTAGTCACTGCTACCTAGATGCGAAAACCCTGCAGCATGGTGGCGAGGGTGAACTCTCCACAGCTGAAGTCAAGCAACTATTAGATAGTGTAGCAGAGCGTAGCAATGATACTATGGTTGTGCTAACTGGAGGAGAACCTCTGCTACGCAGAGATTTAGAAGAGCTGGCTGCATACGGCTCCTCTCTCGGTCTAGCCATTGTCGTAGGAACTAACGGTATTATGCTTACCGATGCTAGAGTTAAATCTCTAAAGGAAGCTGGAGTTCTCGGCATTGGAATCAGCCTCGACTCTCTTGACCCCAATTTTCATGACCAATTTCGTGGCGCTCCTGGCAGCTGGGAGAAGACCCTAGCTGGAATGGATGCTTGCCGAAATAATGAACTCCCATTTCAGATTCACTTCTCCATAACTGATGGCAACGCTGATGAGCTGGAGAGTATGATCTCATTCACCAAATCGGTTGGAGCTCATCTCCTAAATATATTCTTTCTAATATGTACTGGAAGAGGAGAGAAGATGTCAGACATCACTCCGCAACGCTATGAAGAGGCTCTCAACAAAATTCTTGCAGCACAAAAAAAGTATCCTGAACTAATGATTCGTGCCCGCTGCGCTCCTCACTATAAGCGGATCGCATATCAAGATAATCCAGCTAGCACTATTACTAGAGCAGAGGGGTATGAAGGTGGTGGCTGTATCGCTGGAACCCACTACTGCCGTATCACTCCAGAAGGTGGAGTTACTGCATGCCCATATATCTCTGAAGAGGAGGGAAATATTCGGAAACAACCTTTTATGGAAATTTGGGATAGTCCATCTTTAAACGACTCAAATAATATATCAAACTTTACTGCGCTCAGAAACCCTTTTCTAAAAGGGAAGTGCGGAGAGTGTGAATATCAGATTCTCTGTGGCGGATGCCGTGCTCGTCCCAAAGCTCTTGGTGGCGACCTAATGGATACAGATTCATGGTGCGCATATCAACCAGGAACTATCCCTGGAGAACAGGTAGTTGTTATCCAACCACTTGATAGCAGTAAGCAGCAGGTAGTTAGCTGGAGCAATGAAGCAGAACAGAGGCTAAGTAGAGTTCCTGGTTTCCTGCGTAAGATGGTAAAGAAACGAGCTGAATCTCATATTATAGAGCAGGGGCTATTTGAGGTAACCAGCACTGTGTTAAGTGAACTCTCCAGCAAACGCTTTGGCTCAAATATGCCTAAACGCCCTAGTGAGAGCCGTAACGATATCCAAGAGAGTAGAGAAGTAAACCTTGTCTGGACTGCGGAGGCACAGCAACGGCTGGAAGAGACTCCATCCTTTTTACGTGAGGGGGTGCGTGCCGTCGCGGAAGATGTAGCTAGAAATGAGGGAAGATTGGAAGTAAACATAAAACTTTTAGATCGGCTAGAGAGTGAAGATGATCCTGGGCGTAAGCTAGTATGGGATGCTGCGGCAGATCAGCTGTTAGATCAATTTTTAGTTGATCGTAAACCACAGGTTGTGATGTTTGTAAAACCATCTCTGGAAGAGGCTGCAGAGAGAGAGGCTAAAAGAAGAGACTCAATAGTAGTACTCGCAGAAGATGTACAGTCGGTTATCACTACCCAACTAGCTGGAGTGGAGTGGGATTCTGACGCTCTAGATAGAGTTGAGAGCTCTCCTGAATTTAATCGTGCTGGGATAAAAAAAGCAGCTGAGTTTAATGCTCGAAGAGAGGGGTTGGAACGCATAACTTCTGAGGATCTTACTCGCTTCCGTAACCGTGCAATGATGAAAGCGGTACGCAGAATTCGAGGTTTCGGAATGGATGAACTCAACTTCGATGCCTACGATATAGCAAAGAAAAAAGTTCCGCGCCTAAAAGATAACCCACAAGCTGAGAAAAGATTTAGTGAGATAAGAAAGCATGTTGAGAGCCATCAAGGAGAAGATGGTGAAGGACTTGGGGTACTTGACCGTGAACTTTTAGATAAGATGAAATCTGAACTAAAAAAACCACGCAAAAATATATCACGGAGAGAACTCAATGAGTAATAAAGTTATTATCATTGGTGGTGGAATATCTGGGCTTGCTAGTGCATGGTGGTTGAGTCAAGCTGGAAGAGAAGTTGAAATTTGGGAGAGTAGCAGTCGCGCTGGAGGAAAGATTAAGACCCAACAGCAAGATGGATATATGACTGAGGATGCAGCTGCACTAATTCTCAACTTTAATCCAGAGGTTGCCGAGATGATGAAGAGGAGTGGATTGGATAAGTTCAAGAGTGGTCGTAGTGATCTCGCCTCGCAGAATCGCTACCTACTCAATGGCGGTAAGCTCAACCCCGTTTCTATGAAGATGCAGGGATTCCTCTTCTCTAAAAACTGGAGTATGAGAGGAAGAATACGGATGCTGATGGAGCCATTCATCCCTCGTGGAGGATTTGAGAATGAGAGCGTAACCCAGTTTATTACGCGCCGCTTTGGGCGTGAACTTTTAGAAAAGGCAATGGACCCATTTGTCTCTGGAACTCTTGCCTCAGATCCAGATCTTGCCAGTGCAGCAGCAACTATTGGACGCTTGGTCGCACTAGAGAGAAAATTTGGAAGTCTAACCCTCGGCACAATTATCCATAAAATTTCCCGCAAAAAGAGTGCGTCTGTTACTGAAACTTTCTCCTTTGAAGGTGGAATGGAGAGCTTAGTAAAGAAATTATCAGAACAGTCTGGGGTAACTTTTAAAACCCAACATAAGGCGTTAGCAGTAGAGCCTGCTTCTTACTCTAGCAACTCTTCACCGCTATGGAAAGTAGTTGGCAAAACTACGGGGGGTGAGATAGAGACTCCAATTGAGGCTTATGCCTCCAATATTATATTTAGTACCCCTGCATATATTACCGCAAACCTTGTCGCGCCCCTATCTGCTGAATTAGACACTCTACTTAGAGATATTGAGTATGCAGCACTGAGTGTCCTCCACACAGGCTTTGACAGAGAGAGTATTTCTCATCCTCTAGATGGAACAGGATTTCTCACTCCAAAAAAAGAGAACACTCCTTTCAATGGAAACATCTGGATGAGCAGCCTCTTTGGGAGAAGAGCTCCTGATGGAAAAACTCTGCTTACCAGCTATCTGGGCGGTGCTCGTCACCCTGAAATAGTAGAGTGGAGCGATGAGAAGGTGGTGGATAGAACAGTTGCTAGCCTTGAATCTATACTTGGAGTTACTGCACCACCTGAACACATCTCTATTAAACGCCACCTAAAAGCACTTCCACTCTACCATGGCAACTATGCTGGAAGATTGAAGTCAATAAATAGTCAACTATCTAATCGTCCAGGACTTCACATTGCTGCAAATTATATGGGAGGGGTTTCAGTTCGTGATCGTATACTACAGGGACAATTAATATCTAATAAAATAGTGGCACAAGAGAGGGAGCTTGTAAGTTCTCACTGGAACCTACCTGCCCACTCATCACTCTTACACCCAGCGTAAAATATTATTATGAGTAGCATAGATAACAACCCATTTCCCATCAAACAGATTATGCCATTTATTGCAGCAGTACTGTTGCTAATGCTATCTGTATCTTATGCCATTGAGTGGTACGCAAAGGAGGTCTCTCTTCCCCGCTACTGTGCTGAGCCAGAACAAGCTATCAGATATCTAGAAGCTGACCTGCGTGAACAGAGTCCTGCCGGAGATGAGTCTAGAAGACCATACCTTATTTCTGCTAAACTTCTTTTTCTAGTTCCGCGCAAAGGTGAGGAGAGCATCCCAAACTACCTAGACAGAGTTGAACTTAAAATTAGAGAACACTGTCAATGAACTCAACTCCTATCAATATATCTCTATTTGAGAAAGTTAGGCAGTTCTTGCTATTCTTTCTCTCTATGCTAATGGTGCTATTTATAGTTGGAAGTATCCACTTCTACTCAGACTATGAACTCCGAAGAAGCTCTATACAAGATAACGAAAGACTCACTATTGAGTTAGCAGAAAAAGTTATGGCTGGAGATATAGCTCGCATATCCTCAGACATTCTCTTTCTGGCAGAGTATATATCCACTAATAAAATTAATCACCGAGAGCTACAAGCTCTATTTCATAGTTTCGCTAATAACCGAAAAATATATGACCAAATTCGCTACATAGATCTCTCTGGAAAAGAGCAGAGCAGAGTAAATTATCGAGACGGCATAGCTACTATCGTCTCTCCTCAGTTACTACAAAATAAAGAAGGGCGTTACTATGTTAAAGAGGGAATTGCTCTACGGATGGGAGAGATTTACCTCTCAGAGATGGATCTTAATATAGATAACGGAGTTATTGAAACTCCTCATAAACCAGTGATCCGTCTAGTAACTCCACTATCTAATAAAGATGGTGAGCGTAGTGGAATTATTGTTCTAAACTACCTCGCTGACGAACTCATTCAAAATTTTATCCAAGCAACCGGGGTACGGAGGCGTGTCACTGAGATACAGGAGCATACAACAGAGGAGACTCGATCCCAACTGCACCTTCTAAATAGCGCTGGATACTGGATGGTAAATGATGATCCAACTAAAGAGTGGGGCTTTATGTTTAAAGATGGAGAAACATTTGAGGATAAATTTAGTAAAGAGTGGGAGGAGATGAAAAAATCAGATAGTGGACAGATAACTACTCCTCAAGGCCTATTCTCATATATTTCATTCAACCCGTCTAAAGTAGCTCTATTAAAAACTGG
>JABHVM010000074.1 GCA_018658305.1 Thiotrichales bacterium | reverse complement strand
TCATAAGTTTTAACTGCAAGATCAAAACGAGTTGCACTACTTACCGCGCCGTTGTTCTCTTTCATCTCTTGCAGAACTCGACTATAATCTTCGCTATCTACAACTACAGTTACTGCAGTATGATTCTTTGCTGCAGCCCGCAACATAGTGGGTCCACCAATATCAATATTTTCAATTGCAGTTGCAAGGTCGCAATCTGGATTAGCAACTGTCTGTTCAAAAGGGTAGAGATTGACTACCACTAGATCAATTGGTGGAATTTGATGCTCCTCCATCACTGCATCATCAACACCGCGCCGTCCTAGAAGTCCACCATGCACTTTAGGGTGGAGAGTTTTAACTCGACCATCCATCATCTCTGGAAATCCAGTATAATCAGAGACTTCAGTTACGGTTACACCACTCTCAGCAAGCAGCTTTGCAGTGCCGCCAGTAGAGAGTATCTCAACCTTATGTGCAACCAACTCCTCTGCAAACTCTACAATTCCACTCTTATCAGATACGCTGATCAGGGCGCGGGCAATTGGGGTGTGAGTAGTAGTCATTTTCTATTCCTTAATAGTGTTTGGTTTGAAGTGGATATCTAATTTCTTCTTGAGAGTGTTGCGATTAATGCCTAACATATTGGCAGTTTTTGTCTGATTGCCGTTACACTCTTTGAGCGCAAGCTCTAGCAGAGGTCGCTCTACCTCATTAATAATGCGTTGATAGAGTTCGCTTGTTTCTGCTCCTTCCAACTGCTTAAAAAAATCTTCTAAGTTACTGCGCACACAGGCGCGTAAAGAAGCACAACGACCATCATCTCTTGCTGCACTCATGCTGCTCTCCTTCTGTGCTCTTCATTAAGCTGCATTATCTTATTTTCCGTCTCATAAGCGGCGACCTCATCAAAAAATAGGTTAGTCATCTTTAATTGCTCCTCTGCACTCTCTACTCGATTTACTTTGTTGCGGAATAATCCTCCATGGCGCTGCCCTTTGCTATACCAAGAGATATGTTTACGCGCCACTCGCACCCCAGTCCGTTCCCCGTAGAAGTCATATAGATTTTTTAGGTGTCCAACTAAAATATCTCGAACCTCCTCACTGTTAGGGTCGGGAAGAAGCTCCCCACTTTTAAGGTAGTGCAAGATGGCTCTAAATATCCAAGGTCTCCCTTGTGCGGCACGCCCTATCATAATTCCATCAGCGCCAGTCTTGGCAAGAACTTCAGCCGCTTTCTGAGGAGAAGTAATATCTCCATTTGCGACTATAGGAATATTTACACTCTGCTTGATAATAGAGATAGTCTCATATTCCGCATCACCGCTATATCCGTCAGCACGAGTGCGTCCATGTACCGCAAGTGATGCCATGCCTGCACTCTCCGCAATTTTTGCAATAGCCAAGCCGTTGCGACTTTCACTATCCCAACCGGTGCGAATTTTAAGGGTTACAGGAATATCAACAGCCTCTACTACGGCATCTAGAATCTCTCCTACCAACTTTTCATCCCGCATTAGTGCAGAACCAGCAGCAACATTACATACCTTTTTTGCAGGGCATCCCATATTAATATCTATAATCTGTGCACCATTATCTGCATTGTACTTAGCCGCTTCAGCCATCATCTCTGGATCTGCACCCATTATCTGTACAGAGCGAGGATCATCCTCGCCACTATGGTCAGCACGCCGTTTAGTTTTTTCACTACCCCAGAGCAGTGAGTTAGATGATACCATCTCAGAGACTGCCATACCTGCCCCAAGCGAACGACATAGTTGACGAAAAGGGCGGTCAGTCACTCCTGCCATTGGAGCAAGAATAAGGTTGTTTTTTAGTTTGTATGGACCAATCTGCATAAGTGCTATTTTTGAGGATTCTCTCTGTAAGGTGATAGTTGCTTAAAAAGGGGGCATATTATACACGCGATAGGCGCGGTGCGGTGAGAGTTTTGTGCCATTTCATGATCTAGCACCAGATCTATATCGTAAAATTTAAAAAAAAGTAAAAATGTATTGACAAAACTATATTAGTATACTATAATATTGTCAATCACCATTTCTCCTCCTTTTGGTGGTTGTTGTTAATTGCACGGTGCTACGCAAGTGGTACCGTGCTTTTTTATGCGCGAACTCTATTCTTTAACTCCATCAATACGAACCCAGCCATCCTGGATGGTGGGCGGATTTAATTTGAACCACGGTCTATATGCTGCTACTACCTCATCTATCTGCTCGTTTAGAATTCCAGATAAGACTATCTCTCCATTCAACTTAATATAGCTTGATAGGGTTGGCGCAAGTTCTATAAGTGGGCCAGCCAAGATATTTGCAAGAAGTAGGTCTACCTTGATCTGCCCAGCATACTCTTTAGAAAAGTCGACAGGAAGATATGTTTCTAGAGTTGAGGTTACTCCATTCTTTTCACTATTATCAGTTGTTGCAGTGAGGGCTTGAGGATCATTATCTACGCAGATTACTCGTCTTGCCCCAAGTTTAGCAGCGGCGATAGCTAGAATTCCAGAACCACAGCCGTAGTCGATTACACTTTTATCTACAGGACGATTCGCATCGAGCCACTCCATACAGAGAGCAGTAGTTTGATGAGTGCCAGTGCCAAATGCGAGACCAGGGTCGAGCAGAATATTAGTTGCATTAGGATCAATAGGTTCACTCCAAGATGGGATGATCCAGAGGTTATCTCCAAATTGCATAGGGTTGAAATCATCCATCCAAGCTCGAACCCAATTCTGCTCTTTTAGATCACTAATACTTATGGTGGAAAAACTCTCAGCTGGAAGTCGTTGCGACAGTGCTAACTTGATCAACTCACGGTTAAGTTCCTTAGCAAACAGCCCAACTACCTCAACTCTATCCCAAAGAGGGGTCTCACCTGGTGGAGGTTCTAAAATAGGCTGATCTTCCGCATCTTCAAAGGTGACAGATAGAGCACCAAGCTCTATTAGAAGGTCAGAATGTTTTTCTGACTCTAAGCTGTGAGAGGTGAAACGGATCTGAAACCAAGCCACTACGCTATATTCACACTTAAAGGTCTAGCTTTTTCTCTAGATAGTGGATATTCATTCCACCTGTGATAAAAGTGCCATCACGAATAATGTCACGATGAAGGTCAAGGTTACTGTTTATTCCTTCAATCACCATCTCGTCAAGTGCGGTTCTCATTCTTGCAATCGCAATCTCACGAGTTTCACCATGGGTGATCAGCTTACCGATCATAGAATCATAGTGAGGGGGGACGCTATATCCAGTATAGAGATGAGAGTCTACTCTTACTCCAACCCCACCAGGTGCATGATAGGTGGTAATTTTTCCAGGTGAAGGGATAAAAGTCTTCGCATCTTCTGCGTTAATTCGGCACTCAATCGAATGCCCTTTTATCTTAATATCTTTCTGTTTGTAGCTCAACTCCATTCCAGAGGCGATACGCAACTGCTCGCGCACAATGTCAACCCCAGTAATCATCTCAGTAACTGGATGTTCAACTTGAACACGGGTATTCATCTCTATAAAGTAGAACTCACCATTTTCATATAGGAACTCAAAGGTTCCTGCACCACGGTAACCAATATCCTGACAAGCTTTTGCACAGCGCTCTCCAATTTTAGAACGAAGTGCAACACTGATTCCTGGTGCGGGCGCCTCTTCCACCACTTTTTGGTGACGCCGTTGCATAGAGCAGTCGCGCTCTCCAAGATGGATTGCATTGCCATGCTCATCAGCAATAACCTGGATCTCTATATGGCGAGGGTTTTCTAGATATTTCTCCATATAGACCACGTCATTATTGAAGGTATTGGCAGCCTCAGTTTTAGTCATTGCAATAGAGTGGATCAGAGTCGCTTCACTATGAACTACACGCATTCCGCGTCCACCGCCGCCGCCAGAGGCTTTAATAATGACAGGATAACCAATTTTTGCAGCAATGGCTATGGTCTTTTTATCATCTTTTCCAATGGGGCCATCCGAGCCAGGTACAGTTGGAACTCCTGCTTTTTTCATCGCTTTAATAGCAGCAACTTTATCACCCATAATACGAATGGTTTCAGCTTTAGGGCCGATAAATGAGAATCCACTCTGCTCTACTCTCTCGGCAAAATCTGCATTCTCAGAGAGAAAGCCATAGCCTGGATGAATTCCCATCGCATCAGTAACCTCAGCAGCACTAATTATGGCAGGAATATTAAGGTAGCTCTCAGTTGATGATGGTGGACCAATGCAGACAGACTCATCCGCGAGCCGTACATGTTTTTGGGAGTGGTCAGCAGTAGAGTGTACCGCAACAGTTTTTATTCCGAGCTCTTTACAAGCACGCAGTATGCGTAGCGCAATTTCGCCACGATTGGCGATTACAATTTTATCCAACATAATATTTACTCAATAACGATTAATGGCTGTTCAAACTCAACTGCGGATGCGTTCTCAATAAGGATTGCACACACTACCCCAGACTTGTCACTCTTGATTGGGTTAAGAATTTTCATAGCTTCAATGATACAGATGTCATCTCCCTCCGTTACAGTATCTCCCACCTCCACAAATGGCTTCGCGCCTGGCGCAGACGAACGGTAGAATGTTCCAACCATCGGTGATTTAACTTCGTGCCCGCTGAATTTTGGCTCCACAGCTACTGGTTCAGCAGCTGCAGGTGTAGTTACCATAACCGGCGCAGGAGCTGCGATAGGAGTAGCTATGTTTGATCCATAACGGCTAATGCGTACCGACTCTTCACCCTCTTGAATCTCAATCTCAGCAATGCCAGACTCCTCAATCAGCTCAATCAGTTTCTTTATTTTGCGCATATCCATATTTACAGCTCCCGTCTTAATTTTATTGATGTATGATTTATATTTAGTTAATTTATGAGTTAATTTGTGAACTAGTTAAACTCTTTACTGCTGCCTGAAGGGCAAATGAGTAACCATCTACGCCCAGCCCTATAATTACCCCTTCGGCAATGTCAGAAAAATATGAGCGGTGACGAAAATCTTCTCGAGCCATCGTATTTGAGAGATGAATCTCAATAAATGGAATCGCAGTTCCTAACAGAGCATCTCGCAATGCAACACTTGTATGGGTGAAAGCAGCAGGATTGAATAGAATAAAACTTACCCCATCAGCGCCAGCCTTATGGATACGCTCAATTAGCTCCTGCTCAGAGTTACTCTGCATAGAGTCGAGCTGATACCCCGCAGACTCCGCTTCAGCTACAATTCGTTGTTGAACACTCTCTAGGGTCTCACTACCATAATGGTCAGGCTCCCGTTTACCTAGTAGATTTAGGTTGGGACCGTTTAGAAGAAGAATTTTTAACATACGCGCTATTCTCTACTATTTTTTAGAACTTGTCTACACTTTATTAACATTTAACCTATATTTAGCAGCAACTCTCTCATTAATAAAGTTACAGTAGAGGAGAGACTTGTTCCAGCATAAGCTCTCTAGATACTTCTCCACGGTGGCTACTTATCATTGTGCCGTTACGATCAAAAATTACAGTATATGGGAGGACTGAGGCACTGTTTCCCAGCATAATCGAGAGCTCTAATCCGTTGCTCTCACCAAGCAGAGTTGGGTAGTTAATTCCATTTTTTACCGCGTAGGTTGCCACCCGTTTAGCGTTATCTACTGCTACGCCAACAAATTGTAGCCCCTTATCGCCAAACTCATCTTGGAGTTCAATAAAGGCAGGAATCTCTCTGCGACATGGTGGACACCAAGTTGCCCAGAAGTTTAGGATTAACACTTTTCCTTCCCAACCTTTGAGAGTGTGAGAGTCACTCTTTAAATCCATAAAGGGGAGTGATCGTGCTTCTTCAAGTTGTAGTTTTGAACTTTCACCCACCACCGCAGCGACTGTTGTGGAGGCTCTGTTATCAACTCCCTCTTGCTGAGTCAGAAAAAAAGAGGCGCCACCAAGTGCTATCGAGATAGTTGCGATCAAGAGTAATTTAGTTCTTCCCATTACTTAACCGCTCCTTGTACATGCTCGGCAAATTTATCAGCGTCCATAAACTGCACTAACCGCGCAGCTTTAACTTCAACTCCCGAGCGATCAAAAAATAGGAGTGCTGGAGGACCAAAAATTCCTAGCTTTTTCATTAGCGCCTGATCAATGTCATCGTTAGCGGTCACATCCGCTTGGATAAGTTTAACCCCAGATAACGCTCGCTGTACGGCAGGATCAGAGAAGGTTAACGCCTCAAACTCCTTACAAGAGATGCACCAATCAGCATAGAAATCTAGAAATACTGGTTGATCTCTACTCCCCGCATCAGCCAGAGCTGCCTCTAACCCATCAATACCTTTAATCTGCTGAAATACTAACCCCTCATTTTGAGCTGTAGCAACTCCGCCACCACCTATACCTTTAAGCGGCTGGAGAGGGTCTTTACTCCCTGATGCAACCCCCACCATAAGCATAATGCCGTATATTAAGATAAATAGGCCAACTCCTTTCCAGAGTTTTTTCCATCCAGTAGCATCTTGAGGAAGGGAGTCTATAGCCCCCATATAGATAGCAGGGATAATTAGGAGCGCAGCCCATAGCAGCATAGATGCCGCAGCTGGAATAATTCGTTCTAACATCCAGATAGCAACTGCAAGGAGCATAACTCCAAAAAATGCTTTGACTGTATCCATCCATCCTCCAGCTTTAGGGAGGAGTTTTCCTGCAGATGTACCGATAAGCAGGAGAGGTGCGCCCATCCCCATACTTAGAGCAAAGAGTGCCATTCCACCTAATAGGGCATCACCAGTCTGTCCAATATAGATCAGTGCGCCAGCCAGAGGCGCAGCAACACAAGGCCCAACTATGAGAGCAGAGAGCAGCCCCATTATTGCAACTCCAGTTAGAGATCCACCTTGCTGACGATTGCTTGCTGTCGTCAGTTTGCCTTGAATGCTTGCCGGCATCTGTAGTTCATAAAAACCAAACATTGAGAGTGAGAGTAGTACAAAAACCAGACTGAAGCTACCAAGAATCCACGGATTTTGAAATGCAGCCTGGAGATTCTCTCCAAAGAGTCCAGCAAGAACTCCAGCAAAAGTGTAGGTAAGTGCCATTGCCAAGACATATACTAGTGACATAGTGAACGCTTTGCGAGTGGTAATATCTCTGCCCTGTCCCACAATAATACCAGAGAGGATAGGGATCATCGGAAATACGCAAGGAGTGAATGCGAGTAGCAGTCCGAAGCCAAAAAAACTAATCAGAGTCAGTAGAGTGTTACCGCTATTGAGAGAGGCAGCAATCTGATCTTGCTCCGCCAAAGGCGCAGTGTCTGAGGTAGTAACATCGACTGTTGTAGAGTTAGCTACAGAGTTATTTGAACCATTAGCATTGCTCACTGCAGGGAGGTTAAGTTTGATTTTTTTATTAATCGGGGGGTAACAGATTCCGCGTTCTGCACACCCTTGATAGACAACATATAGAGTCCCGCTTGCCGCCTCACTGCTCTCTCTAATAAAGGGCAGAGTAATAGTCTGATCGCCATGATAGACCTCTAGGGTGCCGAAAAACTGATCCTCTTTCATCTCGCCAGGCGGTTTTTCCGCCTCACCGACAGCGAGATTTTTTGCCTCCTTAAGAATGAACTTAAATTTATTGCGATAGAGATAATGCTTATCAGCGATCTGCCACTGCATCTCAATAGAGTCTACACCATCTTTATGTGTAGGTTCATCATGTGAAAAAACAAATGCCTTATCTGGATGGAGAGGTTCATCGCTCTCAGCACCGAGACCAAAAGAGCTGATTAAGCTATCGAGCTGTTTAAGTGGTGCAGATGTACTCTCTTCAGCTAGAGAGCTCCCGTTTATAGCGATATTGAAACTGATCCCAAAGAGAGTTGATAAGATTAACTTGTTAACTATCCCTAATTTTAAAGCCCTAAATTTGTACTTACCCATAAAATAGTTTCTCATCACAGCATCTCCCCTCTCATTAATAGCTTATTTATTGTTTACTCAATATTAACCTAGAATTTACCTAATCTGGTTAAGTTTATAGATGATGAGCTGTGGTGTAAAGGAGAAGAGGGTATAATATTACTGTTTATGAAAACCTCTAAAGTCGCACTACTATTTTTTATCCTGATTCCTATTGTAGAAATTTATCTGCTGATGGAGGTCGGCTCAATTATTGGTGTACTCCCCACAATCTTACTGGTGGTTTTAACTGCAGTAGTTGGGGTAACTCTACTCAAAGCGCAGGGGCTCTCGACCTTGATGAATGCACAGAGCGCACTAGCTAGAGGAGAAGTTCCTGCACTTCAACTGTTGGAAGGAGCGGCTCTATTAGTAAGCGGCGCACTTCTACTTACCCCTGGATTCGTTACAGATTTTATCGGATTTTTGGGGTTGATTCCAACTACTAGACGAGCGATTTTAGCTCCATTTCTAAAATCAGCTAGTTCAAGAGTGCACTCATCTGTGCGTAGCTCAACCACTAATGAAGATATTATTGAGGGCGAATTTTACGAGAAAGATGACCCTAGAATAGGAAAATAAAATAATTTTTCAGCTCTCCCCTTGACTTACAGTTTTTCGCCCCTATCATTAGCTCACCTTGGATGAGAGTGTGCTTAATTTTAGCTCTCCCATTTCAGCTGACGAAACAGTTATTCTTGAATAGATACCTTACTTTAAAATTATTTTATAGAGTAAGTATTGTATATAAGTATTGTATATATGTGTCTCGTCAATTTTTAATATATTAATAGTTAAACTAGAGTAAGGAGAAAGTTATGAATTTACGTCCCCTGCACGATCGTGTAGTAGTTCGTCGCACAGAAGAGGAGCGGATGTCCGCTGGAGGAATTGTTATCCCTGATTCTGCAACTGAGAAACCAAGCCGTGGCGAGATTGTAGCTGCTGGTAATGGAAAAATTGCAGATAGTGGTGAACGCCTAACAATGGATGTCAAAGTTGGTGACACTGTACTTTTCGGCAAGTTTGCTGGTACAGAGATCAAAGTTGATGGTGAAGAGCTGATCGTGATGAAAGAAGATGACATCATGGCAGTGATCGAGGGCTAAGTAGCAACACATAATTATAGTATTTAATATACTACTATTTAATTTAGAGATAAGGAAAAGTTTATGAGTGCAAAAGAAGTAAAATTTGGAGATGACGCGCGTCATCTAATGCTAGCAGGTGTCAATACCCTAGCAAACGCAGTAAAGGTTACCCTTGGTCCTAAAGGGCGCAATGTGGTTCTTGATAAAGCATTTGGTGCTCCAACCATCACTAAAGATGGTGTATCAGTAGCAAAAGAGATCGAGCTTGATAATAAATATGAGAATATGGGCGCGCAGATGGTAAAAGAGGTTGCATCACAGACCTCTGATGTTGCTGGTGATGGAACTACTACTGCAACTGTATTAGCACAAGCAATTATGCGTGAAGGCATGAAGGCAGTTGCTGCTGGAATGAACCCAATGGATCTTAAGCGTGGAATTGATAAAGCAGTTACTGCTTCAGTTATAGAGATTGAAAAACTCGCAACTCCATGTACGGATACTAGTGCAATAGCGCAGGTAGGAAGTATCTCTGCTAACTCCGATCTCTCTATCGGAACTATCATTGCAGACGCAATGGATAAGGTTGGTAAAGAGGGTGTAATCACTGTTGAAGAGGGTAAATCTCTGGACAACGAGTTAGATGTAGTTGAAGGTATGCAGTTTGATCGTGGCTACCTCTCACCATACTTTGTAAACAATCAGCAGAATATGACTGCTGAGTTGGAAGATCCATTTATCCTTCTATTTGATAAGAAGATCGCAAACATTCGTGACTTACTTCAGCTTCTAGAAGGTGTGGCTAAAGCAAGCCGTCCACTTCTTATAATTGCTGAAGATGTAGAGGGTGAGGCACTAGCTACTCTAGTAGTCAACTCTATGCGTGGAATCGTCAAGGTTGCAGCAGTTAAGGCTCCAGGATTTGGTGATCGTCGTAAAGCTATGTTGCAAGATATCGCGATTCTGACTGGTGGACAGGTTATCTCTGAAGAGGTTGGTCTTTCATTAGAAAAAGCAACCTTAGAAGATCTCGGTACGGCTAAACGCATCGTGGTTGAGAAAGATAACACAATCATTATTGATGGTGCTGGCAGTGCAGAAGAGATTGAGGCAAGAGTTATACAGGTGCGTCAACAAATTGAAAACACAACTTCTGATTACGACAAAGAGAAACTTCAGGAGCGCGTAGCTAAACTAGCTGGCGGTGTTGCAGTAATCAAAGTAGGTGCAGCAACAGAAGTAGAGATGAAAGAGAAGAAAGCTCGTGTTGAAGATGCACTTCACGCAACTCGTGCAGCGGTTGAAGAGGGCGTAGTTCCAGGTGGTGGCACAGCTCTAATCCGTGCTCGTGCTGGAATTGACGGTCTTAGCGGCGACAACCATGACCAAGATGTTGGTATCAACATTATGCGTCGAGCAATGGAAGAGCCACTGCGCCAGATCGTAGCTAATGCAGGCGATGAAGGTTCAGTTGTAGTTAACAATATCGAAAATGAGACTGGTAACTACGGCTACAATGCAGCTAGCAGTGAGTACGGTGATATGATCGAGATGGGAATTCTAGATCCAGCTAAAGTAACTCGTTCTGCACTTCAGTACGCAGCATCAGTAACTGGTCTAATGATCACAACTGAAGCGATGGTTGCTGAAATCCCACAAGAAGCAGCTCCTGCAATGCCAGATATGAGTGGCGGTATGGGTGGAATGGGCGGTATGATGTAAATACTGGCTATGTGAATAAAAAAAACCTCAACCTTTTGGTTGGGGTTTTTTTTATTCCCGCATACTACATAATAGAGAAGTTCGTTTTATCTCTATCGGACATTTTTTATGTTTCTTGTGCGATAGCATGGTAATGGGCCAATACTAAAAGCAGGACTGTCACCACTGTTACAGAGATACCTTTAGCTTAATTGAAAAGGCTGAGGGGGGAGATATTGAATAAATAACACTCTGACCCTGATTATTTCTGTGCCGCGATATGAGCTTTCTAACGCCAAAATCAGAGCCTATGTTATAATTACCTCTTCGATAACTTACCGAGAAATAAAAATTATGAGTGATAAAATGAATACTGATGCTGATAAAGTCAGTTATGGAATAGGCCTTCAACTAGGTCAGCAAGTGAGCCAGCAGTTATTTGAAGGATTTAATTTAGATGCTTTGGTAACGGGCATAAAAGATGTTTTTGATAAAAAGCCTATGCGTTTTGATGATAAGGTAATGCAAGCAGCATTTGAAGCTATTAACTCTAAGGCTCAAGCAGGGGCAGCGAACGCCGCAGAAGGTAATAAAGTTGCAGGTAAAACATTTTTAGATGAAAATGCTAAAAAAGATGGGATAACAACAACAGATTCTGGACTTCAGTACGAAGTTATCACAGAAGGTAGCGGTGCAAAACCAGCACCTTCTGATATCGTTGTCACCCATTATCACGGTAGTTTAATTGATGGCACTGTCTTTGACAGCTCAATAGATCGTGGAGAGCCAGCAAAATTCCCAGTTAATGGAGTTATTCCAGGCTGGATTGAAGCATTACAATTAATGGCTACCGGATCCAAATGGCGTTTATATATATCATCAGATTTAGCTTATGGTGATCAAGGTTCGCCACCTGTTATTCAGCCAGGTGCTACTTTAATCTTTGATATTGAGTTATTAGAGATTAAGTAATCTACTTATAGTTTTGGGGTCGGAGTGAGATATGCCAAGAATAAATCACACTCTGACCCTAATTATTTACGCATACTGCATAAATATACATTCTCAATTAGTGAGCTCACGCCTCGTTTAGCAAGAGGGTCTCTGCTATTGGATAGATCTTCGCTATGAAGATGCAAAACTTCAAACCTAGAGTCATAAAGTTTATGTACCTCTGCATCGCTGATCGCAAATGGGGGAGGACTTTTCTCCTCCTGTATAAAATCGGTGGTGACTAATAAAATTTTCGTATCGGGTGCAATATTATCGGCTAGATGCTCTACATAGCGTTGCCGCATCTCAAAGGGGAGAGCAACTAGCGCTGCTCGATCAAAGATAGCTCTACAATCTTGTAGATCATAGCGAGTTAAATTGAAGAAATCACCCTCTAGGAGCGAGATTGATCCGCTCTCCCATTTTGTAAACTTACCTGAATCACTAGAGCTCTGCTCCGCAGAGAGTCTGTTAGAGTTGAAAAATTGTTCGACAGCGATTGGGCTTAACTCAACTCCCAAAACTTTTTGTCCCTGCTCTGCCAGCCAGATAAGGTCAACGGTCTTTCCACAGAGCGGGAGAAAAATAGAGTCGCCAGCTTTAAGTTCTAGCCCAGGATAGAATCGCTCTAGCCACTGATTAGGAGCATTTTGGTGGAAACCAGTACGCCCCTCTTGCCAGCGTTGAATCCAGTGGGCTGGCTCCATCGATTAGCTGTTTAGTTTAGATCGGCAGGAAGTGGCATTAACTCAATATCGCCATCTCTAACCTCACTCTCGCGCTTCTGGAGATAGGCATCGCGCATAAAGGCGTAAGAGTCAAAACTTGCGTCATCGATCATCTCTTTAGTGGTTAGTAGATTAGCTCGTTTGCTAACTGTCTTAGTTGCAAGATACGCATTTTCAGCGCCCTGTGAGTTAAGTTCGCCACTAGGGTTAAACAGCTCTGTATTGCCAACTTCTACGGTATTTCCAACCCAGAACTCTGTAGCTATACCAGCAGTGTCTCTAACTGTACTTGGACCAAGAATAGGGAGCACAAAATAGGGTCCACTCTCAACTCCCCACACCCCTAAAGTTTGACCAAAGTCCTCTTTATGTTTTTCAAGCCCTGCCTCAGATGCGACATCAAATAGTCCAAAAATTCCGATTGTGGTGTTCAGTCCAAAGCGCACTGTGTCAGAGACCGCATCGTCAAGTTTAAATTGGAGGATATTATTTAAGATATTAAATGGTTCGCGCAAATTACTAAAGAAGTTGCTAATTCCATTCTCTACAGGATCAGGAAGAATATCATGATAAGCTTCCGCAGTCGGTTTTAAAAAGTTATCATCTAGCTCTTCGTTAAAGCTGAATACTGTACGGTTGTACCCCTCTAATGGATCCTGCTCTATAGTAGTGTCAGGCGAGGCGGTGACGATTACTGGCTCAAGAGTCTCTACAGCCCACACACTGTTTAGCGGAGCTATTAATGTAAAAGTTAAAGCTGCTGCGGAGAGTGATTTTGAAAAACTATTATTGCTGTTCATATTAAATTGCCTTCATCGTAATATTAATTCTAGATTAATTCTGGTTTTTTATTGTGTATAATTGTAACTCACTATTTATAACCTATTATTATATCCCATTATTAAACCTATGGTAAAGATAATTTAAGTGAAGTTATCCTAAGATGACTACAATTGACCTAATGTAAGTTGTAGTGTTATCCCAAGATGACCGCAATTGACTTAATGTCAATTGTAGTGTTAGTAGTTGTGAAGTGGCACTAAATAATTTATAAAAGTTAAAATTAACATGAAGAGAGGATCTACTGATGGTTGAAACAATACGACTTATAGAAGCGTGGGTGATGCCACCAGGTAGTATCCTGCTCCTTCTTCTATTTGCTCTATTTCTTACGCGCTGGTTAAGAAAGTTCCCACTTTTTCTAATCTGGGTCGCCACTATTGCACTCTACCTGCTAAGCACTCCGTGGCTTAAGTTTGAATTAGCTGAGCAGCTAGAGACAACTCCAGCGCTAATTGATATTCCAGTTATAGATGAGAATGAGCAAGCAGCTATTGTAATTTTAGGTGGAGGTCGTTATACCGCAGCTCCAGAATTTGGTAGAGATGTAGTAGGCAGAGCCACCCTTGAGCGAATTCGTTATGGCAGTTATCTTCACAAAAAGAGTGGCTTTCCAATTTTGGTTGCAGGTGGTGAGCCTCTAAATGAGGGAGTTCCTGAGTCACAACTTATGGCTGATAGTCTCTGGAGTGATTTTGCTATCAGTGGTGTATTACAAGAGAAGCGCAGTATTAACACCTGGGAGCACTCTCGTTTTGTGCCGCCAATTCTTAAGCAGCATAAGATATCTACAATGTTACTAGTTACCCACGCATCTCATATGCAGCGCTCACTCCGAGTTTTTAAATACTCTCCGGAGATGGAGGGTATAACGATAGTTCCGGCACCAACCGCATTTACTGTGCGCAGTAAGATGGATAGAGGTTTAGGGTTATGGAGACCTAGTGCGCGCGCGTTGACTAGTAATGTATCATTTCTTCATGAGTGGTTAGGGCTACTCTGGTATCGCATAAAGTACATCACCTAATTCACTCTCTATGAACTACCCAGAAAACTTTGCTGTAATTGTGGTTGGAGGCGGTCACGCAGGAACAGAAGCCGCGCTCGCCTCCGCACGAACTGGAGCATCTACT
Source organism: Thiotrichales bacterium (assembly GCA_018658305.1). Lineage (GTDB taxonomy): Bacteria > Pseudomonadota > Gammaproteobacteria > Thiopontia. Next base: position 3,387 of record JABHVM010000074.1, on the reverse strand, counting down.
CTACTCCTAACTCACAACATAGAGACATTGGGGCAGATGAGCTGCAACCCCGCTATTGGAGGAATAGGAAAAGGACATCTTGTTAAAGAGATCGATGCGCTTGGTGGATTTATGGCGCACGCTATAGATCAAGCGGGAATTCAATTTCGCACCCTCAACAGTAGCAAGGGAGCAGCAGTGCAAGCGACTAGAGCGCAGGCAGATCGTCAACTCTACCGCCAAGCGGTACGCAGTAAGTTAGAGAATCAGCCAAATTTAACCATCTTTCAGCAGGGAGTTGATGATCTATTAATAGAGGGAGAGCAGGTGGTTGGGGTGGAGACTCAATCAGGAATTCGTATTAGCGCAAAAGCAGTTGTGTTGACTGTTGGCACCTTCTTAAATGGGGTAATTCATGTAGGGCTCTCCCAGAGTTCTGGTGGACGAATGGGGGATCCGCCATCTCTGAAGCTCGCAGATAGATTGAGTGAACTTCCATTTAGAGTGCGTCGCTTAAAGACGGGAACTCCTCCTCGTATAGATGGGAGAACCATTAACTACAGCCAACTTGCCGAGCAAGCTGGCGATAGTCCAATTCCATCATTCTCCTATATAGGTAATCGGAGTGAACATCCGCAACAGATATCTTGCTGGATAACCCACACCAATAAAAACACGCACGATATTATTCGTGGTGGACTAGAACGCTCCCCAATGTATAGTGGAGTGATAGAGGGGGTTGGTCCTCGTTACTGCCCTTCGGTAGAGGATAAGGTAGTCCGTTTTTCTGAACGAGATTCCCACCAGATATTTATAGAGCCAGAAGGTCTGAATACGCATGAAGTCTACCCTAACGGAATCTCTACAAGTCTCCCCTTTGATGTGCAGATAGAGTTAGTGCGCTCTATCCAGGGATTTGAGAACGCACATCTCACAAGACCAGGCTACGCAATTGAGTATGACTTTTTTGACCCTAGAGATCTAAAGCCATCACTTGAGACTAATCCTCTCAGTAACCTATTTTTTGCAGGACAGATCAATGGAACTACGGGTTATGAAGAGGCGGCAGCGCAAGGGTTGGTTGCAGGAGTAAATGCTGCCCGTAAGGCTCAACAGCTGGAACAGTGGCATCCACGAAGAGAGAACTCTTATATGGGAGTTCTTATTGACGACCTAATTACTCGAGGAACCAATGAGCCATATCGAATGTTTACCAGTCGTGCTGAATACCGCTTGCTTCTGCGAGAAGATAATGCTGATCTCCGTTTAACAGAGCGAGGTCGTGAGTTGGGGTTGGTAGATGATAAGCGTTGGGAACTATTTCAGCAGAAACGAGACGCAATAAGCAGAGAGCAGCAGCGCTTAACAGAGCGTTGGATTCAGCCTCAAGACATATCGTCGCAAGAGGCGGAGAGAGTATTTGGAGCGGAACTTCGTCATGAACATAATCTGCTAGATTTATTAGCTCGTCCACAGGTTAATTATCAAGAGCTGATGAGTCTAAAGTTGATAAACGCTAGAGCTGTTATTTCAGATGTAGAGGAGATCGCACAATCTGTAAGTGAGCAGGTAGAGATCCAAGCTAAATATGCAGGATATATAGAGCGTCAACAGCAAGAGATTATGAAAAATAGGGAGCATACAGAGAGTAAGCTCCCAGCCAATATTGAATATAAAAATGTCTCAGGACTATCGAATGAGCTTCAAGAGAAGTTAGAGCACCAGCGTCCTATAACTCTCGGTGAGGCGGGACGAATTCCTGGAATTACCCCTGCCGCACTCTCACTGCTGCGCATTCATCTGAAAAAACATGAATAGTACAGAACAGATTGAGCACTATCTAAAGCTGCTTAGTAAGTGGAGTAGAGCCTACAACTTAACGGCAATTCGTGATCTAGAAAAGATGCGAACTCACCATATCCTAGATAGTCTCTCTATAGAGCCATATCTGCCGACCGGATCACTTTTGGATCTTGGTAGTGGTGCTGGGCTGCCGGGCATTCCCTTAGCAATTCAGGATCCTGCGCGCACCATAGTGATGGTTGATAGTAATCGCAAGAAGAGCTCGTTTATCCAGCAAGCTATCCTTGAGTTAGGATTGAGCAATGCAACTGCTATCCACTCTAGAGCTGAAGAGTATCGTCCTGCAAAGAAATTTAATATAGTAGTATCGCGCGCATTCACCTCTCTCCAGCAATTTCTGCAGCTCTCCCTAAATTTAGTTGAGAGTGGTGGGGTAGCAGTCGCAATGAAAGGAAAGTGGCCAGAAGAGGATTCTGCTATAGTAGATGGCTTTAAGTTAGAGCGAGTAGAGAAAATTGAGATTCCTGAACTCAATGCAGAGCGTCATTTAATAGTATGTGCAAGAGTATAGACTAAGAGAGTAGAGTATAGAGAGTAGAGGATGAGTAGAGTATACGCAATAGCAAATCAGAAAGGCGGAGTAGGTAAAACAACTACTGCGGTGAATCTCTCCGCCTCTCTAGGATACTTTGAAGAGAAAGTTCTGTTGGTAGATCTTGATCCACAAGGTAATGCAACTACAGGAAGTGGCGTTAATAAGCAGGAGGTTGAGTGGAGTGGGGTTGATGTGCTGTTGGGAGAAGTTTCACTTGAAGATGCACTTCAACATCCAGCAGAGGTCGGCTATGATCTGCTCGCCGCAAACGGAGACCTTACTGCCGCTGAAGTAGAGTTGATGGCAGTTGATGATAGACTGCTTCAGCTGCGAAAAATATTAGATACAGTTGCTGATAAATATAAATATATTCTGATCGACTGTCCGCCAACTTTGAATATCCTTACTCTAAATGCATTCGTGGCAGCAGATGGGGTGATTGTGCCGTTGCAGTGTGAATATTATGCGCTAGAAGGGTTAACCGCACTTATGGATACTATGGAGCGGGTGCAAGAGAGTTACAATCCAGAGCTTGAACTGCAGGGTATTGTTCGTACTATGTACGACTCTAGAAATCGCCTATCAGTAGAGGTCTCGCAACAGCTAATCTCTCACTTTGGAGATAAAGTTTATGACAGCGTGATTCCGCGCAATGTTACTTTGGCAGAAGCCCCAAGTTACGGTCGCCCCATTCTCTACTACGCGCCATCTTCAAGAGGCGCTTATGCATACGCAGATTTAGCAGCAGAGATTTTAGAGCGAGAAGAGCGAGAGCTTAAATCATTGAGAGTTAAAAAGTAGAGGAGAGTAAAGATAGTGACAATGAAAAAAGGTGGGCTGGGTAGAGGGTTAGATTCACTCTTAGGTAGTAAGCGCAAAGCACGACCTAAAAGCGAGCAGAACAGAGTTGAAAATACGCAGACTTCTAAAGACGAGAGTGCTAATGATAATATAGCGCCAGATGCATCCCTAAAAACACTTCCTCTTGACCTGCTCCAACGAGGCGAATA